>DASXMO010000175.1:0-6232 GCA_036495605.1 Solirubrobacteraceae bacterium
ACCTGAAGAGCCTGCTCATTGGTTCGGAGGGCACGCTGGGGATGATCACGGCGGTGCGGCTGCGCCTGCTGCCGGCGCCGGAGGCGCGCGCGACCCTGGTGGTGTTGCTGCGCGATCGAGCGCAGGGGTGTGCGGCGATGCTCGAGATGCTGGCCGCCGGGATGCAGCCCTCGGCGCTCGAGTTCCTCGACGGCGAGACGCTCGAGATCGTCGCGGGCTCCTACCCGGGCGCGCCGGCGCCACGGGAGGCGGGGTTCGCGCTGCTGATCGAGGTGGACGGCTCGCGCGGGGAGACCGACGCGCAGCGCCGCGCGCTGCTGAAGCTGCTGGCCGAGCACGCGGTCGCGATCGAGGAGCCCGCCGACACCGGCGCGCTGTGGCGCTGGCGCGACGGCTTCAATCCCGCCACCGCGGGGGTGCGCGGCGGGAAGGTTTCCGAGGACGTCGCCTTCCCGGTCGAGCGCCTGGGCGAAGGCCTTGCGCGGTTCGCTGAGATCGCCGAGCGCCAGGGGCTGCGTTCGTGCGCGTGGGGTCACGGCGGCGAGGGCAACGTGCACGCGACCGTGCTCGTGGATCCGTCGAGCTCGCGCGAGCTCGAGGCGGCGCGGACGATCGGCGAGGAGCTGTTCGCGCTCGTCGTCGAGCTCGGCGGGTCGGTCGCGGCCGAGCACGGTGTCGGGCGCCTGAAGCGCGGGCGTCTCGCACAGCAATGGGACGAGCCGGCGGTGGCGCTGCACGATGCGATCAAGCGGACGTTCGACCCGAAGGACCTCTTCAACCCCGGAGTGAAGAGCGGGACGTCCGGATCCTGATACGCAGACGGGTGTCGGCGGGTCGCCTTCCCGTCGTTACTCCGCCCCGTCGGCCTCCTCCTCGGTGCGGCTCTCCTCGTGCGCCCCATCCTCGTCGTCGTCGTCCTCCTCGCCTTCGTCCCCCGCATAAAGCGACTCGCGTGTCAGCTCCTGCGCGCGGGCGCCGAAGAGCTTGATCTCGAGCAGATCGCCGCGGTAGTCGTCGGGGGCGATGAGCGTGAAGCGCTCCTCGATCAGTTCGCACTGGTCGACCGCGAGGTCGGCGAGCTCGGCGGTGGCGAGACGCCCGCCGCCGATCAGCGGGCGCCCCCAGACGAGCGTCATCGCGGCCACCGCACCGGAGTGCCCGCGCCAGGAGCCGATCGTCTCCTCGCAGAGGTCGAGCGTCCAGTCGGGGTTGCGCTCGGCGGTTTCGTCGGTGAAGTCGGCGTGGGCGTAGAAGTCGGTCGGGTCCTCGCCCTCCTCGGCGGGGACGAAGCGGACGTAGCCGAACAGTTCGTAGCCATTCGAGGTGATGGTGCTCGCGGGGACGTACGTGCGGCCGTGCCACGTGCGGTCGGGGTACCAGGCGATGTCGCCGGGCTCGCCGAGGTCCTCACCGTCGCTGTCGATCGCGGTGCAGGCCGCGAAGAACTCGGCGCTCAGGCGGCTGGCCCAGCGCCCATAGGGGAGCAGCTCCTGCGGGGGCTCGGCGGCGAAGCGGGGTAGGAAGCGTTCCTCGGGCGGCACATCGCGCAGCCTACTCACACGTCGCGCAGGAGAGAGGCGGCGTGCTCGGGTGCGACGATGTTGAGGTTCAGCCCCGTGGAGAGCTCGAGGCCAGCGAGGTGGGTCAGGCGGGGGGCGATGTCGATGCGCCAGCAGAACTGCTCGACGCCGCGCGGGGCGGTGCGCACCCAGAGGTTCAGCGGTGGGCTCGAGCCGAGCACGCGCGCGAGCCGGCACAGGCCGTCGTGCAGCAGCGACGCGCCGGCGCCGTCGGTCTCGAAGCGCGCGCGGGGGCGGCGCGGGGCGAGCATCAGCTGGAAGGGCAGGCGCGAGGCGTAGGGCGCGAGCAGCACGGCCTCGTCGTCGATCGCGACGATGCGCTCGCCTCGGCGGACCTCCTCGGCGATCACGTCCTCGAGCAGTGTGTGGCCCATCGTGCGCGTCGTGTAGGCGGCGGCGCGCTCGCGCTCGCGGGCGACCTCGGCGGGGACGAAGTCGAGCGCGTAGAGCTGCGCGTGCGTGTGCGGTAGCGAGGCGCCGCCCTCGCGCCGCTCGTTGACGATCAGCTGTACGTAGGCGGAGTCCTCGTGGTGGACGCGCATGCGCTCGCGCCACACCTCCACGGCGGCGATGACCTGCTCGCGCGGGAGCTCGGCGAGTGAGAGCACGGGCTGGGGTCCGTTGACGATCACCTCGTGCGCGCCCGCGGCCGGCCGCGCGAGGAACAGCTCCGAGTCCTCGCCACGCCCGTCGCCGCCCCGATCATGGTCCTCCCGGGGCTCGGCGGCGTCGGGGGTGAGCGCGGGATAGAGGTTCGGCACGACCCGCACGGTCCAGCCCGGCGAGTCCGCCGGTCCCCCCCCGGGGCGCACCGCGTAGAGCTCGGGGGGCGTGCGGTCCTCGTGGCCCTCGGCGAAGGGGTCGCGCTGCACGTCGATCGGCTCTGGGGCCTCGCAGCGCGGCTCGCCACCCGGGCGCCGCGAGCGCTCGCCGGCGACGATCGTGCGGTGCCCGCCGAGCGGGTCGATGCGGATCTCGGGCATGCGCCTGCAGGTTAGGGACCTATCGGCAGCAGGGCCTACGAGCCGAGGGCGTAGCGGCGGACGTCGGCTTCGAGCTTCGCCGCGCTCGGGTAGGGGCCCTGGTGGATGTACTGCTGTCCGGCGCGGTCGTAGAAGACGGTCACGGGGGTGAACGAGGAGTCGGCGACCTGCGCGCCGAGGTGTCCGCTCTGGTCGTAGTAGCTCGGGTAGCCCACCGGCGCCGTACGCAGGAACGCGCGCCCGTCCGCGAGGCTCGTGTCGCCGGAGTCGATGCCGAGGAACGCGACCGAGCGTCCGAGCGATGTGGAGACGTGCTGGAAAGCCGTGCGCTCGGACTGGCAGGGAGCGCACCAGGAGGCCCACTTGTTGATCACCAGCGGGTAGCCGCGCAGCGCGACCAGGCGTGCGTGAAGCGCGGGCGCCCCCCCGGAGAGCACCTGCCCGGCCTGCGCATGCAGGGCAGCCAACGCAGCCGGCGACCCGGTCAGTTTCGCCTGCACCTGGGCGAGCGTCAACGGTGCGCTGGAGCTGCTTGAAGAGGAGGAGGAGCCGGCGAGCTGCACGAGCCCGACGGCGAGCAGCGCGATCACCGCGAGGATCGCGAGTATCGCGAGCAGGCGGGCGGGGACGATCCCGGTCATTGCGGCTAAGGGTCGCAGATGGTGGAGGCAGGGCCGCATGCGGCCCTGCCCGGAGCCGCACATGTGCGGCTCCGCCGAGCGGCGCATGCGCCGCTCGGAAGACATGCTGCATGCAGCATGTCTGGGATCGCGCATGCGCGATCCCCCTTCAAATCCTCCGTCGCGTGCTATATGCTGAGGCCACGTCAGGCCGGTTCGCTGTGAGCCTCCGGCGACGTCGTCGGCCGTTTGCCGACATCTTCTGAGCCTCGCCGAGACCACTGCGTGCGGCGGCTCCGTCTCGAAGTCCAGAGCCCTTGATGGCCGAGTCCACTTCAGTGGCCCTCGCGGCCGCGCCCACTCCCAGTTCCGCCGAGATCGCTCGCGCGGAGGACTTCGTGCGCGATCGCTTCCTGCACGAGGGCGAGGATTCCGCGGTCGCGCTCGCGCCAGGGTCCCCGCGCGGGCGCGCGTTGGATCGCGCGCTGGCCGAGCTCGATGCGGGCGCTCAGCACCCCTCCACGGAATGGCGCCGGGACTTCTCGCTGCTGCTGGGGTTGGAGCGGCTGCTCTCCGACGATGAGCCGAAGCTCGCCGACGGCACCGTGCTCTCGGCCCACCAGGTCGATGCGCTCTCGGGCACGCTCACGGCGCTGTTGGCCGAGGCGCAGCGCACGAGCGTCGAGGGCAACGGCCGGGTTGCGGCGGCCGCGGCCTCCCCCGAGCTGCTGGCCTCGGCGGCGATCCTCGGCCCCGACGATGCCCCGGCGACGGGCGAGGGTGAGGACTCATCCGAGGCCCGCGGCGAGGAGAGCGCCGACTATGACGATGAGTCAGAGGGCGGCGCCGAGGATGACGATGAGGACGAGGAGGATGAGGACGACGAGGACCTCGGCCCCGTCCAACGCGCGGCGCCCGACGAGGACGACGAGGACGAGGACGAGGCCGATGATGAGTTCGCCGGGGAGATGCTCGCGGACGACGATCAGGACGGGGACGATGAGGAGGCCGCCACGGAGGGCGAGTCCGACGAGGAGCCCCGCGACTGGGTCGACGATGACGAGGACGACGAGGAGTCGCTGGCCGAGCAGCCCGAGGACCCGAACGCGGCCAAGCGCTTCTGGTTCGAGCACGCCACCGGCGCCGGCAAGACGGTCGCGGCGCTGGGGTTCGTGGAGGCCTCGCAGACCGGCGGCATCCTGATCCTCACGCACCGGCGCAACCTCGTCGACCAGTTCCACGGCGAGCTGCGCGAGCGCGGCTATTCCAAGCGCATCTCTCGTCCGCTGCTGCTCGGCGAGGACTCGGTGAAGGGGCCGGTGACGGTCGAGACCTACCAGTGGTTCGTGCGTAACGCCGGCAAGATCTCGAGCGCCTACACGATCGTCATCTGCGACGAGGCGCACACCGCGCTGGGCGAGAAGACGAGCGGCGCGATCCGCAACTGGACCGGCCCGATCTTCATCGGCATGACCGCCACGGGCGCGCTGATCGCGCGCCACGTCACCGACCTGTTCCCCACGCAGACCTCGCGCTTCGACCTCGCGCAGGCCGCGCGGCGAGGGGTGATCGCGCCGCTGCGCTGCGTGCGCATCTCCCCCGGCGTGGGCGTGCGCACGATCGCCAAGGTGCCGCTGCGCCGCGGTGAGGTCGACACGGAGTTCGACCAGGAGGAGCTGGCCGCGCTGCTCGACCAGCAGCCGTTCAACATGGCCGCGGCGAACCTCTACAAGACGCGCTTCAACGGCGTGCCCGGCGTCGTCTACGCGGCCGGCGTACAGCACGCCTACAACCTCGCCGAGGCCTTCCGCGCCGAAGGCCTCAAGGCGCAGGGCGTCTCCGGCGAGACCCCCAAGCGCGAGCTCGCGGAGATCCTCGCGCGCTACGAGCGCGGGGACATCGATGTGCTGATCAACGCGCAGCTGCTCGCCGAGGGCTGGAACTCCCCGCGTGCGACCGTCTGCGTGCACCTCGCGCCGACGGCCTCCAAGCGCATCTACCAGCAGCGCGTGGGGCGCGTCACCCGCCGCCACCCAGGCAAGGAGGCGGGCCTGGTCGTGGACTTCGTGCACCCCGCCACCAAGAACGACGATCCGGTCGTGACGCTGCACTCGCTGCTCGACCGCGACGTGTATCGCGGTGGGGCGATCGTCGTCGGGCCGGTAAGGCGCGGGCGGGGACGGCGGATGCGCGTCGAGCGCCGCGTGCTGCCGGTATGCGCGGAGGAGGAGCGCCGCTTTCAGGTGTTCGAGCGCGAGCTCTGGCGGATCGCCGTGGAGAACCTCGACTACGGCGAGCAGCACGTGTGGGCGGCCCTCGCCGGCGCCCGCGTCGCGCCCGCGGGCTGGCGTCGAGCACGGGCGATGCTGCACTTCGACCGCGGCGGCGAGCTCAAGAGCCGCTTCCTGATCACCGCCGTGCAGCGCAACAAGAACTCGCAGCTGCGCCTGCGAGCGCTCGCTGACATCGCCGCGCTGCGCGATCCCGAGGCGTTCGACACGGCGATCGACATCATCGGCGGCTGGCCGCGCGAGGAGCGTCGGGAGGCGACCAAGATCATGCTGCGCGCGCTCGTCGAGCGGCGGATCGGCCGCCGCGACCAGGCGACCGCGTGGATCTGGCGCCTGGCGGGATACACGCGCGAGGTGCACGAGGAGTACGCCGTGCAGCGCTGGCCCGAGACGAAGCGCCTGCTCGGCCTGCTCGTCAACTCGGCCGGCGGCGCGCACGCGCGCAACGCCCGCCGCCTGATCCACGCCGCGCGCAAGCAGGACCGCCGCCTGGCCGCCGCGCTCTTGGCCGCCGCGCTGGCGCACACCCCCGAGGCCGAGGAGGCGCTGCGCGGTGCGCGCACGCGTATGGCTCGCAAGCCGACGGTCCTGGCGCGCGAGCTCTTGCGCAACTTCCCCCAGCGCCGCTCGCGCGCTGCACGCCGCCGCCGCAAGGGGTCGAGATCACCCGAGGCCCAGCCCAAGGGCGAGCTGACGGCGGCTGAGACTCTCGCTCAGGAGCAGGCCCAGGAAGAGCATGGTGAGCAGCCGAGCCCGCC
>DASXMO010000176.1:0-7496 GCA_036495605.1 Solirubrobacteraceae bacterium
CATGCTGCTGGAGGGACTGATCGTCGCCTCCTTCGCGGCGGGTGCGACGCGCTCGTTCATCTACATCCGCGGTGAGTACGCCCAGCAGGCAGACGTCCTGGACGGCGCTCTGCGCGAAGCGCGCGAGGCGGGATATGTCGGCGAGGACATCCTCGGCTCGGGCCATTCGCTGTCGCTGGTCGTGCACCGCGGCGCGGGCGCGTACATCTGCGGCGAGGAGACCGGTCTCTTGGACTCGCTGGAAGGCAAGCGCGGCAACCCGCGGCTGAAGCCTCCGTTCCCGGCCAACCAGGGCCTGTATCAGGGGCCGACGCTGATCAACAACGTGGAGACGCTCGCGACCGTGCCGAGCATCATCCGCATGGGCGGCGAGGAGTACGCGAAGCTGGGCACCGAGCAGTCGACCGGCACGAAGGTCGTGTCGATCTCCGGCCACGTGCGCCGGCCGGGCAACTACGAGATCGAACTGGGCATCCCCTCGCGCGAGATCGTCTACGGGCTGGCGGGCGGGCCCGAGGAGGGTCGCGAGGTGAAGTGCTGGTTCCCGGGCGGCTCCTCCTCGCCGGTATTGACGGCCGAGGATCTCGACGTCCCCTACGACTTCGAGTCGATGGCGAAGGCCGGCTCGATGCTGGGCTCGGGCGCGATCATCGTCGTGGACGACTCGACGCCGATCCTGGACGTGGCGCTGAAGACGGCGAAGTTCTACCGGCACGAGTCCTGCGGCAAGTGCACCCCCTGTCGCGAGGGCACGAACTGGACCGTGCACATGCTCGAGCGGATCGACCGCGGCGAGGCCACGCCGATGGACCTCGAGATCATGGCGAGCGTGCAAGAGCACATCATCGGCCACTGCCTGTGCGTGCTGGGCGACGCGATGGCGATGCCGATCGGCTCGATGATCGCGAAGTTCCGCGACGAGTTCGAAGCGCACATCGAGAGCCGGCGTCTGCATGCCCAGGTGCCGGCCGGGGCGGTGGTCTGATGCCGAGGCCAGTGGAGAAAACGATCGCCTTCACGATCGACGGCCGTGAGGTTCAGGCGCCCGAGAACCAGATGCTCGTGGACGCGGCCAAGCACGGCGACGTGGAGATTCCGGTGTTCTGCTACGAGCCGAAACTCGGCAATCCGGTGGGTGCGTGCCGCATGTGCCTGGTGGAGGTCGAGGGCATCCCCAAGCTGCAGACGGGGTGCTCGACGCCGGTGAAGGACGGGATGGTCGTGAACACCCAGTCCGAGCGGGTCAAGGAGGCCCAGCGCGCGGTGGTGGAGTTCCTGCTGATCAACCACCCGTTGGACTGCCCGGTGTGCGACAAGGGTGGGGAGTGCCCGTTGCAGGACATCACCTTCGGCTGGGGCCCGGGCATCTCGCGGTTCGTGGAGCCCAAGCGCCACTTCGTCAAGCCGCTCGAGCTCTCTTCGAAGATCGCGATCGACCGCGAGCGCTGCATCCTCTGCTACCGCTGCGTGCGCTTCAGCCAGGAGATCTCCGAGGACCATCAGCTCGTGCTGCTGGAGCGCGGTGCGCACTCCTACGTCTCGACCTTCGACGGGCACCCCTACGAGGCGCCGTTCAGCGGCAACATCGTGGAACTTTGCCCCGTCGGCGCGCTGACCTCGCGGCCCTACCGGTTCCGGGCGCGGCCGTGGGACATCGAGGACGCGGGCTCGGTGTGCACGCTGTGCCCGTCGCAGTGCAACGTGATGCTGACGGTGCGCGACGAGCGCGTGCTGCGCGTGCAGGCGCGCGAGAACCCGGAGGTGGACGACGGCTGGCTGTGCGACAGAGGTCGCTTTGCCTTCCCGCAGACGGCGGCCACGGAGCGAATCACCGAGCCGCTGCTGCGCGATGGTGGCGAGCTGCGCGCGGTCTCGTGGGAGCGCGCGATCGAGGAAGCCGCTACTCGTCTTACGCGCGCGGGGGCGCGCGTGGGGGCGCTCGCCGGTGGCGGAGCGACCAACGAGGAGGGGCTGCTGCTGGGTCGGCTGATGCGCGAGGTGCTCGGCTCGCCGCACCTGGACTCGCGCCCCGCGGGAGCGCTGGCGCTCGAGACTCACCGCGCGCTCGCCCGGCCGGAGCTGCAGGCGCGGGTCCCCGATCTGGAGTTCGCGCACGCGGTGCTGGTGCTCGACTGCGACCCGATCGAGGATGCGCCGATTCTCGACCTGAGGCTGCGCAAGGGCGCTCGCCGCAACGGGGTGAAGCTGGTTCGCGCGAGCCGCGCGCAGCTGCTCGACGAGACGCAGCGCGGCGAGCTGCTCGAGGAGCTGCGCGCCGCCGGCGAAGAGGTCGTCGTGCTCTGGCACGAACGTCTGGCAGCCGGAACCGAGGGCGAGCAGGCCGTGCAGGCCCTGCTCGCGATGGCCGCAGAGCTTCGCCTCGCGGAGATCGACGGCGCGGGGCTGCTCGAAGTTCCCGCGCATGCCAACGGGCGGGGCCTGCGTGAGGCGGGCGTGCTCCCCAACGCCGGCCCGGACCTCGGCGAGATAGACGAGCATGGGCTCGACACGCATGGGATCGCGAAGGCGTTCGAAGAGGGCGAGCTGAGCTGTCTGTATCTGCTGGGCGTGGACCCGCCCGCGGATGGCTCCGGGTCGATCATCGCGCACGCGTCCATCCTCAGCGATGCACTGCGCGAGCACGCCGATGTCATCTTCCCGGCGGAGGCCTACCCCGAAAAGGAGGGCGAGGTCACGCACCCCGACGGGCTCCTGCAGCGAGTACGCCGCGGCGTGCGCCACGTCGGGCAGACGCGCGATGAGACCCAGGTACTGGTGGAGCTGATGGACCACATCGGGGCGGCGGTGGCCGGATGACGTTGGCGATTGTCGGCTACTACGAAGAATGGTGGATCCAGATCCTGAAGGCGATCGTGATCTTCGCGGTGGGTCTGCAACTGGTCCCCGTGGTGCTGCTCGCCGAGCGCAAGCTGCTGGGGCGCTTCCAGGCTCGCTACGGACCAAACCGCATCGGCGCCTACGGCGCGATGCAGCCGCTCGCGGACATCCTGAAGCTGCTGACCAAGGAGCAGTTTCGCCCGAAGACCTCGGTCGGCTTCCTGTTCGCGCTGGCGCCGCTGATCTCGATCGTGACGGCGGTGGCGGCGTTCGCGATCATCCCGTTCGGCAACGTCCAGCACATCTTCGGCACGCCCGTGGGGCTCTACGGGGTAGACGTGTCGATCGGGCCGCTGTACCTGTTCGCGTTCGGCGCGATCGCCTTCTACGGGATCATGCTCAGCGGCTGGTCCTCGGGCTCGAAGTACTCGTTCCTCGGCGCGATGCGCGGCGCGGCGCAGCTGATCTCCTACGAGGTCGCCCAGGGGTTGGCGCTCGTCGGGGTGATCATGACCGCGCAGACGCTGTCGCTGACGGGGATCGTGGAAGCGCAGAAAGGCATGTGGTTCATCGTGCCGCAGCTGTTCGGGTTCCTGATCTTCCTGACGGCCAGCTTCGCCGAGACCAACCGCGCGCCGTTCGATCTGACCGAGGCCGACGCGGAGCTGGTCGGCGGCTACAACACCGAGTACGGCGGCGGGCGCTTTGCCTCCTACTACTTCGCCGAGTACCTGAACGTGCTGGTCGTCTCGGGCATCGTCACGACCGTGTTCCTCGGCGGCTGGCTGCTGCCGTTCGGCATCCACCCCCCCGGCTGGGTCGATCCGTTCGTGGTGCTGTTCAAGATGTCGCTGTTCACGTTCCTGTTCATCTGGGTGCGCGCGACGCTGCCGCGACTGCGCTACGACCAGCTGATGAGCTTCGGCTGGAAGGTGCTGCTGCCGCTGGCAACGCTGAACGCGCTCGTGACGGCCGTGCTCGTGGTGGTGACGCACTGACATGACCCCCGACACCCCCGAGACCCCCGACATCCCCGAGACTCCCGAGACTCGCTCCTCCTCCCAAGCAGGCACCGGACCGGCCGTGCCCGCCACGTTCTCCCCGAGCTCCCCCCTGCCCGCCCTCACACCCCCGCCCGCCGGCAGCGTAACCGTCACAGCCTGGAGCCCGGGCGAGGACGTGATCGAGGTCATGCGCACCCCTGCGCCGGGCCCCGCGCGCGGCACGTGGCGCACGTTCCGCGAGACGGTGCGCGGCTTGAAGACGACGTTCGGGCGGATGCTGGAAAAGCCCGTGACGATCGAGTACCCGGAGGAGAAGACCCCCGTCTATCCGCGCTTTCGCGGCCGGCACAAGCTGCACAAGTTCGAGGACACAGGTCTCGAGAAGTGCGTCGGCTGCTCGCTGTGCGCCGCCGCCTGCCCGGCCGACTGCATCCGCGTGGTCGCGGCCGAGAACACGCCCGAGCACCGCGTATCCGCCGGCGAGCGCTATGCGGCGGTGTACGAGATCAACCTCTCGCGGTGCATCTTCTGCGGCTACTGCGAGGTGGCGTGCCCGTTCGACGCGATCACGATGGGCCACGACTACGAGCTCTCGGACTACGACCGCACGGACCTGATCTTCACTAAGGAGATGCTGCTCGCCGAGCCGCTCGAGCGCACGCCGCTGAGGAACGAGGGCGAATGAGCACGCTGATGTTCTTCCTGGCCGGCTTCGGCGCGATCGCGGGCGCGGTCGGCGTGGTGATGCTGCGCGACCCGTTCTTCGCGGTGCTGGCGCTCGTCGCGCACCTGCTGTCGCTGGCGATCCTGTTCCTGCTGCTGCGCGCCGAATTCGTGGCGGCGGTGCAGGTGGTGGTGTACGCGGGCGCGGTGATGGTGCTGTACGTGTTCGTCGTCGCCTATGTCGGCGGGCGCGAGGAGCCGATCGGAGACCTGCTGCGAGGCCGCGGCCCGGCGGGGGCGCAGCTGCGCCTCGGCGCGGCGGTCATCGGCGGCGCGCTGTGCGTCGAGCTGTTGATCGCGCTGCTCGGCACGGGCCTGAAGGCCGTCGGCGGCGACGGCGCTCCGTATGCGCCGGGACCGAAGGCGTTCGGCACGCCCGCCTACATCGGCCAGCTGCTGCTGACGCGCTTCCTGCTCGTGTTCGAGGTGGCATCGCTGCTGCTCTTGATCGCGGCCGTCGGCGCGGTCGTGCTCGCGCGTCGGCGCGGGGGCATCGACGAGGACGGCGAGGGCGACGCGCGAGCAGTGCTGACCCCGCTGGATCTGATCCGCCCACGCGAGACGGGGACGATGGCCGAGGGCGTGGGGGGCGTGCCGTTCTCGATCGCGCGTGCACGCGAACGGAACGACGACTCCCCTGCTAAGGCCCAGTCCACCGACGGTCCTACGGCCGACGGACCCGCCGGCGCCGAGCAGCCAGTCGGCGCCACTGCGACGACGGCAGCCGGCGTGGGCGACGAGGAGGGCGGCTGGTAATGGCGATCGGCTGGTATCTGGCGGTCTCGGCGATCGTGTTCTCGCTTGGCGCGGCCGGGGTGATGGTGCGGCGCAATCCGCTGGTGGTGCTGCTGTGCCTGGAGCTGATGCTCAACGGCGCGAACCTCTCGCTGGTGGCGTTCTCGCGCATGTGGGGCAACGGCGACGGGCAGATCTTCGCGCTGATCGTGATGACGGTGGCGGCCTGCGAGGTGTGCATCGGGCTGGGGTTGGTCGTGGCGATCCACCGCCGCAAACTTCCGATCGACGTGGATGAGCTGCGGGAGCTTCAGGGCTGATGGCCACGACGACCTACGGCTGGCTGGTGCTGCTGTTCCCGCTGCTGGGAACGCTGAGCATCGGGTTCGGCTATCGCGTGCTCCCCGGTCGGTGGGCCGGGGTGATCGGCACGGGCGCGATCGCGTTGGCGTTCGTGGCGGCGCTCGGCGCGCTGATCTCGCTGGAGAGCCACTCGACGTCTCACCAGGAGCTGGCCTCGACGCTTTGGAACTACGCGAACACGGTTGGCGTGAACGCGAAGGTGTCGATCCTCGTGGACCCGCTGTCGGTGTTCATGATCCTGATCGTCAGCGGGATCTCGAGCATGATCCACCTGTACTCGATCTCCTATCTGGAAGAAGATCGTGGGTTCGCGCGCTACTTCGCTTACCTGAACTTCTTTGTGTTCGCGATGTTGTTGCTGGTGCTGGCGGGCAACTTCCTGTTGCTGATCGTCGGCTGGGCGCTGGTCGGCGCGGCGTCGTACCTGCTGATCTCCTTCTGGTACCGGCGAACGACGGCGACGAAAGCGGGGATCAAGGCGTTCGTGATCAACGTGCTCGGTGACGCGGGGCTCGTGCTGGGGACGTACTTCATCTTCAAGCACACGCACACGCTCGACTTCCTGGGCACGTTCGCGGCGGCGCCGCACGTCTTCCACTCCGGCGAAGCGGACATCGTCGCGGGCTGCCTGCTGCTGCTCGTCGGGGCGATCGCGAAGTCGGCGCAGATCCCGCTGCACACGTGGCTGCCCGACGCGATGGAGGGCCCGACGCCGGTCAGCGCGCTGGTCCACGCGGCGACGATGGTCACCGCCGGCGTGTACCTGATCGTGCGCACGCACCCGCTCTTCGAGAACGCCTACGTCATCCAGGACCTCGCGGCCGGACTCGGTGCCGCCACGCTCGTGATGGCGGGGCTGATCGCGCTCGTGCAGGTCGACATCAAGCGCGTCATCGCGTACTCGACGATGTCGCAGATCGGCTACATGTTCCTCGGCGCCGGCGTCGGCGCGTACGCGAACGGGATGTTCCACCTGCTGACGCACGCGTTCTTCAAGGCGCTGCTGTTCATGGCCGCAGGCCTCGTCATCCACGCGGTCGCGAACGAGCAGGACATCCGCAAGCTGCGCGGGGTCGGGGCGCTCATGCCGTGGACGCGCTGGGCCTTCCTCGCGGGCGCGCTCGCACTCGTCGGCGTGCCGCCGTTCTCCGGCTTCTTCTCGAAGGACTCGATCATCGCCGCCGCGCTGCATGACCACTGGTACGGCGTCATCCTCGCCGCCGCCGGCCTCGGCGGCGCGTTCCTCACCGGCCTGTACACGTTCCGGCTCTACTTCATCGTCTTCCCGGGCGAGCCGAGCGCGTTCGTGCGCGAGCATCATCACGCGCATCACGGCAAGGAGGGGCCGCTGACGATGCTCGTCCCGGTCGGCGTGCTCACCGTGCTTGCAGTGATCGGCGGCTGGCTCCAGTTCTCTCCGATCTGGCATCCGCTCACGACGTGGCTCGAGCCCGTCGCGCGCACGCTCCCCGTCGCCGAGCCGTCGAACACGCAGGAGGCGGTCGCATCCATCCTCGCGGTCGCGCTCGGGCTCGCGGGCATCGGCGTCGCCTGGGCCATGTACGGCCGCGGTGAGCTCGCCGTTCCCCGCTTGCCGGCGGCGCAGCGAATGCTCGAGCACAAGTTCTACTTCGACGAGGCGTACGACGCGCTCTTCTTCAAGCCGGCGGCGCTCCTTGCGACGCATCTGCCCAGCGACTTCGAGGAGCCGGTCGTGCTCGCGACGGGAACCGATCTCGGTCAGGGAACGCTCGACGTCGGCGAGGGCGCGAGCCGCCTGCAGACCGGACTGCTGCGGACGTACGTGCTGTTCCTCGGAACGGGGCTCGCCAT
>DASXMO010000177.1:0-16898 GCA_036495605.1 Solirubrobacteraceae bacterium
AGAAGGAGCTCGCTCCCGGCAAGCGCTGGTCGGGCTATGACCGGGCGCTGGAAGGCAGCGCGTTCTTCGCCGATTCCGCGACGCCCGCGGCCTCGCCGGTCGAGCCCCTGCGCGAAGCCGCCTGACGGCACGCGCGGCAGCCTCCCCGCGCAACCGGCGAACGCGCCGGGAAAGCTCGCAAATAGCGAGGCCATCGACCCGCGAGCACGAGCCTCCCACCGCCGGGTCGTATCGTTCAAAGTGAATGGGTCCGCGTCAAGACATCCGGTGGGCTGAGGCGGCCGCTCCGCGGCGTCAGACGCCACCCACGATGCTCGACGTACAACCAGCACGTCTGCGCTCGCGTGCGGCGTCTGCCATCCACGGCCCAACCCCCTCAGCCCACCACCTGCCTTAACGCGAACCCCATGGCCAAGGACACCGAGAAGCTGATCCGCCAGCTGTCGCTGATCTCCTACCTGATGGCCGAGCGCCGGCCCGTCACGGCGCTGGAGATACGACGCGACGTGGAGGGTTACAGCGGCATGAACGAGGACGCCTTCGCGCGGCGCTTCTACGCCGACCGCTCCGAGCTCGAGTCGCTGCGCATCCAGCTGACGGTCGAGCGCCCCACCGACGGCGCCGCCGAGCAGGAGAACTACTCGCTGCGACCAGAGAACTTCCACTTGCCGCCGATCGCCTTCTCCGACGAGGAGCTCGCGGCGCTGCAGACCGCGCTGAGCCTGCTCGACGGCGAATTCGCCTACGCCGAGCCGCTGCGCCTGGCGCTGCAGCAGATCACCTGGGGGCGCCCCAGCCCCCTGCGCGCACCCGAGCAGCGCTCGGTGGCGCTCGGGATCACCGCCTCCGCCGGCGGCCACGAGCTCTCGGCGCGCCTGGCGAAGGTCGAGACGGCGATCTTCCGCAACAAGACGATCGTCTTCGACTACTACACGATGGAGCGCGACGAGGTTGGCACGCGCCGCGTAGACCCCTACCACCTGCTGTTCCAGGGCGGGCAGTTCTACCTGCTCGGGTACGCGCACGAGCGGGAGGCGATCCGCGTGTTCCGGCTCTCGCGCATTCGCGGCAAGGTCTCCTACGCGACCAAGGCCGAGCACGACTTCCGTCGCCCCGAAGACTTCGACCCGCGCGCCTACGCGCGCCGCGCCGACTGGCAGCTCGGCGATCCTCTCGACGTCGCCGAGGTGCTCATCTCCGCGAGGATCGCCTGGCAGGTGGAACGCCATTTCGGGCGCTACGGCGAGATCCGCGCGCTGGAGGACGGCGAGATCGTGTTCGCCACCGAGTACTCCAGCACGCGCACGATCGTCGCGTGGGTGCTAGGTCTCGGCGCCAACGCACGCCTGCTCGGTCCAGACGCGCTGACCGACGAGCTGCAGCGGCGGCTGGAGCTGCTGTCCGAGCGCCACGGCGAGGGCGCGCTGCAGGCCGCCGGCAAAGGATCATCCACGGCGGCCGCGAACCGAGGGCCCAGCGAGCGCGCGTCGAGCGAGCGTTCCGGGAGCGAGCGCTCCTCAGGCTCCTCCCGCGGGCGGGGTGCACGCCGCGGCGGGGGCGCCGACGAGGGCGAGGAGACAACGGCGGGGCGCGGCAGCGATACCGCGATCCGACCCGAGCGCTTCGCGCGGCTGGTCACGCTCGCGAGCATCCTCATCCACGCCGGACGCGCCGGCGAGCCCGTGTCGATCGCCGAGGTGCGCGAGCGCCTGCAGATCAGCCTCGAGGAGCTGCACGAGGACGTCAACGTCCTGAACGTCGTCAACTTCGGCGGCGGCTACTACGTGCTGTATGCGGAAATCCTCGAAACCGAGGAGGGGGTCGGCACGATCGAGGTCGACCCCGAGCCCTACAGCGACAACTTCGACCGCCCCGCGCGCCTGTTGCCGGTCGAGGGCAAGGCGCTCGTCGCCGCGATCGATTTGATCGGCGAGCACATCCCCGAGGGCTCGCTCAGCAGCGCGCGCGAGAAGATCGTCGCCGCCCTCGGCGAGGACCCGATGGAGCAGGGTCTGCAGGTCGCCCACGCCGCCAGCGACGATTCCGACCTCGCGCGCCTCGTCTCGAGGGCGATCGTCGAGCACCGCCTGATCGAGCTCGAGTACTTCAAGGAGAACGAGAACGAGATCTCCCAGCGCACGGTCGAGCCCTACGCGCTCACCAACGGGCGCGAGGGCTGGTATGTCGCCTGCTTCGATCCCGAGCGCGACGGCGTGCGCCACTTCCGTCTGGACCGCGTCAAGCGCGCGGAGATCTGCGAGCAGACGTTCACACCGCGCCCCGAGGTCGATCCGGCCGCCGAGGTCGACGGCTGGCTGCGCACCGGCGAGGTGCAGGCCTCGCGCACCGCGCGCGTCTGGGTATCACCCGAGCGCGCCCGCTGGGCGCGCGAGGCTCGGCGCGTGGTCGCCGAGCGCAGCGACGGCTCGGTGATCGTCGAGCTGAGCTTCGCCGGCGTCGACTGGCTCGTGCGCGAGATTCTCAAGGAAGCCGGCGACGCCGCCGTGCTCGAGCCCGTCGACGCGCGCGAGGCCGTGCTCGGCGCCGTGGAGCGCCTGCGCGCCGCCGGCGCCGTCGCTGCCGGCGTGAGCTGAGCCGAAACCGCGCAAAACCGAAGGTGGATACGCTGCCCGCGTGAGCCGGCGCAAGCAGATCGAGATGTCCGCCGAGGAGGTCGCGGCGTTCCTCGCGCAGGAGCGCACCGTCACCTGCGCGACCGCCGGGCCGCGGGGCTGGCCCCATCTGATGCCCCTGTGGTACGTCCTGCGCGACGCTCCCGCCGATGAGTCCGGGCCGCGCGTATGGGCGTGGACGTACGGACGCTCGCAGAAGGTGCGCAACCTCGAACGCGATCCCCGCGCGACGCTGCAGGTCGAGGCGGGCGAGGAGTATGCACAGCTGCGCGGGGTGATGCTCGAGTGCGAGGTCGTCATCCACCGCGATCCAGAGACGGTCGCGCCGCTCGGCGGGGCGATCCTGTTGCGCAATTCCGTCCCGCGAGGACAGGAGCCGCCCGCGGAGCTGCCAGCGCAGGCGCGCGCCGCCGTCGACGCTCAGGCCGCCAAGCGTGTGGGACTGGAGTTCGTCGAGCGCCGGCGGATGAGCTGGGATCACCGCAAGCTCGGCGGGATCTACTGAGGCTCGGCTGGACCTGAGGTCTCGGCGCGATCCGCTGGGCGCTCAGGCGGGCGCGAAGGGGCGAAAGCTCACGCCATAACGGTCGACGTCGTCCGTCGCGCGACTCAGCGGCTGCTCATCGCCGCTGACCAGGCTCAGGATGCCGTCACTGCGAAACGGCGGGTCGAGCCCAATGCCCTCGAGCGCTTTCAGGCCAAGCCGCACGAACCTCCAGGGAAGCTCCACGAAGCGCGGGCTCGCGCCGGCATTCTGTGCGAGCAGGCGCAGATACTGCGCGAACTCGAGCCACCGAGCCGAGGTCGCCACGTACAGCTTGCCCGAGCCCGCGGGCCACTGCTCGAGCACGCCCTGCACCAGCGAGGAGAGATCGTCCTCATGTGTGAGAAATAACCTAATGTCGCCCGGCACGGGCAGCGGCACGACTGGCAGGCTCTCGACCGCACGTTCCAACGCGCTCGGCGTGGCGGCGCCGCGCGGACCCCACACGCTGCCCGGACGGAGGATCGCCGCGCCCGCCGCCAACGCGTCGCGCTCGCAGGCGAGCTTCGCGCGCCCATACATCGCGCGCGCGCCCGGATGCGCCGCGACGCTGCTCATGTAGACGATGCGATCGATCCCCGCCTCCCGCGCGGCCTCCAGCAGCAGCCTGCTTCCAGTCACGTTGACACGCTCGATCTCGGCCCAGCCCTGCGGCGTGAAGTCATAGGCCAGGTGCAACAGCGCATCGGCGTCCGCCAGCGCCTCCGGGGCTGGCGGCTGACCCAGCTCGAAATGGGCGTTCGTGACACTTTGCTGTTTCTCATTCGGCCGCGATCGGCCGAGCGCTCTCACCTCCCAGCCGGCATCCGTGAGCCTGCTCACTACGCAGGAGCCCACATAACCGCTGGCGCCGGTGACAGCGCAGATGCGTCCCATCGAGCGAGTATTGCAACGACCCGCCGCCGCCTTGAAACGGCACTGGCCGCGGCGTGGCGCAGCCGACCACGCGTCCGCTCAGGCGCGCTCGTGCAGACGTAGCGCGCGATCGAGATGCGCGGCGAGTCGCAGGGCCAACACGACGATCATGAACGTGGTGTTGGCCTGTCCGGAGGTCACGAGCGCCGAGCCGCTCGCCACATATAGGTCCTCGAAGCCGTGCACAGCGAGATCCGGATTCAGCACACCGTCCTCGGGTCGCTCCGACATGCGCGTCGTACCCGCCTGGTGATAGCCGTCGAGCAGCTGTCCGCGCACACCCTCCTCCCGATCCTCGAAGAGGTACTCCAGACGTCCGAGACCGGAGCGGCGCAGGTAGTCGTCGAAGTACTCATGAGCCCGAATCACGCTCCGAATGTCCTCCTCGCCGAAATGCAGGTGTGTCCGCACTCGGGGCACACCAAGCGCATCCCTCTCCGCGGTCGGAGCTATGTGGCTGTCGGGATGTGGCAGGTGCTCGGCCTGGTAGTAGAGCGGGTAGACGTTCGTCGGGCTCGACACGACGAACCCGGGCACTTTGCGCCCCGGCTTGAACAGCCCCCCGTAGCCAAATGCCAGGGCGAAGCGCACCGTCGCCGGAAGCTGGAGCACGATGTTTCGTACGTGCGCCCACGTCGACGCCGGACTGCCCGTGTCGAGCTTGCTGCGCCGGATACCTTCGCTGATCACATACGGCCCCAGCGGGGAAGCCAGGATCAAGTAGATGATCGAGAGGATCCCGTTTTCGTGAGACGGGTCTCTCATGTCCGGGTTCTCGATCCACATCGCGACGTTCGGCAGCCGATGCTCGATCAGGAACTCGCGCGAGAACGTGAAGCGCCGGCGCACGTAAACGCCCTCGTCGTCGCGCTCGAATCCGTAGATCGTCGCCTCCGGCGGAGTGTCGAAATGCGCCCGCGCGATCGACACCCCGACGTGGTTCATGTACCAACGGCCCAGGTGACCTGAGTGACTGCCGATACCGTCGGGGTGATGGCGGGTCGACGCGAACAGCAGGCGGGTCGATTCCACGCCCCCGGCCGCGAGCACGTAGCGCTTTGCCCGCACGCGCACCTCGCTGCCCGTCTGCGTGTGCGCGCGCAGGTGATCGACGCTCTGAGCGTCGGCGCGGCAGACGATCTCCGTGCAGGTGAGCTCGCTCACGAGCGTGACGAGCGGCGAGCTCCGCAGTCGTGCCCCGTAGAGACGACCGAAGTTCGTCGGCAACGACCAGCGCTCGAGCGCCGTGTCGCAGATATCTCCACCGGGCCAGCCCGGGATCAGCTCATCCCCGGCCAAGCTGGGGACACTCCGCACGTCGAACACCGGCTCGCCGCAGCGAAACCACTCGCAGGCTCGCGCGAAGTATGTCTCCAACTCCGCATAGCTCACCGGCCAGCCCGCGTCGCCAACGATCTCACGGGGTTCGAAGTCGATCGGGTCGAAGGGCACGCAGCGCCCCGACCACAGGTTGGACGTGCCTCCGACCTGGCGGCGGGTCGCCATCGACATTGGCGCGTGCAGAGCGTCGCCGCCAACCGTGTCGCCAAGGTGCTGGGCGTCGCGGCTGTAGGAGCTCCCACCGCTCTCGATCAGGAGAACCTGGTGTCCGGCGTCGGCGAGCTCCAGCGCAAGCGCGATCCCGGCCGGCCCCGAGCCGACGATCGCGATCTCTGCCGCAAGCGTCGCTCGCGGCGGTAGGGACTTTGCGTTGATGTGCATTGCATACCTGGATGGCTACACCAATGCTACACTCGTAGCATGGCGATTATGGTCCCTTCGAGGGAACTGCGCAACAACACAGCCGCCCTCCTGCGCCGGGTGAACGCGGGTCAGGAGATCGTAGTCACCGCACGCGGACGGCCCGTCGCCTCGCTCGTACCGTTCGAGGGTGGAAGGCGTAGATGGATTCAGCGCGATGAGCTTGTGAGGCGACTCGCCCTCGTCCAGGCCGACCCTGGCCTGCGCGACGATCTCGCCCGTCTCGCCGGCGAGACGACCGACGAGCTCGGCCCGATCAGGTGACAGGGAGAGATCTGGAGGACGCCGGCACGGAGGGCGAGGAGACCGTTCTCCAACAAGAACCCACCCCACGCGGCCTGCTGGACACGAGCGTGTTCATCGCGCGTGAGTCGGGGCGAACGCTGGACAGCGACCGCCTGCCCGACGAGTTGTCCATCTCCGCGGTCACGATCGGCGAGTTGCAGGCGGGCGTGCTGGCGGCCACCGACACTGAGGTGCGCGCCCGCAGGCTGGCGACATTGGATGCCCTCAGCGACATCGAGGTCCTCGTGGTGGACGATGCCGTGGCGGCCTCTTGGGCGATGCTGCGAGTGCATCTCGCCGAGTCAGGGCGACGCGTGAACGTGAACGATCTCTGGATAGCCGCGACGGCGCTCGCACACCGACTGCCGGTCGTCACCCAGGATGACGACTTCGGCCCGGTCGAGGGAGTCGGCGGTCTGCGAGTCATTCGCGTATAGCTCAGAGGGGCAGCTGCGGATTTCGCGAAAAGAGAAGACACACAGGTACGGATGTGTACTGCGGACACAGCAACGCAGACCCCTGCCCGCAGCGGTAGACGCCTACGGCATCAAGCGGTGCGGCCCGCGATACAGGAACGTGACCTCGCGCACGTTGTCCTGACCGAGCAGCTGCATCAACAGCCGCGTGAGCCCGAAGCCGAAGCCGCCGTGCGGCGGGGCTCCGTAGCGGAAGAAGTCGAGGTAGTAGGAGATCGGACTCGGGTCTACCTGCTTGTCGGCGGCCTGGGAGAGCAGCACGTCGTGGCGGTGCTCGCGCTGAGCGCCGGTCGTGAGCTCGAGGCCCCGCCACAGCAGATCAAAGCTGCGGGTCAAACTCGGATCCTTGGGGTGGCGCATGTGGTAGAAGGGCCGCACCGTCGAGGGGTAGTCGGTGACGAACGCGAACTCGTGTCCGTGCTCGGCGGCCACGAGCGCCGACAGCGCCCGCTCGCTCGGAGGGTCGAGGTCGTGGTCGGGTCCGGGGACAGAGTCGTGACCGGACGCCCGCAACATCTCCTTGGCGTCCGCGAGGGTGATCCGCGGGAAGGGCACGCTCGGGACGACCACCTGGGCGCCGAACGTCCGCTCGATCTCCTCGCCGTGCGTCGCGGCGACCACGCCCAGGACGTGCGCGAGCCAGCGCTCCTCGAAGGCCATCACGTCCTCGTGCGAGTCGATCCAGGCGATCTCGACGTCGACGGAGGTGAACTCGGTGTCGTGACGCGAGGTGAAGGAAGGGTTGGCGCGAAAGACGGGACCGACCTCGAACACGCGTTCAAAGCCACCGGCGATCGCCATCTGCTTGTAGAACTGCGGCGACTGCGCGAGGTAGGCGGTGGTCTCGAAGTACTCGACCTTGAACAGCTCCGCGCCGGACTCGCTGGCCGAGCCCATCAGCTTGGGGGTGTGGATCTCGACGAAGCGCTCGGCGCGCCAGAACTCGCGCATGGCGTGCTCGATCGTCGACTGCACCTCGAAGATCAGCCGCCGGTCGGGGCGGCGCAGGTCGAGGTAGCGCCAATCGATGCGCTTGTCCAGAGCGGAGTCCGCGGCGATCGGCAGCTCGGGCTCGGCGAGCGCGTCCACGTGCAGCTCCTCCAGCTGCAGCTCGAGCCCGCCGAGCTTCACGCGCTCGTCGGCGACGACGCTGCCCGTGACCGTCACCGCCGACTCGGGCGTGAGCGCGGAGACGGCCTCGTTGAGCTCGCTCGGCGGATCGTCCTTGCCGAGCACCACCTGCACCGCGCCGGCCTCGTCGCGCACGACGAGGAACTGCACGCGCTTCTGATCGCGGATCGCCTGCACCCAACCGCGCACGCTCGCGCGGGAGCCCACCTTGGCGGGCAGATCGGCTGTCAGGGTTCGGTCCACGACGGGGACCCTACCTATGCCAGCTCGACCTCGACGGCGAACTCATCCGACTCGACCGACTCGATCCGCTCGATCGCGCCCGCGGCACGGAGATCGCCGAGACCCAGCTGCAGCGCCTGCAACCGCGCGGGCGTGTCGTGCACGCGTATCTGCTCTACCGGCGCGCGCATCGGCCGCCGCGCCTCGGACTTCGCCTTGCGCACCTCGCTTAGCACCTCGGCCGCCACGGTCAGCGCCTCGTCCTCGGTGGCGTCGGCTGCGGGCTCCAGCTCGGCCCAGAGGTCGGCGGCGTCCGGCCACTGCGCGAGGTGGATCGAGCCCGGCTGCCACCACGACCACACCTCCTCGCACACGAACGGCAGGAACGGCGCGAGCAGACGCTGGAACACCGACACGGCCAGGCGCAGCGCACGGCTTACCGAGGCGGCACCCTCCGGGTCCCCGGCGGAGTCATAGCGCCGCCCCTTGACGAGCTCGAGGTAGTAGTCGCAGAACCACCAGAACAACTCCTCGGTGTGCTGCAGCGCGCGCGCGTAGTCGTAGTCCTCGAAGCTCCGCGTAACGTCCTCGACGGTCGCCGCGAGGCGCGCGATCAGCGCGCGGTCGATCGCGCTGGTCAGCCGCTCGCCAGCCGGCGGCAGGTCGGCGAGGGCGAACTTGGAGGCGTTCAGGAGCTTCACCGCGAGGCGCCGGCCGACCTTCATCTGCTGGGGATCGAACGCGGTGTCGGTGCCCGGGCGTCCGTTCGCGGCCCAGTAGCGCACGGCGTCGGCGCCGTGCTCCTCGAGCAGGTGCATCGGCGTGACGACGTTGCCCTTGGACTTCGACATCTTCTTGCGATCTGGGTCGAGCACCCAGCCCGACAGCGCCGCCACGCGCCAGGGCAGCGAGTCGCGTTCCAGGTGCGAGCGCAGCACGGTCGTGAACAGCCAGGTCCTGATGATGTCGTGCGCCTGCGGGCGCATGTCCATCGGGAACACACGCGCGAGCAGATCCGAGGCGTCCTCTCCGGCCATGCCCGCGATCTGAGGCGTCAGCGACGAGGTCGCCCACGTGTCCATCACGTCCGGGTCGCCCGCGAACCCGCCCGGCTGCCCGCGCTGCTCGGGCGCGTAGCCGTCGGGGACGTCGGTGGAGGGATCGACCGGCAGCCGCGCCTCCTCGGCGGGGATCGGGCGCTCGTAGAGGACCGTCCCCGACCCGTCGATCTCATACCAAACCGGGAACGGCACCCCGAAGAAGCGCTGACGGCTTACGCACCAGTCGCCGGTGAGCCCGTTGACCCAATCCTCGTAGCGCGCGCGCATGTAGTGGGGATGCCACTGCAGTTCGACCCCGCGCGCGAGCAGCTCCTCGCGGTGGGCGACCGTTTTGAAGAACCACTGGCGGCTCGTGACGATCTCGACCGGACGCTCACCCTTCTCGAAGAACTTCACCGCGCGGTTGACCGGCTCCGGCTCGCCGATCAGCTCACCCGACTCGCTCAGCAGCTCGACGATGCGCCGGCGCGCCTGGTTGACGCTGCGCCCGACGAGCTCGCCGTAGCTGGCGCGGGCGCCCGCGACGTCGACCGACTCCCAGCCGGGCGCGCCCCAGGGCACCTCACGCAGGCGTCCGTCCTCGCCCAGCACCGCGCGCACGGGCAGGCTCAGCTCGCGCCACCACGTCACGTCGGTGAGGTCGCCGAAGGTGCACACCATCACGAGGCCCGTCCCCTTGTCGGGCTCGACGAGCGGATGCGCGAGCACCGGCACGCGCGTGCCGAACAGCGGCGTCAGCGCCTCGCCGCCCACGAGCGCGCTCCAGCGCGCATCGTCGGGGTGGGTGAGCAGCGCCACGCACGCGGGGATCAGCTCGGGGCGCGTGGTCTCGATCAGGATGTCTCCGACGCCGGGTCCCGCGGCGTTCGCGCCCCCCGGCCTGTCCGCCTCGGGCCCATCCGCCTCGGCCTCGCCGCGCGGCGCGGCGCCGGCAGCACCGCCATCGCCTTCGCTCGCGCGTGCGAAACGCACCCGGTGCATCGCCCCGGGGCGCTCGCGATCCTCGAGCTCGGCCTGCGCGACCGCGGTCTGGAAGTCCACGTCCCACAGCGTCGGCGCCTGCAGCTGGTAGGCCTCCCCGCGGGCGAGCAGCTCAAGGAACGAGCGCTGTGAGACCCGCTGCGCGACGCGCCCGATCGTCGTGTAGGTCGTCGACCAGTCGACCGACAGGCCGAGCGTGCGCCACAGCGCCTCAAACGCCTGCTCGTCGGACTCCGTCAGCTGAAGGCACAGCTCCACGAAGTTCGGGCGCGAGATCGACAGCGGCTCCTTCTCCGAGGGCTCCGCTGGGGGCGTGAACCGCGGGTCGTAGTCCACCGACGGATCGCAGCGCACGCCGTAGTGATTCTGCACTCGCCGCTCCGTCGGCAGGCCATTGTCGTCCCAACCCATCGGGTAGAACACGACTTTGCCGCGCATCCGCTGGTAGCGCGCGATCACGTCGGTGTGGGTGTAGGAGAAGACGTGTCCGACGTGCAGCGAGCCGCTGACCGTCGGCGGCGGGGTGTCGATCGAGAACACCTGCTCGCGCGTCGCAGTGCGATCGAAGCGGTAGGCGCCGTCGCGTTCCCACACCTCACTCCACTTCGCCTCAAGACCCTCCAACGAGGGTCGCTCGGGAACCTCAGCCGACGAGGGTGGCTTCGACTCTGGCGGGGACGCCTGCGACGACGTCTGTCTGGTAGGGGCGGGCAAGCTCCGGATCGTAGCCGAGCCGTTCCTCGCGCTCCGCGCGATGTACAGGGCAGTAGACACCGCGCACGCTGCCATCCGGTAGACCGTAAGCCAGCCAGACGCGGCCGCTCCAAGCGAAGTGGAAGAAGCCGGCGACGGTGCGGCCCGCGTCCAGCTCGCGCCGCCAGGCGGCGATCACCGCGCGTGCGGGCACCCGTGCGCGGCAGCTGTGGGTGTTCTCGGGCTGATTGGTCCAAACGCATCGCAATGGGAATGCCACCGTCGTACCTGCCCTGTCAGGACCGCATGTGTCGGTCTTTTCTCCGTTCATGTCGGTCTTTTCGGACGACAAGCCGATCTAGCTCGATTCTTCAGAGTATTTGGACGCTTGTTCTAGTGATGCACGAAAAATTGCATATTTGCAGGGCAAAGAGCCCGACGGCCAGCGGGTGGGCGGACGGGCTCCAGCGACGGAGCCCGCCGCCTCCCGATCAGGCCGGCGCCTCAATCATCGAGTCGTCGGGGGATCGCCTGGCTAGCTCGCCCGGTATTCGCCTGGTTCTTCGAGCACCACTTTGACGGTGCCTGACAATACGGCGGCGAGCCCGAACGCTTCGAACGTGTTGCCGCTAAGTTCTTCGGCGGGGAAGTTGAGTTTTTCGGCTTCCACTTTGGCCGCCATGTTGCCTTTTACTTTGGTATTGAGGGGGTAGCCCGCGCAAACTTCTTCCAATACCTTATGTTCGAAACGAGTACCCGCTTCCACTACTTTTTCTTTTTTACCGAATTCGAGTGTCACCCATTCTTTGACGTGTTTGCGAGTCTTCTGTTCGAAATTATCGGAAAGTATGTTTTTTTCGGCTCCTTTTTCACGTTCAACCAACGTCGTCCTGATGTTGGTTATAAGGATTTCGCCGGCTTTGGTGTTACCCTTGGATTTTACTTTACATTCGCCTTCTGTCGTTGTGCACACGGTAAGCAGGAACTTGTCGGCATAATCCCTTCCCGGTTTGCCGCCCGCAAGCACATTGAAGAAGTTGACGGTGGTGCATTTGATTTCTTTAGCTCCAGCTTTTAGTTTAAAGGTTGATAATTCGTTCCCTATTGTGTTGATTTCTTCTTCCACTAAACTGAATTCTTCAAAAGCACCCCCGAGCGTTTCCTTGACTTCCCAGACACATTTATGTTCGGGGGCCACTCCGCCGCATTCAGCTCTAGCCACCGCTGAGGAAAGCCCACAGGCCACCAGGGCTGCGAGCAAGCCGATCAATGTCAGTTTCTTTCTTGTCATCTTCATCCCTCCGGATCATTACGTTGCGCATCTTCGAAGGCCCATCTCGCATGGGCCGACAGGAAGTCAAAGGTGGTTCGACCACGTCGCCGTGTCAAGGCCATGAGCACCAGGCGCCATAAACCGACGATCTGGAACGATCTGTGTATGCGCACCTGTTTCCTACTCGGACACGCAGCCTTCTACAAGCCACGCACGGGCTCTAATTCGATTCACCGCTCATGCACGCGCACGACGTTCGAATCTCCCGTGGCGTACGGATAATCCGCCCCAGTTTCGCTGACCGCACGGAAACGGTAATCGATCGGGCCCGGAAACTTGAACCGATAAGAATCACGGTAACGGCCTTTGCGATTCGCTTTCACCACGTCGAACTCGATCCACGGTCCGCCGGGCGAGCGCGCCTCGAGCACCACCGGCTTGCCTCCACGCGGGATCGGCCCGCCCAGCAGCGTCCCGGTGAAGTGGATCGCGTGACCGACGCTCGTCGTGTGCGGGCTTACGCGCAACCTCAAACCGGCCCGCACGACCAGCGCGAGCGTGCGCGTCGCCACCGGCAGGACGTCGCCGACGTGGGCCCGGTAGGCGATGCGGATCGCGCGCGAGCTCGCGCCGCCCGGCACCTTCACCGCGAAGCGGCCGTCCGCGTCCGTGCGCGGGCATGCCATCGCCACGGCTTTCGCGCCCTGATATACCGCGCTCGCCGTGCAGTCGATCGCGGCACCCGCGATCGGGACACCGCCCAGCGCCGTGAGCCGACCGACGATCGTGTGTGAGTGCCCGTAGGCACTGACGACTCGCGCCTTCTTCGATCCGGCCCAACCCACCGTCAGCGTCGCCTGCGTCGAGGCGTTCGTGCCGTTCGGCCCACCCACCGGTGGCGGATTGGCGATCGTGATCGCACGATCGAGCACCGGCGCGCTCTCGCCCGCCGCGTCGATCACGCTCACCTCCAACCGATGCGTGCCATCGGCGACGCGCGTCGTATCGAACGGTACGTCCACACTCACGCTCGCCTTGCACGGCTGCACGTACAGAAAGGCCGGCAGCCCGTCACTCGTCCCGCCCACGTCGCGGCAGCGCCCGCCGTTTTCGTCGACGACCGTGCGCTGCATCACCTGGCCGTCGATCGCGAACACTGCCTCATACACCCCCGACACCGGATCGCTCGCGTCGAACGCCACGTCGCTGGTGCCGCGTACAGAGGGCGCGCTCGCGAGTTCGCCTGCTACGTTCGTGGCGGTCGGACCCGTCGATTGTTCGAGGACGATGTCCGCGGCGTAGAGATACACCGCCGCGGCGTAGCCGCTTGCGTCGCCTTTGCTTTTTGGACATTCGTACCCCGGGATCCCACCGCAATAGACGTTTGCGTCAATGTACGAGCCGAGATCTCGAATAGGAATGACCTCCCGATTTTGACCCGAAAGCGGCGAGAACGGATCGCCCTCTTCTGCGCAACCTTCTCCCGCGATACAACTATCAAAGGCCGAAAATTCAGCCAACCCCGCTAGCCAGTATTCGTAAGTGGCCTCACCTGTGGCCCCACCTCCTGCCGTGTCACCCGAACGCCAGACCGTAGCTCCGACAATCTTCGATCCGCTCGGTGCGTTGAACTTCCATGAGGCTTTGTCAACCTCTACCGCATGAGTAGTCGAATCGCCAAACGCTGCAATCAGCGCGCCGCCGTTCGGGCAAGTGTCCGGCGCATAGTCGTCATAAGCGCCGCCAGGTGCGATGGACGGTGTCCACCCATCCGCTGGCGCGACGGCACCCGAGGGCGTCCGGCACGAATACACGTGATACCCACCCGCAACCGCCCGCGGGCACACCACCCCGCACATCGCGACGCTCGCCGCGCACAGCACGATCGCCCTCTGGACTCTGCTCGAAACCATCATCACACCCACCAGTCGCTCCGTGACCGCAGTAGACCCCCCTGCGAATTGTTCCAGCCCTCGCGCGCCCGTGCGTAGGCAACCCAAATAGGGCGGGCGGTTGAGATTGGCGGCGCGGTGATCAAGCTACGGGCATGAAACTGTTCTGAGGAGGTCGTCTGGTTCGGGTTGTAGCTTCGGTTGACCGGGACGGGGGCTTTCTGGAGCAGATGATTGGGGCAGGCCGTGCTTTGCGTATGGGCTGAGAGCCCGTCAAGCTATGTGGTCGCCCCTGCGACCAGCCCGGTTGCGCTGAGAGCGCGCTTCGTATGGCGACAAGCGGCTCGTGAGCTTGCCGGAACAGGAACGTTCGGAGTAGAGGTCTGCCCTCGTGGACGGCCGGCCGGCGGCCGGCTACGAGGATAAGCTGTGTCCCGGTCAGCTATAGCTTTCTGTATTGACTGCCTGAGCCCCCGCCGCGTCACACGGAGAAAGCGATCGGTAGGCGCGCGAGTCCGTAGATGCCCATGATCGTCTCGTACTCGACCTCACCGTCTAGGCGCAGATCGGACATGCGCTCGGCCATGAACGTGAGCGCCTCGCGCAGCTCCAACCGCGCGAGGTTCGCTCCCAGGCAGTAGTGCACGCCCGCGCCGAACGTCAGCGCCCGCGCGCGGCCGCGGTCCGCGGCGATGTCGAACTCCTGCGCCTCACCCTCCTCGGGCTCGAGATCGCGGTTGCCCGTGTGCGCGCACACCATCACGACCGTGCCCTGCGGGAACACCACATCGCGGTAGGTCACCTCGGAGGTCGTGATCCGCGCGGTGAACGGCGTGATCGGCTCGTAGCGCAGCGCCTCCTCCACGGCTGCCTCCGCCAGCTCCGGGCGTTCGCGCAACAGCTGCCACTGCGCGGGATGTTCGGCCAGCAGCCTGATCGCGTGCGCGAGCTGGCTCTGCGTCGTGTCCACGCCGCCGACGAGCACGTTGAACACGAGGTTGATGCACTCCACGTCGCTCAGCGGCCGCTCGCCGTCCTCCTGCGCGGCGATCAACTTCGACACGAGATCGTCCTCGCGCGGCTGCGCGCGGCGCGCCGCCACGAGCGCTTCGGCGTACTCGTAGAACTCCTCCACCGCGCGCTCGATGCCCTCGCGCTCGGTGGCCATCCCTTCGGCGTCGAACTGCCGCTGGATCCAGCTCGACCAGTGGTGCAATCGCGGCGCGTCCTCGATCGGCGCGCCCATCACGCGCGCGATCGTCTGCGAGGGGTAGGGCTTGGCGAAGGCCTCCACGAACTCGCAGCGCACGACCCCATACCCGTCCGTGCCGGCCGTGCATGCATCCGCCCACAGCCCCTCCAGGAACTCGCGCATCGCCGGGCGCCAGCGCTCCACCGCGCGCGCGCTCAGCGCGGGGTTGACGAGGCTGCGCAGGCGCGTGTGATCGGGGCCGTTGACGTGCAGGATGTTGCGTCGCATCTGCTCATACAACGGCCCTTCGCGCACGTCGAAAATCTCCGCGATCGTCATCCCCGGAAATATCGCCTCGCGTGTGCGCAGCCACCACTCGCCCGCCTCGCGGTCGAGCACGATGTAGCCGTAGGGCCCGGAGGCGAGCCAGCCCCGGGCGCTCAGCTCACGCATCGCTTGATGAAAGCGCTCCCCCCTCAACGACGGGTCCGTGTAGTCGAACCCAGGCAACTCCAGCTCGCTCACGAGGGTCATCGCGGCGGCCCCGACCCTATTTTTTGGGGCTGACTGCCTGCTTCAAAGTCGCGCCCGCGGTGAACTTCGGCGCCTTCGAGGCTTTGATCTTCACGCGCTCACCCGTACGCGGGTTCACACCCTGACGCGCGGCCCTTTTGACGACCGAGAACTTGCCGAACCCGGTGATGCTCACCTCGTCGCCTTTTTTGAGCGTCTTCGTAACCGTGGCCAGCACCGACTCGACCGCGCGAGAAGCGTCGGCTTTGGAAAGACCGCTGTCGGCGGCAACCGCGTCGACCAGCTGAGACTTGTTCATGGACGGATTCCTTTCGATGATGTGTTCGGGTGGTGTGCGAGGCGCGGCGAACCCTACCGTGCCAGCGCGCGGCGCAACTGGTCGCCCATCAGCCACAACCCGGCCTCGATGTCCACCGCCGGATGGCCGAGCGCCGCACGCGCACGTCCGGAGTCAAGCGCGGTGTTCGGCGGCAGCGTCAACTCCGCCGGTTCACCAAGCGCATCCAGGTAGGCGGGGATGTCGCCGTCGACCGCCAACGTCGGCACGCACCCGAACGCGTGCGCGATCGCCCGCACGTACTCACGGCGATGCATGCAGTCCTGTCCGCCAAGGTGGTAGACGCCCGTGCGATCCTGTGCGATCAGCTCGCACAGCCGCTGCGCGCCATCCCACGCGTAGGTCGGCGAGCGGCGCACGTCCGCGGGTGCCGGCAGCGGCAACCGCGCCTCGCGCAGCCGCGCAAGGATGCGTACCGCCTCGCCCGAGCGCCCCCACACGTGCTCGGCGAGCTCACCCTGCCGGCGCACGCCCGTCAGCTCGCGGCGCCGCTCTGCGTGACGACGGGCGCGGTGGCCGCGGACCAGATCGCGGCGCTCGAGCGGCCTCGACAGATTCACTCCGTAGGGATCGCCCGGACGCACGATCAGCCAGTCCACCTCCGCGTCGCGCACAAGCGCCTCAGCCGCCGCGAGCGCGCGTCCGTAAGTGTTAACCGGTTCGACCGCGTCGGTCTCCTCCCAGCTCTCGCCCGGTGGGCGCAGACCGCTGAACACCCAATCGCACGACACGAGCACGTACCGCGCGCGTACCGCACGCGCCGCCGCGAGCGTGTGTTCGACGCCGCGCAGCGCAAGCTCTGAAAGTGCGGGCCGGTGCTCGAAGCGGCCGGGATCGCCGACGGCCGCCGCGTGCACGATCACGTCGGGTTCGAACCCGCTCGCCGCCGCCGCGCACGCTCGCCGGTCGTTCAGGTCGACCGTGCTCGCGCTCACACCCGGAACCTGCGCGGGCGTGGCATGCCATAG
>DASXMO010000178.1:0-16333 GCA_036495605.1 Solirubrobacteraceae bacterium
CTCGGTCTCGTACTGGTCGTCGTAGGTCAACAGCGGCTCGACCGTCTCGGCGTAGAAGCGCTGCAGCTCGGCGGGGTTCTCAGTCATCGTGCTCAACAGCAGGCGGTAGGCGCCGGTCTGCTCGAACGCCAGTGCCGCGCCGTCGGTGCCGCCCTGGGCGACGTTCGCCGCGAGCAGCGCCTCGCCGGCGGCGCGCGGCAGATCGCCCGGTTCCTCGGCGATGCGGCTGCGGCCGAGCGCGAACGTGTAGCCCGCAAGGCCCGCCTCCATCTCGCGCAGCACCGCCTCCGCGGCGCGCGCGGCCGTGCTCTCCTCGCCTCCCGGCACCAGCAGCAGGACCTCCGCACCGACTCCCACGCCAGCGCCCTCACGCTCTGATAGCGCCGCGATCGAGCGGCTCACGACCGCGCGCGCACCGCGCTCGGCCACGGCGCGTACCCGCGCGCGCCAGCCCTCCTCGGTCGGGGCCTGGGGCAGGGCCCGCGCGACGATCATGCTCGCACCGTCCTGCAGGTCCAGCGAGAGCTCCTTCGCGCGCGCCAGCAACTCATCTGGCTCGCTCAGCTCGCGTTCGAGGATCGCGCGCAGGAACTCGCTCGCGGCGAGCTCCGAAGCGCGCTCGGGCGCGCGCACGCGCTCGACCTCCGAGGCGATCATCGTCACCAGCAGCCGCTTCATCTGCTCGCTCGGCTCTCCCGCTTCGAGATCTCCGTCCTCGCCCGCGGCGGCCGTCGCGCGCATGTGCAGCGTGCCCACGACCGTGTCTCCGACGCGCAGCGGAGTGCTGCTCACGCCTTTGCCCCGCGAGAGCAGCGCGCGCTCCTCCGCGGGCGAGCGCGCGGCCACCGCGAGCGTCGCGCCCCACGCGTCGGCGACCGCGAGACTCGCATCGAGCGCCTTCGCGGCCGCGCGAACCACTTCGGGCAGCCCCGCACCCGACTCGACCGCCTCGGTGACGGCCTCCAGCGCCGCGAGCTCGGACATGCCGGTCAGCCCCAGAAGTAGACGACCGCGAGCGCTCCAGCCACACCTACGCCCACGAGCACCGCGAGCACGTACAGCGAGAGGATGCCCGCCGCGACGCGCTCCCACAGGCGCGTATAGCTGCTCCACGCGGGCACCAGGATCAGGCCCGCGTACAGCGCCACGCCGAACACGCCCGCGCATACGGCAACCAGATCGTTGACGGCAGTCCTGCTCATCAGGCGTGATTGTGACGCATGGGCCCGTCGGCGTATAGCGACATGACGCTATGTCGACCGGCCGACGCGACCGGTCAACGATTGCCCTATCGGGGTCTCACGTCGATAGAGCACATTGCTGAATCACTCGGCTCGCGCGAAGTCCACATCGACGGGCGTCGCGCAGACCGGCGCCGGCTCCCCGGCCGCTTCGCGCTCGCCAGCCAGGCCCGCCGCCGCGCGCTCGGCCCGCCCGGAGCCGTTGGCTCGTGCGAACAGCCCCACCACGGTCGGGCCCGAGCCGCTGACGAACGCCACGTCAGCGCCGGCCTCGAGCGCTTGGGTCAGGGTGGGCCGGACCTGTGGGCACAGGGAGATCGCGGCCTCCTGCAGGTCGTTGTGCAACAGCTCGTGCTCCTGCGGCACCGCGGCGCTCAGCTCGAACGCGACCTCGATCGCGCGCAGCTTCTCCGCCAGCTCGCGCTCGCCACGCGGCTCGCGAAGCTCGTCTGCCCGCGCGTAGACCGCCGCGGTGGACAGCTCGGCCGCGAGCGCCAGCACGAGCACGCCGAACGGGTGGCTAGGCGCCGGCAGCTCGCGCAGCCGCTCGCCAGCTCCGCTCGCCAGCCAGCGCCCGGGGGCCACCTGCGCCGGCACGTCCGCCCCCAGTCGGACCGCCAGCTCCAGCAGCAGCTCCTCCGAGTCCAGGCCCGACGCGCGAGCGGCCAGCCTTAGCGCGGCAGCTGCGTCCGCCGATCCTCCACCCAGCCCCGCCGCCACAGGGATGCGCTTGTCGATCGTCAAACGCAGCGCTGGTGCCTCCCAGTCCGTCGCCTCGCGGAACACGCGCAGCGCCGCGGCCGCCAGGTTCTCCGCGGGTGCGCCCGGCACGCCGGGGCACACCACCTCGTCCACCCCCGCGCGCGTGCCCCTGCCCTCGCCTTCACCCTCGTCCTTGCTCGTGTTCGGGCCCTCGCCTGCGCCCGCTTCGTGCCTCCGCGCGTCGTCCGCCCACTCCAGCGTGAGCGTGTCGGCGAGCGAGATCGACTGCATCACGCTCGCCAGCTCGTGCTGGCCGTCGTGCTCGCGCACCGCGCCCACGAACAGCCCCAAGTTGATCTTCGCCGGAGCGAGCGCACGCAGTGGGAGTGCGGCGGCGGTGGTCACAGTCCGAGCCTTCCCGCCAGCGCAGCGAACTCCCCCGGCGCCAAACGCTCGGCGCGCACGTCGGCTGGGTGCCCCAGCTCGGCCAGCGCCTCGCGTATCTCCTCCCGCGAGCGCGCGGCCCCCGCGAGCGCCAGTGACCGCGTGAGCGTCTTGCGGCGGTGCGCGAACGCTCCGCCGATGAGTGCGCGCAGCGCCGGCGAGGGCGCCGGGGCGGTGCGGCGCATCTGCACGAGCACCGAGTCGACGTTCGGCTCGGGGTAGAAGACCGTCCGCGGCACCGCCCTCAGCACGCGCACCTCGCACGCGAGCTGCGCGATCACAGAGCTGACGCCGTAGTCGCGCCCACCGGGCGCCGCGGCCAGACGCTCGCCGACCTCGCGTTGGGTCATCGCCACCCACACCCCCAACTGCGGCAGTTCCTCGAGCGTTCGCAGCAGCACCCCCGCGGCGATCCCGTAGGGGAGGTTCGCCACCACCTTCGTTGGCGCCGGGTCCAGCGCGGCGAGGTCGATCCGCATCGCGTCCCCCCAGTGCACGCTCACGTTCGCGTGCGCGTCGGTCGCGTCCAGCAGCGCCTCGCGCAGGCGCGTGTCCACCTCCACGACGTGCACATGCGCGACGCGCTCGGCGAGGTACTCCGAGAGCACGCCCAGGCCGCCGCCGATCTCCAGCGCCACATCGTGCTTGTCGAGCTGCGCCGCGCGCGCGATCACGCCGAGGATGTTCGAGTCGATCAGGAAGTTCTGCCCCAGCTCGCGATCCGGACGAACGTCGAAGCGCCCGAGGCGTCGGAGGCTCGGCTGCGCGGGTGTGCTCACCGCGCTCACGACCAGCCGAACACGCGCGCGGCGTTGCGCTCCACGAGCGCGTCCAGCTCGGCGACGCTCACCCCCCGCAGCTGCGCTACGAAGGCGGCAGTGTGCGCGACGAACGCCGGCTGATTGCGCTGCTTGCGCACGACCTGCGGCGTCAGGTAGGGCGCGTCGGTCTCCACCAGCAGCCGCTCGTCGGGCACCTCGCGCGCGGCGGCCGCGAGGTCGGCGGCGCTTTTGTACGTGACGTTGCCCGCGAACGAGATCGCGTACCCGCGATCCAGGCACTCCTGCAGATGCTCGGGCATCGAGAAGCAGTGGATCACCACGCTGCACCCCTGCGCTTGCGCGCCCAGCTGCGCCAGCGTCTCGGGTGCTGCCTCGCGCGAGTGGATCACCAGCGGCAGCCCCGTCTCGCGTGCGAGCGAGATGTGCGCGGCGAACGCCCGCTCCTGGTCTGCGCGCGGCGCGCCGTCGCGATAGAAGTCAAGGCCCGTCTCGCCGATCGCCAGGCAGCGGGGATGGGCCGCGAGCGCGCGCAGCTCCGCCAGGTCGGCGTCGTCGAATCCTCTGGCGGCGTTCGGATGGCGACCGACCGCCGCGTAGACCTGCGGGAACGCCTCGGCCGCGGCGAGCGCCGCGCGGCAGGACGCCGGTTCGGTGCCGACTGTCAGCATCCGCGTCACCCCCGCCTTGGCGGCGGCCGCGACGAGCTCGGTGTTCGGCGGCTCGCACAGGTCCAGATGGGTGTGCGAGTCGATCACGTGGCCGTGCCCTCGCCGGACTCGAGCTCGAGCTCGCCGCGGTGCTTCGGGAACAGCGGTTGCAGTGGCTCGACCTGCTCGATCCCGCCCGTGCCGAGCGCCGCGCCGGCGAGCGACAGGCCGGGGGCGCCGAGCGCCGCGAGCAGCCGCTCGGCGCTCGTCGGGAGGTATGGCCACAGCAGCACGGTCACACAGCGAATGCCCTCGGCGAGAGTGCGCAGGACGAGATCGAGATCGGCCGCCCGGGCGGGCTCCTTGGCGAGCCGCCACGGCGCTTGTTCCTCGACGTAGCGGTTCAGCCGCCGCACGCGCTGCCAGATCTCATCGAGCGCGAGCGTCAGCTCTGCGCGATCGAGGCACTCCGAGACGCGCTCGGACAGGCCGAGGAAGTCTTCGCGCAGCGCCGCGTCGACCTCACCCGGCGCGAGCGCTCCGTCACGGTAACGCTCGATCATCGCGATCGTGCGGCTCGCGAGGTTGCCGAGCTCGTTGGCCAGCTCGCTCTCATAGCGCTGCTCGAAGGCGGCCGTCGAGACCGAGCCGTCCTGGCCGAGCGGTACGTCGCGCAGCAGGTAGAAACGCAGCGCGTCGGCGCCGAAGCGCTCGATCACCGCGAACGGGTCGAGCACGTTGCCCAGCGACTTGCTCATCTTCTCACCGTCCATCAAGAGGAAGCCGTGGACCAGCAGGTGCTCGGGCAGCTCGAGCTCGGCCGCCATCAACAGCGCCGGCCAGTAGACGGCGTGGAAACGCAGGATGTCCTTGCCGATCAGGTGGTAGCTGGGCGGCCAGAAGATCTCGAGCAAGTCTGCCGACTCCCGTTCGGGCAGGCTGGGCGGGGCGGGCGCGTAGGAGAGCGCGGTGTAGTAGTTGAGCAGCGCGTCGAACCAGACGTAGAAGACGTGCTCGGTGTCCCACGGCACGGGCACGCCCCAGGTCAGCTTGTGGCGTGAGAGCGGCACGTCGTGCAGGCCTGAACGGATGAACGAGAGCGCCTCGTTGTAGCGCGTGCGCGGCAGCACGAAGTCCGTGCGTTCGCCGTACAGCTCCTCCAAGCGCTCCTGGAAGGCGGAGAGCTTGAAGAAGTAGCTGTCCTCCTGCTCGCGCGTGAGCTCGATGTGATGGATCGGGCAGCGGTTGCCCTCCTCGATTTCGTTCTCCGCCTTGAAGTCGGCGCAGCGCGGGCAGTAGGAGCCCTCGTAGGTGCCTTCGTAGACGAAGCCGTTCTCGCGCACGCGCGTGAGCACCTCCTGCACCTTGGCAATGTGCTGAGGGTCGGTCGTGCGGATGAAGAAGTCGTTGCTCGCGTCGATCTGCGGCGCGAGCGCCTTGAAGCGCTCGGCGTTGCGGTCGGCCAGCTCCTGCGGCGAGATGCCGAGCGCGTGGGCGGCGTCGGCGACCGGCTCGCCGTGCTCGTCGGTGCCCGTCAGGAAGAACACCTCCTCGCCGCGCTGGCGATGATGGCGCGCCATCACATCGGCGGCGATCGTCGTGTACGCATGTCCCAGATGGGGCGCCGCGTTGACGTAGTAGATGGGGGTCGTTACGTAGTAGCTCACTCGCGTTGAAGGCTACTTGCCGGGCGCGCCGCCCCGACCACCAGCACTACCTCTCCCTTCGGGGGACGCTCGCCGTAGCGTCGCGCCAGCTCCGCCGCGCTCCCGCGCGCGACTTCCTCGTGGAGCTTGGTCAGCTCGCGGCACACCGCCGCGGGGCGCTCGGGATCGATGCCCGCGAGCGCCTCCAGCGTGGCCGGCAGCCGCTTGGGGGATTCGAAGGCGACGAGCGTCTCGCTCGTGTCCGCCAGCAGACGCTCGCGCTGACCGCGCTTGCGCGGCAAGAAACCCACGAACCGCCAGCGGTCGGACGGCAAGCCTGAAAGGATCAGCGCGCTCAGCACCGCGCTCGGCCCCGGCAGCACCTCGACGGGCAGCCCTTGACTGATGCACGCCTGCACGAGCGCGTAGCCGGGGTCTGATATGAGCGGCATACCGGCGTCGCTGACCAGCGCGACCGTCTCCCCGGCGCCGATCCGCGCCGCCAGCTGGGGGGCGCGCGCCCGTTCGTTGTGCTCGTGCAGACTTACGAGCGAGGCCGCGCGGATGTCGTGGCGGTCGAGCAGCACGCGCGTGCGCCGCGTGTCCTCGCAGGCGATCACATCGGCTTCGCCGAGCGCTCGCAGCACGCGCAACGTCACGTCTTCGAGGTTGCCGATCGGCGTCGCGCAGATCAGCAAGCGACCGTGCGTGTTCGGTCGAACCGGAGGGTTATCGGCGTCCATCTCGCAACTATAGGTTCCGCCCCGGGTCTCCTACCGAGCCTCTCTTCACACGCGCGAGCGCCACACGCAATGTCCACTCCACCCGACCAGCCTCCCCGCTACACCCGCTATCGCTCCGGACGCCGGCTCAGTCCGCGACGCCCCGAGGAAGACATGATCGATCCGTTGAGCGCCGAGCGCGCCCGTGCCGCCAAGCCGCCGCGGGCGGGACGGCGGGCGATCACGCCCAAGCGCGTGATCCTCGCCCTGCTTGCGCTGATCGCCGGCTGGCTGATCCTCTCACTCGTTCTGTTTCTGCTGAGCTCGCACTTCGAGCGCACCTCGCCGCCGGCGGATGTCGCGAGCGTGCTCGATCCGGCGGGCTATCCGCTGACGTCGGCCAACAACATCCTCGTGCTCGGCTCCGACCGCCGCCAGAAGAACTCGAAGGAACCCGGCGCCGAAACCACCGGGCCGGGACGTTCGGACACGATCATGCTGATCCGTACCGGCGGTGGGCACGCGGCGCGCCTGTCGATCCCCCGCGACACCGTCGTCGAAATCCCCGGACACGGCCTGCAGAAGGTCAACGCCGCGCACGAGTTCGGCGGCCCGGCGGAGTCGATCTCGGTGATCAAGAACTGGCTCGGCATCCCGATCAACCACCTTGTCGAAGTCAACTTCGAAAACTTCCCCGCGCTGATCGACGCGATGGGTGGCGTCACCTATACCGGGGGCTGCGTGATCTCGCGCCTTGACGGTGGTTTCAGTCAGGGCGGCTACACGCTGCGTCTGCCCGCCGGCACCCATCATCTGAACGGCAAGCAGGCACTCGCGCTGGCGCGCACCCGCGAGAACCTGTGCGCGCCTAGCGAGACCGACATCCAACGGGAGGAACACCAGCAGGCGCTGTTCACCGCGATGAAGTCACAGCTGCTCTCGCCCTCGAGCTTCCTGCGCCTGCCGCTGATCGCCTGGAACGCGCCGCCGGCGATCATCTCCGACATGAGCGGCCCGACACTGCTCGGGATGTTCGCCGCGCTCGCGATCTCCGGCACGCCCCCCACGCACGTGCTCAAGCCGACGGGCACGATCACGCTGCCCGACGGCGAGCAGGGTCTGACGGTCTCCGAATCCGAACGTCGCGGGGCGGTCGCGCGCTTTGAGGCGGGCTGAGGCTCAGCTGCTCGCCGCGACCGGCTTCGCGCTCTTGGGCTTCGTGCCCTCGGAGGAGGTCTTCTCCGCGTTGCCCTTGCTCTCGGCGGTCTTCGCGGAGCCCTCTGAAGAGGAGGAGGAATCCGAGGAGGAGGAAGAAGAAGAGGATGAGTCCTTCTTGGCCGAAGACTCCTCAGAGGATGCCGCGGCGGCCGTCTCGCGCTGGCGTTTGCGGGTGCCGTAATCGGTGTTGTAGAAGCCCTTGCCCTTGAAGTGCACAGCGGGCGCGTGCAGCACCCGCGCGACGGGCACTCCCGTGTCGGGGTCGTGCGTCAGCGGATCGTCGCTGAAGGACTGCACGATTTCAAACGTGCTCCCGTCCGGGCGCTTGTACTCGTAGATGGGCATTGCGTGGGTCGATTATAAGAGGCGTCCAGTACATGCTCCGTACTGGGACGGTCTGGCTTGCGCTTGGCGGGGTCGCGCTTGGCGGGGTCGGGCCGCTCAGTCCGCGAGCAGCGCGCGGGCACAGGCGATCCCGGCGCGCACGGTCGCGCTGAAATCGCGCTCGGGCTCGGTGAGCATCCGCAACGCGAACCCGTCGGCGAGCGCGAAGAGGATCTCAGCCACGGTGTCCGGCTCGGCGTGCAGCCTCACGACGCCCTCGCGCTGGGCGATCGCGAGCATCTCGGCGACCTGTCCGCGGGTGCGGCGCATCAGCTCTGCGTACTCGATGGCGATGCCCTCGTTACGGCGCGAGAGCGTGAACAGCTCGAACACGAGCGTCACGAAGTCCGGATCCTCGCGGACGGTCTCCTGGAGGTTCTGCGCCATCAGTCCGATGAAGTCATCCGCGGTGCGCGCGCCCGCGAGCTGCTGCTCGAGCAGCTCCATGCGCAGCTCGCAGTCGCGTCTGACGGCCTCCAGCAGCAGCTGCTCCTTGGTGCCGAAGTAGTAGTGCAGCAGACCGCGCGAGACGCCGGCCTCGCGGGCGACGTTCTCGAAGGTCGATCCCGCCGTCCCCCGCCGGGCGACGCTGCGGCGCATCGCCTCGACGATCCGCCGCGCCTTCTCGCCCTCCACCACCACCCTGCGTGGCTTCTCCGGGGCGGCGATCGCCCCGGAGTGACGAGTCTCCTCTTCAGTGACCGCACCCGCGCGAGCGGCGCTCTCGGCCCTCGCCGCGGCCATGGTCGTCTCGCGTCCTCGCTCGGCTGAGGTGGGTCGGCGGCTCAGGAGGCCGGTGCGGAGGCGGGCGCGGGCTCGGCGGGAGCGGTCGTCGAGCTGTACTCGAACTCCTCCTCGGCGCCGAACAGCATGTCGAGCACCTTGCCGCGCAGATCCTCGCTGAGCGCGAGCGCGAGCACGCCCGCGATCCCGAGCAGCAGCAGCTTGCGGCCGAGACCGCCGCGGCGCTTGCGGGCCTTGCGCGGAGGCTCGCGCAGCGTGTTCGCCGCGTCGCGCAGTGCGCCCGCCGCTTCGCGCAGCTCGTTCTGGAGCTTGCGATCCTCGAACAGCGCCGTCGTCGCGGGCTTGCCGTTGCTCATCCGTCCATAGGCGCTGCGCGCGGCACCGTAGGCGGCGAGCAGAGTTCCGCGCAGCTCCTCGTCTTCGATCAGCCGCTCTATGTACCTGTTGTTGCGCGCGGCACGCGCCGCTTCGCCGGCCTTGCCGAATCCACTACCACCGCTAGTACGATCTTTCGCCGCCATTGTTGGGCCACCGCCTCTGAAAAGAGCTTTGCAGTTCTGCGCTCCAATATACGCCCCTGTGGCATGAACGTACGCGCTGCCGCTGCTCACGTGAGAATGGGCGGGTGCCGACCTTCCAGGCGACCGCCACCGCGCTGGGCCTGCTGCTGATCCTCGGCGCGCTGCTCTCGGGGTTGGCGCAGCGCTCGTTCCTGTCGCTGACCGCGCTGTTCGTCCTCGCCGGATTCGCCGTCGGTCCGGGGGGCTTCGGCTGGATCGATTTCCGCGCCCGCTCGGGCTTCGTCGAGGATCTGGCGTTCGTCGCGCTGATCGTGATCCTGTTCCGCGACGGCCTCGAGGTCGAGGGCGAGATGCTTCAGAGAGAGTGGCGCCTGCCGGTGCGCAAGCTCGTGCTCGCGATGCCGATCACCGCGGTGATCGTCGCGCTCGCGGCTCACGCGTTGATCGGCTTCTCCTGGACGGAGGCGTTTCTCGTCGGTGCGCTGCTCTCGCCGACCGACCCGGTGCTGACGTCGAGCATCGTCACCAACCCGCGCGTGCCGCGAATCGTGCGCCACTCGCTGAACCTCGAGTCGGGACTGAACGACGGCCTGGCGCTGCCCGCGGTGCTGGCGCTGCTGGCGGCGCTCAGCGCGAGCAGCGGTCAGTTTGTGTGGTGGCGGTTCGTGATCCAGGACATCGGCCTGGGCTTCGCCTACGGTCTGGCCTGCGGGTGGGCAGCCTCGCTGCTGATGCCGCGAGCCGGCAGGGGCTCGCTCGAGCATTCGATCCCCGCGCATCAGAAGTCGCTGTTCGCGCTCGGGGTGGCGTTCGCGACCTACGGCGTGACCGTGCTCTCGCCCAAAGGCAACGGCTTCATCGCCGTGTTCGTCGCGGCGATCGTGCTCGGCATCCGCCGGCCCGACCTGCGTCTGCACTTCGAGCGCCGCGCGGATGAGATCGTGGAGATCGTCAAGCTCGGCATCTTCCTCGTGTTCGGCTCGCTGCTCACCCTGCACGCGCTCACACGCGAGGGTCTGCCGGCGCTCGTGTTCGTCGCCGTCGTCTTCCTGCTGGCGCGGCCCATCGCGGTGTTCGTCGCGCTGATCGGCACCCGCACCGACAATCCCACGCGCCTGTTCATGGGCTGGTTCGGACCCAAGGGCGTCGCGACGATGACCTTCGCATTGCTCGTGCTCGACCAGAACATCGCCGCCGGTGAACGCATCTTCGACCTCGTCGCGCTGGTCGTGTTCTGCTCGATCCTCGTGCACGGCGCCTCCGACACGCCCGGCGCCAACTGGATCGCGGGGCACGCCGCGCGCGTCGAGCGCGAGCGTGCCGCCGATCCCGAGGCCGAGCGCTCTCGCGACGGCATCGGCGCCGGCGCCTAGCGGCGCCCTACCGGATGGCGGGGCCGCCAGATGGGTGCTCAGGTGTGCAGCGCGGCCTGCTCTTGCGCCGAGGGAAACGCCCAGGCAGAGCGCGTGCGGCGCTCCTGGCGGAACACGAACCGCAACTGCGGCGGCGGGCGCAGCTGGGCCTCATTGGGGCGGTAGGTTGCGCACGGCTCGCTCAGGTCGAGCGCGCAGAGCAGGTTGCACCGGAAGAAGCAGTCCTCGCAACTGACGGATTTGGCGGCCGCTGCTACGCGCCTGCCGGTGCCTTGCTTTCTCTGCACATGCCCCCCAGCGGGTTGGATCGGACGGGACGGTCGAACTGACCGAGCCATCATCTCACGGTCCGATCCCCGCGCTCGTCGCCATTCCGCAAATCGCAGAGAAAATCGACTTCTACCCGGAAAGAGCCGGATTCACGTCACTTTCTCGTGACAATGCCGGTCTTTTCGCCCACTTTGCGGACATGTGAGCCCGCGCGTCGTCATCATCTGGGTCCGATGCTCGTCCTCGTCACCGGCGCCAGCGGTTTCGTCGGCTCGCAGCTCGCTCCCGTGCTGCTCGCGCACGGAGATCGAGTGAGGGCGCTCGCGCGCGATCCCGCACGCGTGGACGTCGACGGCATCATGGCCGACGTCGCGAGCTCCGGCGTTGTGAAGGGTGAGAACTTCGAGGTGGTCACCGCCGACGCGCTCGCCGATGAGGGCCTCGTGCGCGCGCTGGCCGGGGTGGAGGTCGCCTACTACCTGATCCATTCGATGGAGAGCGCGAGCAAGCGCACGCAGGAGTCACCGTTTCCCGTGCGCGAGCGGATCGCGGCTGAGAACTTCGCCGCTGCGGCTGCGCGCGCCGGTGTGCGCCGGCTCGTGTATCTGGGGGGCCCGACCGCGGACTGGACTGCCCTCCGGGGTGACGGTGAAGGCGAAGAGGACTTCTCGCGCGAGCTGCTCTCACCGCATCTGCGCAGCCGCGAGGCCGTCGAGCGGATACTTCGCGAGGCCGTAGCCGACACCGTGGTGCTGCGCGCCTCGATCGTGATCGGCTCGCGCTCGCGCTCGTTCCGGTTTCTCGTCAGGCTCGTCGAGCGCATGCCGGTGCTCACGCTCCCCGCCTGGCATGCCCATCGCACGCGCCCGATCGACGCACGCGACGTGATCGACATGCTCGCGGGCTGCGCACGTGTCGCCGCCGTGGCCGGACGCACGCTCGACATCGGCGGTCCCGATGTCCTCAGTTACGGTGAGATGATTCAGCGCATCGTCGAGCTGATGCTGCTCGCACGTCCGACAGTGAAACTGGGGGTCAACATGACGGCGATCACCGCTCGCATCGCCGCTGCGATCACAGCGGAGGACCCCGAGCTGGTGATCGCGCTGATGGAAGGCCTGCAGGGCGATCTCCTGCCGGGCGGTTCGAATGGCGCTTCGCACCTGCAGGCGGCCGATATGCTCGGAGTCGACCTGCACTCCTTCGATGCTGCGGTCGAACGCTCGCTGCGCGAGTGGGAATCTCTCGAAGAGCTCACGGCCCGCTGATCCAGAACGAGATGAGCCTCGTAACCGCATCCATTCACATCGGCGCGCGCCCGCAGGAGGTGTGGGAACTGGTCATGGATCCCCGGCGGCTCGGTGATTGGGTCACGATCCATCGCGGGCTCGGCCACACCGACTCCGGGCCTCCGCGTGTCGGTTACAGGATGGATCAGCACATCCATCTGCGCGGTGTCAGCCTCGACGTTCACTGGACGCTCGTCGAGTGCGATCCCGGCGCTCGCGCGGTTTGGGAGGGTCGCGGACCGGCGCGGTCGCGCGCACATACCGAGTACGCGCTGCGCTCCGAGGATGGGGGCACGCGGTTCGATTACCGCAACGAGTTTCGAACGCCTTTCGGGCCGATCGGCGCGATCGTCAGCAGGGCGCTGGTCGGGGGAATCCCCAGGCGCGAGGCCGAGCACACGCTCGAGCGGCTGCGTTCTCAATTGGAGTAGCACACGAGCGGAGATGTCCGATATCGCTCATATTCCGTGCCTAAGAGCCGGCTTAAGTGATTATCGCGCAGGTTTTTGGGGAGGAATGGTGTAAGGTGACGCGAACGGAATGTGACACGGTTACATTCGCACGAGTGAAAGAGGATTGGATCGTGACTGACTTTCTTGACGAGAAGCGCCGGGAGATCACCGACCGGTTGGCGGAGTTGGGGCCGCTGGTGGAGGAGTATCGCCGGTTGGAGGCGGCCGCTTCGGCGCTGGACGGGATCGGCGGCGGATCGACTGCTGCTGCTGTCGCTCCTCGCCGCCGTGGACCGGGACGCCCGCCCGGCTCGGGCAAAAAAGCCGCCGCGGCAGCACCCGCCAAAAAACGTGGTCGCCCCCCGGGACGACCCAAAAAAGTGGGTCGCCCGAAAGGCAAAAAAGTAGGACGTCCGGCCGGCAGCACGAGCAAAGCCGCGCCCGCCGCTGCCGCGGCTTCCCCTACCGCCGCGGCGACGGCAGCCGCACCGGCGAAACGCCGCGCGGGACGGCGCAAAGGCAGCGGCACGCGTGCCGCGCAGGCGTTGTCGTTCGTGCAAGGTCAGCCCGGCATCACGATTCCGGAGCTGGCGGCGAAGATGGGTATCAAGCAGAACTACCTGTATCGCGTGCTTCCCGCGCTCGAACAGGAAGGGAAGCTCGCGAAGAAAGGCCGCGGCTGGCATCCCAAGTCCTAGTCTCGTCGTCCCTGACGGCGTCCTCAGTCGCTCGCGTGCCGGCCGATTGGAGATCCCATCGATCTCCAATCGGTACGCCACGCTCCCTGCGTCCTTGTGAGGAACGACGATCCGTCGGACTGGAGTCTCTGTCAGTCAACGTCACAAAAAGGGCGCGGCGTATGCCGCGCCCTTTTCTATCCAAATAGGTCCGACTGTCAAATAAGGCCCTGCTCTTTGACAGTGTCGCGCTCGCCGGTGAGCTCGGCGACCGTGGCGTCGATCTTGGCACGGGAAAAGTCATCGATGTCAAGACCCTGGACAATCGAGTAGGCGCCATTGGCGCAGGTGCACGGGAAGCCGCTGATCAGACCCTCGGGCACCCCGTAGGAGCCGTCGGAGGGCACACCCATCGACACCCAGCCTCCGTCGGTGCCGGTCACCCAGTCGTGAACGTGGTCGATCGCCGCGTTGGCCGCCGAGGCTGCCGAGGAGGCGCCGCGCGCCTCGATGATGGCCGCGCCGCGTTTACCGACATTGGGCAGGAAGTCATCTTCGATCCACGCCTGATCGTCGACCGCGGCCGCGGCCTGCTGTCCATTGACCTGCGCGTGAAAGAGGTCGGGATACATAGTCGGGGAGTGATTGCCCCACACGCCCATGTTGGTGACAGCCGACACGGGAACGGCGAGCTTGGCGGCGAGTTGGGCGACCGCGCGGTTGTGGTCCAGGCGCAGCATCGCCGTGAAGCGCTCGCGGGGGATGTCCGGCGCGTTGTTCATCGCGATCAGGCAGTTGGTGTTGGCGGGGTTGCCGACGACCAGAACTTTAAGATCGTCGGCGGCCTTGTCGTTCAGTGCCTTGCCCTGCACGGTGAAGATCTTGCCGTTCTCCGAGAGCAGCTCGGCGCGCTCCATGCCCTTGGTGCGCGGGCGCGAACCCACCAGCAGTGCGATGTTGACGCCGTCGAAGGCGTCGTCGGGGTTGTCGTGCAGGTCGAGGTTGGAGAGCAGGGGAAAGGCGCAGTCGACGATCTCCATCGCCACTCCCTCAAGGGCGCCCATCGCGGGCGGTATCTCGAGCAGGCGCAGATCGACGGGCTGGTCGGGGCCGAGCAGCTGCCCCGAGGCGATGCGGAAGACGAGGCTGTAGCCGATCTGACCGGCCGCGCCGGTGACTGTGACACGTACGGGTTTACTCACGTATTCATCTCCTGTTTGAGGTTCTCATCGATCGAGGCGAGGAAGTCCTCGGTGCTCTGCCATTCCTGGTCGCCACCGACGAGCAGCGCGAGGTCCTTGGTCATCTTGCCGCTTTCGACGGTCTGCACGCATACGCGCTCGAGCGCGCTCGCGAACTCGCCGACGGCGGGCGTCTCGTCCAAACGCCCGCGCGCCTGCAGCCCGCGGGTCCAGGCGAAGATCGAGGCTATCGGGTTGGTCGAGGTCGGCTTGCCCTGCTGGTGTTGTCGGTAGTGGCGGGTGACGGTGCCGTGCGCTGCCTCGGCCTCGACGGTCTTGCCGTCGGCGGTCATCAGCACGCTCGTCATCAGCCCGAGCGAGCCGAAGCCCTGCGCGACCGTGTCCGATTGGACGTCGCCGTCGTAGTTCTTGCACGCCCACACATACCCGCCCTCCAACTTCAGCGCGGCGGCGACCATGTCGTCGATCAGACGGTGTTCGTAGGTGATGCCGGCTGCCTCGAACTGCTGCTTGAACTCGCTCTCGTAGATCTCGGCGAAGAGATCCTTGAAGCGCCCGTCGTACTTTTTCAGGATCGTGTTCTTGGTCGAGAGGTAGACCGGATAATTGCGGTCCAGGCCGTAGCGCATCGACGCGCGTGCGAAGTCGCGGATGGAGTCGTCGAGGTTGTACATCGCCATCGCGATGCCGGGTCCGGGGAAGTCATAGACGTCGAGCTCGATCGGCTCGCCGCCGTCCTTGGGGGTGAAGGTGAGCGTCAGCGCGCCCTCGCCGGGCACGAGCAGGTCGGTGGCGCGGTACTGATCGCCGAAGGCGTGACGGCCGATCACGATCGGCTTGGTCCAACCCGGCACGAGGCGCGGGACGTTGGAGATGACGATCGGCTCGCGGAAGATGACGCCGCCGAGGATGTTGCGGATCGTGCCGTTGGGCGAGCGGTACATGTCCTTCAGGCCGAACTCCTCCATCCGTGCCTCGTCGGGTGTGATCGTCGCGCACTTCACGCCGACGCCGTGGCGCTTGATCGCTTCGGCGGCTTCCACGGTGATGCGGTCTTCGCTTGAGTCGCGGCTCTCGATGCCGAGGTCGAAGTACTCAAGCTCGACGTCCAGGTACGGGAGGATCAGCTGCTCCTTGATGAACGACCAGATGATCCGCGTCATCTCGTCGCCGTCGAGCTCGACTACCGGGTTTTGCACCTTGATCTTGGCCATGGTCGTGTCCTTGCGGGGGGATGGAGGTTCGCGGGGGCGGCGGGAGGGATTCGCCGGGGCGGCGATGCTATCGCGGGGGAGTACCCTGTCATGCCATGGCCACGATGCCCAGAGCGACCACGGGCGAGGAGCGCGCGCCGTGGCGCACGCATGAGGTGTTCAACCAGGCTCCGCCGCTGGAGGGGCGCAACGTGTTCGCGGACAACACGCCGCTGGTCGAGGCGACCGAGCGCGAGGGCGCGAGCTGGGCGCTGGAGCGCGCGAGCGAGCTGGGTGAGCTGATCGGGGGCGAGCCCCAGCAGGTGTGGGGATGGCAGGCGAACGAGAACAAGCCGGTGCTGCACACGCACGACCGCTACGGCCATCGTCTCGACGAGGTCGAGTTTCACCCCGCGTGGCACCAGCTGATGCGGATGGGGGTGGAGCACGAGCTGCACGCGCTGCCCTGGCGCGAGCGCGAGAAGCCGGCGCCGCACGTGGCGCGGGCGGCGATGTACATGACGGCGATGCAGGCCGAGGCGGGGTACGCGTGTCCGATCACGATGACCTTCGCGGTCGTGCCGGCGCTGCGCGCTCAACCCGAGCTGGCGGCCGAGTGGGAGCCACTCGTCACCGCAACCACGTATGACCCGCGCTCGGTTCCGGCCGCGGAGAAGGGCAGCGCGATCGCGGGCATGGCGATGACCGAGAAGCATGGCGGTTCGGACGTGCGCGCGAACACGACCCTCGCGCGGCCGCTGAACGGTGGCGGCGGGGGGGCGGAGTACGAGCTGACGGGTCACAAGTGGTTCTGCTCGGCGCCGAT
>DASXMO010000179.1:0-6878 GCA_036495605.1 Solirubrobacteraceae bacterium
CGCAGAACCTCCATCACGAGCTCGCCGCACTCGCGCGCGACGGCGAGCTTGCTGCCGTCCTCGGCGGGGACCATCGCGGAGCCGGCGGGCGAGATTCCGAGCGCCTCGAAGGCCATCGCCATCGTGTTCGCGGTGAACTGCCCGCCGCAGGCTCCGGCTCCTGGGGAGGCGGCCTCCTCGAGGGCGTGCAGTTCCTCCTCGGTGATCTTCCCCGCCGCGAACTCGCCGACCGCCTCGAAGACCTGCTGGATGGTGACGTCGTGGTTCCTGTAGCGGCCGGGGCGAATCGAGCCGCCGTAGAGCATCAGCCCGGGGATGTTCAGACGCGCGAGCGCCATCACGGTCCCGGGGATCGTCTTGTCGCAGCCTGAGATCGTCACGAGCCCGTCGAACGCGTGGGCGCTTGCGACGAGCTCGATCGAGTCGGCGATCAGCTCGCGCGAGACGAGCGAGGCGCGCATCCCGGCGGTGCCCATCGTGATTCCGTCGGAGATCGCGATCGTGTTCAGCTCCATCGGCGTGCCGCCGGCGGCGCGGATGCCCTCCTTGACCTTCGCGGCGAGCACGCGATTGTTGAAGTTGCACGGCATCGTCTCTATCCACGAGTGCGCGACGCCGACGATCGGCTTGGCGAGGTCCTCGGCGCTGTAGCCGATCCCGTGCAGGTAGGCGCGTGCGGCCGCGCGCTCGGGACCCTCGGTGAGGGCGCGGCTGCGGTGCTTGACGTCGAAGCTCATCGTGGGCGGCAGGTTATCGGGGGCGGGCTTTTTGGGGAGACCCGCAGCTCGATCCCTCTACAGCCCGGTTGGCGCCGGTCACCACACTGGGTGGGACTCGCGGAAGCGAAGACCGCGTCTTGCCGAGTCGCAGAGCGGCTCAGGCAGCGCGGGCATTGTCAACGCCCAGCTCGACCGCCCTGCCTTGCTCCTCCTCGACGAGCCCGCCCCCGCGCGGACTCTCCGTGAGCTCGTGGTCATGTTCGCGTTCCCAGCGCGCGAGGCGCTGCAGGTCGCGGCGGGCGCGCTGCGGATCGACCTGACGACCAGGCAGGTGCATGTTCGCGTCGGCGATCAGTCTGCGCTCGTCGGCTCTGAGCGCCATCCACTTCGCGAGCACGTCGTCGGAGTCGGGGAGCCGCGCGCTTCCGTAGGGGCGCGAATGGTCGGGGAAGGCGACGCAGTACTCGCTGAGCAGCACTCCCGTGCTCGGCACGTAGGAGACGATCGGCTTGTGCGGGTAGAGCAGGTAGGCGTAGCGCTCCCCGGAGCCGCCGTAAACGCGCAGGAACCCCAAATCGCGATACATCGCCCACTCGCGCTCGTTGATACACGAGCGCAGCAGCGCCCGTGCGCGCTGCTCGGCCCGGCGCTCGCGGCCCGGGTCGTAATCGAGCTCGCGTGTCCCGGCGAGCCCGCCGGCAAAGAGGGCGCCGCCTGCGCTCACCCGTGCACGCACGCTTCCCAGCCCGGCCTTTACTTTCGACCTGCCGAGCTCCCAGACGAGCGCGCTCGACACGAGCACCGCGGTGGCCAGTCCGAGCAGCACGCCGCGCCGATCCCGCCCGCGCGCCTGCGCTAACGCGCGCCGCCGGCGGCGCGGGGAAAGAAGATCACGCGCTCGGCATCGCGCGGCACCTCGGCGAAGCTCTTGACCAGCTCGGCCTCGCGCCGCCCGTCGCGCGTCTCGGTCGGTACGGCCGCCCACATCCCGGCATCCAGCTCGCGCCTGAACGCCTCGATCAGCGCCTGCTCCTGCTCGGCGATCTCCACGTCGCCCTCCGCGAGCACGATCTCGCCATGACCGGGCTTCATACGCAGGAGCCTCATCGTGCTCCGATTATGGCACGGCCAGGACCCTCGTCAGAGACTCTCGCGCATCCGCTGCAGCCCAAGCACGTCGACCGGGCCCGCGCCGGAGCCCACGTCGCGCAGACCGTGCGCTACCGCCTCTCCCGCGAGCGCGCGCGCGATCCGGGCCGCCTGCAGCGTCGTGTCGCCCAGCGCGAGTCGCGCCGCGAGCACCGAGGAGTGCGTACATCCCGAGCCGTGCGCGGCCCCATCGCGATGACGCTCGCCGGGTATCTCGACGGCGACCGCCTCGCGGCCTGTCTCCTCGCCGGGCGCTCGCTCGAGCAGGAGATCGACCGCGCGTGCGCGATGCCCACCGGTGAGCACGACGGCGCCCGGCCCCAGTGCGAGCACGGCCCGCGCGATCTGAAGCACTTCGTCGTCTTCCTCCCCACGTGCGAGTGTCGCGTTCCCATCCTCATCCTTGTTCCCGTCCCCGTCCCCGGGTCCAGCCGTCGCGTACCCGTGTTTAGCCGTCACGTTCCCGTTCCCGGATTTGACGGTCGTGTCTCCCTCATACGCGGTAAACGCCGCGAGGACACGCGCCTCGGGAAGGTTCGGAGTAAGCACGCTCGCGCGCGGGACGATCTCGGCGATCAATGTCTCCTGCGCGTCCTCGGCCAACAGGCGGGCGCCGGACTCGGCAACCATCACGGGATCGACCACCACCGGCGTGCCCGCCGGCAGCTCCTCGAGCGCGTGCGCGACCGCGAGCGCGACGTCGGCGCTGCCGAGCATCCCGACCTTGACCGCATCGACGCGGATGTCGCCGAGAACCGCTCGCACCTGCGCAATGACGATCTCTGGTGGAACCTGATGGACCGCTGCTACTCCGAGGGTGTTCTGGGCGGTGATCGCGGTGATCGCGCTCGTGCCATGAACGCCGCAGCGCGCGAAGGCCTTCAGGTCGGCCTGGATCCCGGCGCCGCCGCCCGAGTCCGAGCCGGCGATCGTGAGCGCCACGGGCGTTCTGCGACCTGGGCGCGCGGCGGACTCCATCTTGCCCGGCGCTGAATCGCGCCGATCGCGCGCCATGACGATCAGTCCGGTCGCGGCGCGGGGCGGCGTCGACGCGGAAAGATCGTGTAGCTGCCGATCGCCGTCACGAGCAGGCGGCCGTCTTCGTGACGCACCTCGCTGTGCATCACCGCGGTCGTGCGGTTGCGCCGGTCGAGCGTGGTCGTGCACACGATCTCCCCCTCGGTGGCGGTCTGCACGTAGTTGATCGAGATCCCGATCGTCGCGATCCGCTCCTCCGAGGTTGTCTGCGCCCATAGCGTGGAGCCCATGCAGTAGTCGACGAGCGCGTACGTCACGACGCCTGAGAGCAACCCACCGGCGTTCATCAACTCGGGGCGGATCCGCAGGCGGACGGTCTGTGGATCGTCCCAGCGCATCCCCATGAACCCGCTGACGCCGTCGATCGAGCCCGGACCACCGGCGGGAGCATCGGCCGGCGGCTGAGCATTCGCAGTCTGCTGCTCGCTCTCCTTCCCCGCATTCGGCGTCGCTTCCGCCGACCCTGAGGCGGATGCCCGGGTTTGCACATCGGCCGAAGGCGTGTCGAGGGCGTCGTCCATGCGCCCGGGAGGCTACGCGAGCGCGCCCATTTTCGTCCCGCGAGGCCGCTGTCACAGGTCTGTGACGGTCCTGCGCGTGAATCGTTACAGACGCATATCTACGGTCACACCTGCCGATCTAGCGTGCTCGACATGCCCAGATCCGACACGCCCGAACCACCCCCGAGCACCCTTTCCACGCCTGACAAGCCCGCAGACCCGCGCCACGCCCTCGGACGTCGCGGCGAGCAGTTCGCGGCCGAGCACATGCACCGCCTCGGGTTCTCGCCGCTGGGACGCAACGTGCGTACCCGCTATGGCGAGATCGACCTAATCGCGTTCGACGGCACAACGCTCGTCTTCGCCGAGGTCAAGAGCCGACGCGCGGACACCCGCCCGGGCGGTTTTCGACCCGACCAGTACCCGCTGCACTGGCTGCGTCCCCGTCAGCGGATCCGCCTGCGCAAACTAGCCGCCGCCTGGCTGGCCGACGAGAAGCACATCCGCCCCACCGCCCACACGATCCGCTTCGACGCGATCGGAGTGATGATCGACAGCAAGAACCGGCTGCTGCGCCTCGATCACATCGAGGGGGCTTGGTGATGGCGGCATATCAACACGAACCCGTACGCGAGTCTGAATGACTGCCAAGGGCGACTTCAAGAAGATCCGACGTCGCGCCGAAGCTCAGGGATGGCGCGTGGAGAAGCGCAAGAAGCACTGGTTGTTCTTCCCCCCAGACAAGAACCAGCCGCCGTGCAAGATGGCCAACACCCCATCATCCTCGCGATCACCGGCTAATTTCCTCTCACAGCTGAAGCAAAAAGGGTATAAAGAATGATCGTGGAGTACAGAACGTGGACTTCAGTAGCGGATGTGCCGTTCAGCGACGAACATAAGTGGATGTCGCTGACCGAGTACCTAGAGCGCGAGCACGCCGAGCTTGGCCCGATCGCCTCCTGGGAGGACGATTGGACGACGTTGGTGCTCGTCCTCGCCAACGACGAGCCAGACCCGGCGACCGCAGCCGAGAACGCTGCACGCGTCGTGAGCGAGGCCCTGCACGCCACCGGGCTCGCCGACCGCTTCCCGACGGTCTTCGAGGTCGAGCTGGCGACCGACCTCATCCCCGCGTAGCGGTCTCCTACGGTCTCCGTCGCAGATCACGAAACGCCAACCGCTACAACGCCAGCTGCTGATAGGCCAGCGACTGGAACGACATCCGGTGCAGTGGCGAGACGCCCTGCCGGGCGATCGCCTCGCGATGAACCGGGGTCGAGTATCCGACGTGCTCGGCGAAGCCCCAACCGGGATGCAGGGTGTCGGCGTGCTGCATGTAGCGATCGCGTGTGACCTTGGCGATGATCGAGGCTGCGGCGATCGCGGCGCTCGTGGCATCGCCGTCCACGATCGCACGCTGAGGCCGCTCGAACTCCGGCACCGAGAAGCCATCCACGAGACAGATCACCTCGCCGGGCACACCGCGTGTGACGTTGCGCAGCGCGTCGCGCAGTGCCGCGAGGTTCGTGACGTGCAGGCCGCGCCCATCGATGCCACCGACAGAGCGCGAGACCACAGCTACGCGCGCCGCGCAACGCAGCACCAGCGGGTAGAGCTCCTCGCGAGCCTGCGCAGAATGCTGCTTGGAGTCGTTCAGCGCGCTAAGCGAACGCAGCTCGCGGGTGGTGAGCGCGTTGTAGTCGAACAGCACCCCGGCGGCCACCAGCGGTCCGGCGAGACAGCCGCGGCCGGCCTCATCAGCACCGGCGACGAGCGGGATCTCGAGGCGACGATCGAACGCGAATAGGCGCCTGCCGCTCGTGCGAGCCCGCGCACGACGTCGCCGGGCCCTTGCAGAGCCACCTGGTAGTCGCGGGGCGGGCACTTCGCTCATGTCGCAACCATCAACGTCGGTGCGCCACTAGCGGGCCGTAGGCCAAGCGATACAAGGACGCAGGGAGCGTGGCGTACTACGTACGCGTGCTGGCCGATCAGTCGATCGCATCTGATCGATGATCGGTAAGGACGCAGTAGCGCGCCGGCATACGGCCCGCTAGAAGAACCCGATGCGGTCGGGGGGCCAGTAGGTGGCGAATGCTTCCCCGATGATCCATGAAGTTGGGACTGGTCCCCAGAACCTGCTGTCGTCGGATTCACCACGGTTGTCCCCCATCATGAACCAGTGTCCGGCCGGAATCCGGATCGGGACGGGGAAGCTGCACTCTGCGCTGCCTTCGCACTTACGGATGTAGGAGTCCTTCTCGGCGTGCCCGTTGCGGATGACGTGGCCTTCGTGGATCGAGATCACATCGCCCGGACCGGCGACGATGCGCTTGATGAAGTTGACGCCGGTGTCCTCTTTGGGGATCGGTTCAGAGCAGGCGGCCCCGCCGAGTTTGACGGTGTGGGCAACCGGACCGCACTCCTGCTGTTGGGCGCCTTCGGGCGGATGAAAGACGGTGATCTGACCGACGTGCGGTTTGCTGAAGTGCGTGCCGATGCGATCGACGAGCACCCGCTGGCCGACCGCCAGCGTCGGTTCCATCGAGCCGCTTGGGATGCGGTAAGGCTTGACGATCCATGCCTGGATCGCGAGCGCGAGGCCGAGCGCGACGAGCACGATCACGACGAGCTCGATGATCGAGTTGGCGGTCGATTTGGTGCGTTTCGGGGTCACGACCGGCACGGGTCCTTGACGGCCGGCTCCGCCGACGGGCTCACGCCGGCGCGTCGCCGGCGACCTTGTCCCCCTCGGTGTCGCCGGCATCGGGGGATGGGGAATCGGCGGCTACAGTCTCGGACTCGACCGTCGCGGACGCGCTCGCCTCTGTCTCAGACTCCCCGGGCTCGACCGCCCCGGCGTTCGCCGGCTCGTTATCCCGCTGCTGCGATGCCCCTGCGCCAGTTGAGGAGGACTCCTCTGCGGAAGCGCCGTCCGTGCCGGAGCTCTCGACCTCGGCGGCGTCCTGCACCGCCTGCACACCCTCCGCCACGGTGTCCTCAGCGGTCATGCCCTCGGCGTCGGTCGCGCCCGCGGGCTCCTGCTCGTGCAGCAGGCCCGGCTCCACGACCTGTTCGGGTCCCGTGTAGCGGCGCTCGCGCACACGCGCCCGCTTGCCTACACGGTCGCGCAGGTAGTAGAGCTTCGCGCGGCGCACATCTCCGCGGGCGGCCAGCTCTATCCGCTCGATCTTCGGAGAATGCACCGGGAACATGCGCTCGACGCCGACACCGAAGGACTGCTTGCGCACGGTGAACGTCTCGCGGGCGCCGTGGCCCTGACGCTTGATGACGACACCCTCGAACACCTGGGTGCGGCGGCGCGTGCCCTCGATCACCTGGAAATGGACGCGCAGGCGGTCGCCGGCGTCGAACTCCGGAACACGGCGCAATTGAGTGCGCTCCAGGCTGTCGATCACTGTGCTCATCGCAAAAAGGAACTCCGGTCGTCACATGGATACGGACTCGCCTA
>DASXMO010000180.1:0-4460 GCA_036495605.1 Solirubrobacteraceae bacterium
CCATACGCGCTCATGGGCGGTCGAAACCGGAACGCGCCGCCAGATATCCCGCCAGGCCGTCCTGCCAGGGCGGCATCGGCAGCACCTCCGCGCGCTCCGACGCCAGCGCCGACCACGCCGGGCGCGGGGCCGGACGGGCCATCTGCTCGCTCGTGGCCGACTCCACGCGGCAGTCCACCTCGGCCTGACGGAAGATCTCCCGCGCGAACCCGTTCCAGGAGACCTCGCCCGTACCCGTGAGGTGCACGAGGCCGCGCACCTCGCGCTCCAGCAACCCCAGCAGAGCAGGTGCGAGGTGCCCCGACCATGTCGGCGATCCGATCTGATCGTCCACCACCTGCACCGCCTCGCGCTCGCTCGCCAGACGCAGCATCGTGTCGACGAAGTTCCTCCCCGCGATCCCATACAGCCAGGCCGTGCGCACGACCGCGTGCTGCGCGCTCGCCGCGAGCACCTCGCGCTCGCCCTCGAGCTTGCTCACGCCGTACACCGAGCGCGGCCCGGTCGAATCGGACTCCACGTAGGGACGCGGCCGACCGTCCGCACCCAGCGGCGCCGTGCCGTCGAACACGTAGTCAGTGGAGAGATGCAGAAGCGGCGCTCTCATGCGCGCGGCCGCACGCGCCAGATTGCCGGCGCCCGTCACGTTGACCGCGTGGGCGAGATCCGGCTTAGCCTCGGCACCGTCGACGTCGGTCCACGCCGCGCAGTTGATGCTCGCCTGGGGACGCTCACGCTCGAAGAACGCATCCACAGCCGTCGCATCGGTGATGTCGAGCTCGGGCAGGTCCGCCAACACCAGCTCGTGCCCTGCGCCCTCGGCCACCCGCCGCACGTCGTGCGCGAGCATCCCGTTCGCTCCTACGATCAGTATCCGCATTTACCTTGTGACACGATCGTCGGCCAAGCCGGGCAAGGACGCAGGGAGCGTGGCGTACCGATCGTCAATCGACGGGATCGCCGATCGGCCAGCACGCGAGCGACTGAGAACGCCGATCCGGCGCCGCCATACGGTCGTGTCACAGGATCGAGATGTCCGAGTTGTCCCCGACCATGAATCTATAAGCCCGCGGCTGACCCTCGGAGCGGCGCACGCTCACGTTGCGGCCCAGCAGCGAGGACTCCATGCGTCCGTCCAGATCGCACACCGAGGAGCCCGCCAGCAGGATCGAGTGCTCGACCTCGGCGCCACTGATCGAGCAGTTCTCGCCGATCGCCGTGTACGGGCCGATGTAGCAGTCGCGCAGTCGCGCGCCCGCGCCGATCACCGCAGGGCCGCGCACCGTCGTGCGCTCCAGGCGCGCTCCGGGCTCGATCACCACGCGCCCGTCCACCTGCGAGTCGATCAGCTCGCCCTCGTGACGCTCGATCAAGTTGTCGAGGACCAGGCGGTTGGCCTCGAGCATGTCCTCCAATCGCCCCGTGTCCTTCCACCATCCGCGCACGATGTGCGGCTCCACCCGCTGCCCGCCGTCCACGAGATGCTGGATCGCATCGGTGATCTCGAGCTCTCCGCGCGCCGAGGGCGCGATCGCGCGCGCCGCGTCGTGGATGCCGGCCGTGAACATGTACACGCCCACGAGCGCCAGATCGGTCGCCGGCTCGGCGGGCTTCTCCACGAGCCGCACCACCGGGCCCACCTCGCCCGCCCGGCCGCTCTGCGCGGGACCGAGCTCGGCCACGCCGAAGTTCTCCGGGTCGGGCACCGGCGTCAGCAGGATCAGCGCGTCCGGACGGTGCTCGCGAAACGCCTCCACCAGATCGGAGATCCCGCCCTGCAGCAGGTTGTCGCCGAGGTACATCACGAACGGGTCCGCCCCCAGGAACGGCTCGGCCGTCAGCACCGCGTGCGCGAGGCCCAGCGGCTCGTCCTGGAGGATGTAGGAGATCTCCACGCCAAAGCGCGAGCCGTCGCCGGCGGCCGCTTCGATCTCCGGGCCGGTCTCCGGCGCGATGATGATCCCCACCTGCTCGATCCCCGCGGCCGCCATCGCCTCGATCCCGTAGAACAACACCGGCTTGTTCGCCACGGGCACGAGCTGCTTGGCGCTCGTATGCGTGATCGGCCGCAGGCGCGTGCCCTTGCCGCCGGAGAGAATGAGGCCCTTGAGGTCCGCCGCCATGTGCGGCGGAGCCTACCGGGGTCTACCGCGCGACCGGCTCCAGCTCGATCTCCAGAGGCGCGTGGTTGGAGGGCTTGCGGCCCTGGCGATAGGTGTGATTCACGTCGCAGCGGGTCACATACGGCGTCAGGTGCTCGCTCGCCAGCGCCAGGTCGATGCGCAGGCCGTAGTCGCGCGCGTAGTGGCCGTCGCGCTGATCCCAGCAGGTGTAGCCGCGATCCTCCGGGTGCAGGCGCCGGTAGACGTCCACGAGCTCGCCCTCCTCGATGATCTCGCGCACGCTCTCGCGCTCGGCCGCGCCCGTGTGCGAGGAGTCGATCAGCCACTCCGGCTCATACACGTCCTGGTCGGTCGGCGCCACGTTGAAGTCGCCGGCGATCAGCATCGGGCGCTCCTGCTCGCCGTAGACCTGGCGCGCGATCGCCTCCAGGAACGCCAGCTTCGCCTCCGCGTCGCGCTCCTCATCCAGCGACCCCGCGGGAACGTACACGGAGCTGATCGTCAGGCCGTTCAGCGAGATCTGCAGCCAGCGTCCGGCCGCCATCGCGTGATCGTGGTCGAGCGCCAGGCTGCGCTCGGCGACCTCATGGTCGGCGCGCACGAGGATCGCGACGCCGGCGCCGCCGCGTCCGCAGCTGTGCTGGGCCTCGTAGCCGAGGTCCCGCAGCGGTCCGTAGGGAAAACGATGGTCCGGGCAGCGGGTCTCCTGCAGGCAGACGACGTCCGGCTGCTGCTCTGAGAGCAGCTCGACCAGTCGCGGCCAGCGCGCGCGGATTCCGTTGACGTTCCAGCTCACGACCCTGATCTTGTTCGCTTTCATGTCCCCCGCCATCTCTCTGGTGTCTGTTCTCATGACCGCTGATGACTTCATGTAATGCTCTGATGACTCCATGTAAAACCTCGTCTTACATCAAACAAGAGTAGGGATGGCAGGGGGACACGCCTAGAGACCGGATGGCAAACGTGCAAGGGGTTGATTAGACTCTTTGGACACAGCTTGTTCTTGATTCTCATGGACATTTGAAGCGGCTTCTGTACGTATCTATTGACAGCAGCCGCCTCGCGCGATCGGGGTGGCCGTCCGAAGCAGGGCCTAACTTCAAAGGCGTGTTCGTGAACGAGCTGCAAGACGGCGCCGAGATCGACCAGGTGCTGCTGGTGCGCGAGGCCGAGCGTCGACAGCGACGCGACGGCGGGGACTACCTGCGCCTGCGTCTGGGCGACCGCACCGGCGCTGTCGTCTCGATGGTGTGGGAGGAGATCGGCGAGATCGAGGGCCTGGCGCGCGCCGGAGAGGCCGTGCGCGTGCGCGGCCGCTACACCGTCCACCCGCGCTTCGGACCGCAGATCAACCTGCGCGGCCTGCAGGCGCCGGAACCCGGCAGCTACTCGCCCGCGGATCTGCAAGACGGCCCCGCGCACACTGTCGAGCAACTGGAAGCGCAGCTGCGCGAGCTGCTCGCAACGGTCCGCCGGGAGCCCCTGCGCGAGCTGCTGCAGCGGCTGATCGGCGAGGACTCCGAGCTGTGGAGCGCCTACCGCAGCGCACCCGCCGCCAAGCACTACCACCAGGCCTACCCGCACGGGCTGCTCGAGCACTGCCTGAGCGTCGCCCAGGCGGTCAGCGCCACCAGCGCGACCTTCCCCGGGATCGACCGCGACGTGGCGGTCACCGGCGCGCTGCTGCACGACATCGGCAAGCTCGAGGCCTACACCGACGATCCGGGCGCGATCGACCTCACCGACGCCGGGCGCCTGCAGGGCGAGATCGCGCTCGGCTACTACCGCGTGCGCAGCACGATCGAGCAGATCGACGGCTTTCCCCCTGAGCTCGCCCGGGCCGTGACCCACATCATCCTCTCCCACCACGGCTCGCTCGAGCACGGCAGCCCCGTCGTGCCGTGCACCCGCGAGGCGACGCTCGTGCACATGATCGACAACCTCGGCGGGCGCCTGGGCAGCTTCGACCGGCTCGAGAAGGAGCTCGCTCCCGGCAAGCGCTGGTCGGGCTATGACCGGGCGCTCGAAGGCAGCGCCTTCTTCGCCGATTCGCCGACGCTCGCGGCCCCGGCGGCCGAGCCCCTGCGCGAAGCGGCCTGAGGACGCGGAGCTCGGTTCCTGGCAGGACCGGCGAACTCGCCGGGTGACACGCCGGGGAAACCTCGCAAATAGCGAGGCCATCGACCCGCGAGCACGACCCTCCCACCGTCGGGTCGTATCGTTCGAAGTCGATGGCCAAGGACACCGAGAAGCTGATCCGCCAGCTGTCGCTGATCTCCTACCTGATGGCCGAGCGCCGGCCGGTCACGGCGCTTGAGATCCGGCGCGACGTGGAGG
>DASXMO010000181.1:0-13033 GCA_036495605.1 Solirubrobacteraceae bacterium
CGCCGACCGGCGCCTTGCGCCGGTCGGGACAACATCAGCTTCTTTTCAAGCATGCGCCGTCCGGCTCCTACATCGCCCCTCCCATGACCAACCACGATCCCCCATTCACTCCCGAGCACGAGGAGCTGCGCGAGTCCATCCGCGGGTTCATCGACCGCGAGCTCGCGCCGCACTCACAGCAGTGGGAGGACGAGCAGTGGTTTCCCGACGAGATCTTCCCCAAGCTCGCCGCGCAGGGCCTGCTCGGCTTGAAGTACCCGACCGAGCTCGGCGGGCAGGGCGGCGACTATCTGCATGAGGCGGTCATGTGCGAGGAGATGGCGCGCATCGGCTCGGGCGGCACCGCCGCGGGGATCGGTGCGCACGTGAACATCGCCACGCCGCCGATCTGGAAGTTCGGCAGCGAGGAGCAGAAGCAGGCCTATCTCGTGCCGGCGATCCGTGGGGAGAAGATCGGCGCGCTCGGCATCACCGAGCCCGGCGCCGGATCCGATGTCGCGGGCCTGCGCACGAGCGCCGAGCGCGTGGACGGCGGCTGGGTGCTGAACGGCGAGAAGACCTACATCACCAACGGCGTGCGCGCGCACTTCATCGTGACGGCCGCCAAGACCATGCCCGAGGGCGGCCATCACGGCATCTCCTTCTTCCTCGTCGATCGCGGCGAGGGCGTCGAGTCGGCGAAGCTCGAGAAGCTCGGCTGGCACGCCTCGGACACCGCCACGATCGCCTACCAGGATGTGTTCGTTCCAGAGGATCGCCTGCTCGGGGAGCTGCACGGCGGCTTCAAGCTGATCATGGCCAACTTCCAGTGGGAGCGCCTCGCGATGTCCCTCGGCGCGGTCGGCGCGATGCGCCTGGCGTGGGAGCGCACCGCGCAGTTCGCGCGCGAGCGCGAAGCGTTCGGACGCCCGCTCTCGGGCCACCAGGTCATCCGCCACAAGCTCGCCGACCTCGCTGCGAGCGCCTATCAGGCCCGCTGCGTCACCTACGATGCGCTGCGGCGCTTCGTCGCCGGCGAGGAACCCCTGCGCGAGGTCACGATGGCCAAGCTCCTTACCCAGCGCGCCTGCTTCGAGCTGATGGACGCCTGCCTGCAGATCCACGGCGGAGCGGGCTACATGCGCGAGGTGTGGGTCGAGCGCGCGGCGCGCGACTCGCGCCTCGGACCCATCGGCGGGGGCAGCGACGAGATCATGCGCGAGATCCTCGGGCGGGTGCTGGGGCTATAGGCTCCCGGCCCACTTTCAGACGACCAACAGACGACCGACAGGAGAACGAATCATGGGAGTACTCGACGGCAAGGCAGCGATCGTCACCGGTTCGGCGCGCGGCATCGGACGCGCGACGGCCGAGCTGCTCAGCGGGCAGGGCGCGAAGGTGCTGATCAACGACCTCGACGGCGACGTCGCCAAGCAGGCGGCCGATGAGATCGCCGGCGAGACGACCGTGTTCGCGGGCGACCTCACCAAGCCCGGCGCGCCCGATCAGCTCGTGCAGGCCGCGATCGACGCGTTCGGGCAGATCGACATCATCGTCAACAACGCCGGCTACACGATCGACGCGCCGGTGCACAAGATGTCCGACGAGCAGTTCCAGGCGATGATCGACATCCACACGGTCGTCCCCTTCCGCGTCATCCGCGCGGCCGCCCCGCACCTGCGCGAGCCCGCCAAGAAGGAGCGCGAGGAAGGCAAGGAGGTCTTCCGCAAGATCGTCAACGTCTCCTCCACCTCCGGCACCTTCGGCAACGCCGGCCAGGCCAACTACTCGGCCGGCAAGGCGGGCGTCGTGGGCCTGACGAAAACGATCGCCAAGGAGTGGGGCCAGTTCAAGGTCAACGTCAACGCGGTCGCCTTCGGCTTCATCGACACGCGCCTCACGCAGGCAAAGGTCGACGAGAACACGATGGAGATCGGCGGCGAGCAGGTGCAGCTGGGCATCCCCGAGCAGATGCGCCAGATGGCCTCCATGCTGATCCCCCTCGGCCGCCCCGCCACACCCGAGGAGGCCGCAGGGGGCGTCTTCTTCCTCTGCACCCCCTGGTCGAACTACGTGCACGGCCAGACCCTGCATATCACCGGCGGGCTGTTCGGCGGGATGACCGGCTGAGCGACGCCCCGCGCGCCGCGCCGCTGCCATCCAGGCGGCTTGCGCGGTGCGCGAAATCACTGTTGCGTGAGCGAGCCATAGCGCTTACAGTCGATCGGCACGCTCCCAAGACAGGAGGCACCGATGGACACGTACGTGATTCTTCGCCGCGGCGGCTGGCGATCTCCGGAGGACCTGCAGGCGGCCGCCGGGCGCTCGAAAAAAGTCGGCGACGAGGAGATGTCGGACGACATCCGTTGGATCCGCAGCTACGTTCTCCAGGAGGACGGCGGCTCGGTCGGCACGGTCTGTATCTATCAGGCAAGCAGTCCCGAGGCGATCCGCGAGCACGCCTCGCGCGCGGATCTGCCCGCGGACGAGATCATCGCGGTCGCAGACACGGTCCTCGTCCGCCCCGACCCCGAGCAGGCTTCCGCGTAGACGCTGGCCCGCACCGACGGCGCCGCCGCTGACTTCAGACGCCGCGCAGGTCCAGCTGACAGCCCGAGAAATACGCCCCCGCGGGCGAGGCAAGGTAGGCGACGAGCGCCGCCGCCTCGCCCGGGTTGGTGCCATCGCCGAGGGCGATCGTCACGACCGTGATCTCATGACGCGCCCACTCGACAGAAAGCGTGCGCGCCAGGTTCTCCAGCCCGGCGCGCGCCGCATCGGCCTGCGCGCCGGCACCGGGCGCCGGCGCGAGATAGACGATCCGCCCGCCGCGCGCGGCCGGGAGGAACGCCTCGTTCACGACCGCCGCGGTTGCCTCCCACGCGCCCTCCAGACACGCCCCCAAACCGCCGGCGGCGAACAGGGCGTCGCCGTCGACGACCAGCATGTCAAAGCCGCCCGGCTCGGCCACCACCGCGTCGTGCGCCGACGTGCCCACCCAGGCACCAAGCCGCTTCGTGTCCTCCGCCACGGCGCAACCGAACGACCCCTCGGAACCTTCTCCGGCTAGCGGCGCCGTCACGACGAGTATAAATCTCCCGCTCAGGAGACCGCGACGGAACATCTCGTTGGCGGCTGTAGACATCGGTCGCAGACTATCGCCGAGGCACCGACGCCACACCGAGAAGGCAGCGCTCGGCGGCGCCGGATAGGCCTACTGCACGGCGACGCGGCGAGCGCTGCGCTCCGAGCGCCGCTCAGCCCGGGCGAGCTCCAGCGCGCCCTTGCGCCCGTGCTGCTCGAGACCCTCGTACAGCGCGCGGATCTCGGTGAGGATCGCGTCGGCGACCGCCTGCTGCTGCTCGCGCGTGGGGTTCTCGACGCGCTCCCAGCGCATCGCGTCGCCGTACTGGACGGTGACCTTGGGGAAGCGCAGCCGCTTCCAGTTGCGGATGCGCGAGGAGCCGTAGATCGCGATCGGCACGATCGGCGCGCCGCTCTCCAGGGCCAGGCGCCCGATGCCGGGCTTGGCCTGCTGAGCCATCTGTCCGGTGCGCGAGCGCCCCCCCTCGCAGTACATCGTGATCGCGCCACCGCGACCGAGGATCGTCTCGGCGGTGATGAACGTCTCCGCGTCGCGCGCGCCGCGGCGCACTGGGAAGACGCCGCCGGGGCTGTAGATGTAGCGCATCGGAAACGAGAACAGCTGCGACTTGGCCATGAAGCGGACCTTGCGGCGGATGTAGCAGCCCATCAGGAAGTGGTCCATGAAGGAGAAGTGGTTGGGCGCGAGGATCACCGCGCCGCGGCCGGGCACCTTCTCGGTGGAGATCGAGCGCACGCGCAGCAGCGTGTAGGCGTACAGCGAGGTCAGCAGACGCGTGGCCTCGTAGACCCAGTTCGGTTCGCGCGTGCGCGCGCGCTCGTGGAACCGGTCGAAGAACTCCTTCGGCCGTGGGTCGGCATAGACCTGTTCGCGCATCGATGCGAGATCGCTCATCAGATCGGACTACCTCGCAGGGGCGCGGAAGTTACGCGCGCACCCCAGCGCCGCGTCCCAGCCCGCCAGCAGATGCGAGCGCTCATCGGAGGACATGCGCGGCTCGTAGCGCCCGCGCTCGCTCGCCAGCGCGCCGATGTCCGAGATCGTGCACCTGCCGATCCCCACGCCCGCCAGGTAGGCGGCGCCGAGCGCAGTCGTATCCGCCGTATCGGCGAGCACGAGGGGAACGCCGAGGATGTCGGCCTGGAACTGCATCAGCCACGCGTTCGCGCTGGCGCCGCCGTCGACACGCAACTCGGCGAGGGGCCGACCGCTTGAGTCCTCCATCGCGCGCACCGCATCGCAGGTTTGGTAGGCGATCGCCTCGAGCGTCGCGCGCGCGAGGTGCGCACGGGTGCTGCCGCGGGTGAGCCCGACGATCGTCCCGCGCGCGTGCGGATCCCAGTGGGGCGAGCCCAGGCCCGTGAGGGCGGGCACGAAGTAGACGCCGTCGTTGTCATCGAGCGACGCCGCGAGAGACTCTGTGTCGGCAGCCGTGTCGATGATCCCCAGACCGTCGCGCAGCCACTGCACGGCCGCGCCCGTCACGAAGATCGAGGACTCCAGCGCGTAGGTCGTGGAGGAGCCGATCTGCCACGCCACCGTCGCGAGCAGTCCCGGTGCGGGCTCGGGCGGGGTGAAGCCGGTGTTCAGGAGCGCGAAGGAGCCGGTGCCGTAGGTGTTCTTGCCGAGGCCCGGATCGACGCAGGCCTGACCGAACAGCGCCGCCTGCTGGTCGCCGGCGATTCCCGCGAGCGCCACCGCGTGACCGTGCAGCGCGTCGGGCAGCGTCCGTGCAAGCACACCCGCGCTGGGCCGGACCTCGGGCAGGGCACGCTCGGGAACGTCGAACAGAGACAGCAGCTCGGGGTCCCAGCGACCGGCGCGGATGTCGTACAGGAGCGTGCGCGAGGCGTTCGACGCATCGGTGAGGTGCTCGCCGGTGAGCTTGAACGCGAGCCACGAGTCGATCGTGCCGAACACCGCGCGCCCGTCGCGGGCGCGCTCGCGCAGGCCCGGTACGTGCTCCAAGAGCCAGGCGATCTTCGTGGCCGAGAAGTAGGGATCGAGCACGAGGCCGGTACGCGCGCGCAGGAGCGGCTCGTGCCCATCGGCGCGCAGCCGCTCACACAGCTCCGCGGTGCGGCGATCCTGCCAGACGATCGCGCGATGCAGCGGCTCGCCGGTCACGGGATCCCACACGCACACCGTCTCGCGCTGGTTCGCGAGCGCCACCGCCGCAAGCTCTCCCGGGCCGATGCCGCCGGCATCAGCGAGAGCCTCCCCCGCCACCGCCTGAGTCACCGACCACAGTTCGGCGAGATCGTGCTCCACCCAGCCGGGCTGGGGGAAGTGCTGCTGGAACTCGCGATAAGAACGCCCGATCGGCTCGAAGCGCTCGTCGTAGACGATGCAGGTCGTGCCCGTAGTCCCCTGGTCGATGGCGAGGATCATCATGGGACACGCTGGGCGGCGGGATGCTGCGTCCTTACCGATCGAAGATCACGGGATCTTCGATCGGCCAGCACGCGTGCTACGCGCACGCCACGCTTCCTGCGTCCTTGCCTCCCTTGCCCAGCGCACCCCACGAGGGCTGGTGAGGGAGTTAGGGTTCGCATAGATACGAGCCTATCGCCGGGCGATGTAGACGCGTATGAAATCGGTGAGCTGGCGGCCGCGGTGGAGAAAGCCGGAGAGCGTGCGCCCGGTGGCGCGATGGGCCAGATCGAGATCCACCTCGACGAGGCGGTGTCCGGCGCGCACCGCGTCGATCGTCATGCCGATCTCCATGCCGAACCCCGCCGCGAACGGAAGCACGTCGCGAGCGGCCTCAGCGCGCAGCGCGCGCTGACCTGAGATCGGGGCGCGCGTGGAGACCCCGCAGCGACGGCGGATGGCCCAGCGTGCGAAGGCTAGTGCGACCCCGAAGCCGCCGCCGACGCGCGTCGCGAACGCGGCCACCGCCAGATCCGCACCGCCGGAATCCAGCGCGTCCACGAGCGCGGGCAGCTCGCGCGCGGACTCCCCCAGGTCGCCATCGCAGAGCACGACGATCGCCTCCGCATCGGCTTCTGCCAGCGCTGCGCGAACTCCTGCGGTCATCGCCTGGCCCTTGCCGATCACGCGCTCGCTGCGCACGACCGTCGCGCCGGCGCCGCGCGCAAACTCCGCGGTGGCGTCCGTCGAGCCGTCGTCGGCGACCCACACGGGCGCGCCGGGGAAGGCGCTCGCGAGGGCCGCCAGCGTGGAGGCGATGCGATCGGCCTCGTCCAGCGCGGCGACGACGATGAGGATGTCCGGCTTCATGGAGCGATCGGGTCCAGAGGCTATTGTCCGCCGCGGTTCTAAGCAATCGAGCCTCGGAGCAGCGCCGGGGCTCCGCAATCAGGAGGCGCATCGCGTGACTGACGTGGAGGCCCACATCACGGGCACGGTTTGGAAGATCGAGTGCGAGGTGGGCGATCAGATCGAGGAGGGCGACACGGTCGCGATCCTCGAGTCGATGAAGATGGAGATGCCCGTCGAGGCCGAAGACTCCGGCACGGTGTCCGAGATCCGCTGCGAGGAGGGCCAGGCCGTCAGCGAGGGCGACACGCTGGTCGTGCTGGAATAGAGGGATGTCGACCGTAACTCATCAGCGCGAGCTCGCCGAGGGCAAGCTGCTCGTGGACGAGCCCGCTCCGGGGGTCGTGCGCCTGACGATCTCCAACTTGGAGAAGCGCAACGCGCTCGACCATCCGATCCTCGACGCGATCACCGCGACGCTCTCCGAGCACGCCGATCCCGATGGGGCCATCCGCTGCCTCGTGCTGACGGGTGCCGGCGGGATGTTCTCGGCCGGCTACGACATCGGCGAGATCCCCGAGGAGGAGGGCGAGTTCGAAGAGCAGGCCGAGCGCCTGGTCGCGCATCCGTTCACCGAAGCGATCGAGGCGCTCGAAGCGTTCCCCTGGCCAACCCTCGCGGCGCTGCCCGGGCACACGATCGGCGGGGGCCTCGAGCTGGCGCTCACCTGCGACATGCGCATCGCACAAGACGGCATCAAGCTCGGCATGCCCCCGGCGAAGCTCGGGCTCGTGTACTCGCACACGGGACTGCGGCGGTTCATCGACGCGATCGGCGCCGCGCGCACGCGCGAGCTGTTCCTGCTCGGCAAATACATCGACGCCGCGACTGCCCTGAACTGGGGCCTCGTCAACCGCGTCACGTCCGCGGAGGAGCTCGAGGCCACGACAGCGGAGTTGGCGGGCGAGCTCGCGGGCAACGCGCCGCTGGCCCAGCTCGGCAACAAGCGCGTGATCGCCGCGCTGTTGCGCGCGGAGGGCCAGTTGCCACAGGACGTCGAGCACGAGTTGATGGAGCTGCGCCGTGCCTCGTTCGCCTCGGCGGACATGCGCGAGGGAATGCGCGCGTTCGCGCAGCGGCGCGCTCCCGAGTGGCGCAACGCATAGGACCGCGAACGGACCCGACCGGCGGGGCGTGCGTCCGCGTGCCGCCCTCTCGCGGAACCCGATTCGTGGCGCCCATCCACGCGCCTTCCTTTCACCGCATCCCGATTCCCGCCCTCCGCGCGTGTCGTCCGGGGCGCGGCATAACGTGAGGGAATGCCACCGCTGATCACTCGCGAGGAGGCCCTGCGCCTCGGCGAGATCGAGGATCGCGCCGAGATCGAGGCGCTGATCGAGCGTGCGTGGGCGGCACGCGTGGAGCGCTTCGAGGACTCCACCGACATGTGCTCGCTGGTCAACGCCAAGTCCGGCGGATGCGCCGAGGATTGCGGCTTCTGCGCGCAGTCGCGCTTCGCCGAGGCCGAGACGCCGATGCACGCGATGATGAGCTCCGAGCAGATCCTCGAACACGCGAAGGCCGCCGAGGCGGCGGGCGCTCATCGCTTCTGCATGGTCACGCAGGGCCAGGGACTGTCAAAGCGCGACTTCGAGCAGATCCTCGAGGGTGCGCGCATGGTGGCCGAGCAGACCAACCTCAAGCGCTGCGCGTCGATCGGACACATGTCGGTGGCGCGGGCAAAGGCGTTGCGCGAGGCGGGCATCCAGCGCGTGCACCACAACGTCGAGACAGCCGAGTCCTATTACCCGGAGGTCTCATCGACGGTCCGCTACGAGGGCAGGCTGCGCACGATCGACGCGGTCAAGCAGGCCGGGCTGGAGACCTGCATCGGCGGGATCCTCAACCTCGGTGAGACGCGCGAGCAGCGCGTCGAGATGGCCTTCCAGCTCGCCGAGATCGATCCCACGAGCGTTCCGATCAACCTGCTCAACCCCCGCCCGGGGACGAAGTTCGGCGACCGTGACTACATGGACCCGCTCGAGGCCGTCAAGTGGATCGCGATCTTCCGGCTGATCCTGCCCGATGCGCTGTTCCGGCTCTGCGGCGGGCGCGTGGAGAATATCGGCGAGCTGCAGCAGCTCGCCGTCAGGGCCGGCATCAACGGTGTGATGATGGGCAACTTCCTGACCACACTCGGCAACACGCCCGAGGAGGATCGCGCGATGTTCGAAGAGCTGGGCCTGAACGTGGCGCGCCAGCCCGACAACGGCGCGAACCCACGGCCCGACAACCGCTCGGGTTGGCTGGACGGACAGACACCGGACGTGGTGGAGGAGCTGCTGAGCCAGGCGCCCGCCGATCCCACCGGTCTGGAGGTGCGCCTCTGGGACCCATCGACACAGCTGCGGTTCAAGGCCAAGCGATCGGTGCCGCCACGTCCCGACGGCGCGACCAACAAGGTGCCGGTGGGCTGAAAAGCCGGTGTCTCGATGAACGAGATCGAGCAGCGCCTGCAGGAGTTGGAGCGGCTCGGACTCGACCGGCGTCTGCGGATGGTGAGCGGGCCGCAGGGGCCGCGGGTATTGCTCGATGGCAAGCCGGTGCTGATGTTGTGCTCGAACAACTACCTCGGCCTCGCCGACCATCCGCGCGTGCGCGAGGCCGCGGCCGAGGCCGCGATGCGCTGGGGAGTTGGCGCGGGAGCCTCGCGCCTGGTGTCGGGCACGATGACGATCCATCGCCGCCTGGAGCAGCGCCTGGCGGCGTTCGAGCGCAGCGAGGAGTGCGTGCTGTTTGGTTCTGGCTATCTCGCCAACATGGGTGCGATCGGGGCACTTGCGGGACGCGGCGACACGATCTTCTCGGACGAGCTCAACCATGCCTCGATCGTCGACGGCTGCCGCTGCTCGCGGGCGGAGGTGATCGTGTACAGGCATCGTGACGTGGGTCATCTCGATTGGTTGCTGCGCCGGCACGGCGGTAGCGGGCGCCGGCTGATCGTCACCGACTCGGTGTTCTCGATGGACGGGGATGTGGCGCCGCTGAACGAGCTCATCGGGGTCGCTCGCGAGCACGGCGCGCGCACGATCGTCGACGAGGCGCACGCCACCGGTGTGCTGGGCCCAGACGGGCGGGGCGCGATTGCGGCGGCCGAACTGGAGGGCGAGGTGGACATAGTCATCGGCACGCTTGGCAAGGCGCTCGGCTCATACGGAGCGTATGCCTGTGCGCGCACAGAGACGATCCGCTACTTGATCAACACGGCGCGACCGTTGATCTTCTCGACCGCCCCCCCGCCACCCGCGATAGCGGGAGCACTGGCAGCCTTGGAGTTGCTCGAGGAACGCCCGCACCGCGTGCAGCGACTGCGCTCCAACGCGCGCGTGCTGCGCCGCACCCTCAGCGCCGAGGGCATCCCGGCCGAGGACGTCGAGATGCACATCGTGCCGGTGATCGTCGGCGATGAGCGCGACGCGATGAGCCTCTGCGAGGCCGCGCTCGAGCGGGGGGTGTTCGCTCAGGCGATCCGTCCCCCCACGGTCGCCCCCGGTACCTCACGACTTCGCTTGGCGGTCATGGCCAGCCACACCGCCGATGAGCTGCGCGAGGCAGCACAGATCATCGGCGCGGCGGCGCGTGAGCTGGGGCTCGACCTTCAGCTGACGGCCTCACGCGCGGCGCGAGCTTCCGGGCGGACGGTGGAGGCCGACACGCTGGAGCGGCAGGTCTCGGTGCCGGCGCTCGCCGGAGCCCAGTCCACTCTGCTGATCGCACGGCCCGGACGCCGCTCGTCGTCGCAGGCTCCATTCGACGGCGAGCGCGACATCGTCGTCCACCGCGCGGCCTAGCGGCCTCGCCGGACCTGCAGCGGCGGGCATGCGCGGACTGTTCGTCACCGGCACCGGCACCGGCGTCGGCAAGACCGTCCTGAGCGCCTCACTGCTCGCCGCCATGTCCGCCGCCGGGGTGAGCGTGCGTGCACACAAGCCGGTCGTGACGGGCCTGGAGGAGACCTCGCAGACCGGGTGGCCTCCTGATCACGAGCTGCTCGCACACGCCGCCGACATGGCGCCCGAGGAGATCGCACCGCTGCGCTACGGACCCGCCGTTTCGCCTCACCTGGCGGCCGCGCTCGCTGACGAGCGGATCGACCCCACGGAGTTGGTAGCGCGCGCACACGACGCCGCGGGAACCGGCCAGAGCACCCTGATCGTCGAGGGTGTCGGTGGTCTGCTCGTGCCGCTCGCCGACGATTTCTCGGTACGCGATCTCGCTGTAGCGCTAGCACTGCCCGTCGTGATCGCGGCAGGTCCGGGGCTGGGCACGATCAACCACACGCTGCTCACCATCGAGTCGGCGCGGGCGGTCGAACTGGATGTGCGCGCCGTCGTGCTCACGCCGTGGCCCGAGACGCCAGGGGAACTGGAACGTTCCAATCGCGAGACCCTCGAACGGCTGGGCGAGATCGAAGTCGTGGGCCTCGGGGCGGTACCAAGTCCTTCCGTGGAGGATCTTGCGCGCGCCGGAGGCGAGCTGCCGTGGCGACGCTGGTGCCCCGAGAGTTTCATCCCAAGCGACGCTTAGCATCGACGGATGGTCAGTCGGATCTCGCGGTAGGCGCTTCCTGTTCGGAGGATTCCGGAGTCGTACCCCCGGAGAAAGGAGGTCCATATGTCCCAAGCGATACTCGCACTGGCCATCGCCCTGCTCGTCTCGATGCTGGTCATCGACCGGCTGACGAGGTAGCGGGGCGCCCCGATGGCCGCAGCGAAGACGGCTCCGGCGGCCGTCGGGGGCTTGTTAACCGGAGGGAGCCCGGTTGCCCGGGCTCCTCGGAGAGCGCATACGCCGAAGCGATAGGCGCACTAGCCACTTGGCAGTGTAACCCACCGCCTGACCGAACCCAACCCGAGCCTCAACATGCGGCCGCAGCCACCATCGCCCCAGTCACCGACACCAAGTCATCCTCACCGATCACATACGGCGGCATCGCGTAGATCAGATCGCGAAACGGCCGCAGCCAGACGCCGCGCTCGACTGCGGTCGCCGTCACCGCCGCGACATCCACCTGGTGATTGAGCTGCACCACGCCGATCGCGCCCAGCACACGCACATCGAGGACACCCGGCAGCTCCCGCGCAGGCTCGAGCCCCACGCGCAGACCCCGTTCGATCGCCTCCACCCGCCGGCGCCAATCCCCGTCGGCAAGCATCTCCAGTGACGCCAGCGCGACTGCGCAGGCGAGCGGATTGGCCATGAACGTCGGCCCGTGCATCAGCCCGTCCCCCTCGCCGGCGGAGACAGTCTCGGCGACGGCGGGTGTGCAGAGGGTCGCGGCGAGCGTCATGTAGCCGCCGGTGAGCGCCTTGCCGACGCACATCACGTCAGGCAGCGCCTCAACACCTGCGTGCTCGCAGGCGAACAGCTCGCCTGTGCGCCCGAACCCGGTTGCGATCTCGTCGAGGATCAGCAGCAGTCCATGCTCGTCGCAGAGCCGGCGCAGCAGTGCGAGGCACTCGGGCGCGTAGAACCACATCCCCCCCGCGCCCTGCACGACGGGCTCGACAATCACCGCCGCGAGCTCGTGCGCATGCTCGGCTACCAGATCACACACGTGCGCGGCCCAGCGCTCGTCCAAACCGGTGTCAAAGCCGCCGGGCGGGCGCTCGGCGAAGACGTGCTCGGGGAGCACGCCCGTGAACAAGTTGTGCATCCCCCCGATCGGATCGCACACCGACATCGCGCCGAGGGTGTCACCGTGGTAGCCCCCACGGACTGTCAAGAGTCGCGTGCGGCCACTCCGGCCCAGCGCGCGCTGGTACTGCAACGCGAGCTTGATCGCGACCTCAACCGATACCGAGCCCGAGTCGGCGAGGAACACGCGCTCGAGGCCCTCCGGCGGGAGCTCGACGAGCCGCTCGACGAGGCGTATCGCCGGCTCGTGCGTGAGCCCCCCGAACATCACGTGCGCCATCCTCCCGAGCTGCTCGCGCACGGCCTCGTCCAGCACGGGATGGCGGTAGCCGTGGATCGCACACCACCACGACGCCATCCCGTCGATCAGCTCGCGACCGTCGGCCAGCCGCAGGCGCACACCCTGCGCAGATACAACCGGAAGCGACTCGGGCGGCGCGGCGGGCAGGCCTCCATAGGGATGCCACACGCGCTCGCGATCGAGCGCCAGCAGCTCCCGCCAGTCGCTCAGCAGCTCAGTCCTCGTACAGGGTGAAGTCGCGCTTGCGGGCTCCGCAGACCGGGCAGAACCATGTGTCGGGGATATCCTCAAAGGCCGTTCCCGCGGGGATGCCGCCGTCGGGATCGCCGTCGTCGGGATCGTAGATGTAGCCGCAGGACTCGCAGATCCAGCGTTGCAGGGTCTTGGTCGCGTTCATGCCCGACAGATTACCGGCCATCCCCGCCGGCGGGTAGGGTGGTCGGCGATGGGTTCCGAGGAGGATCACGGCGAGGCTTCCGAGCCCTCGTCCTCGACGCCCCCCGCCGCCGACGTCTCGGCCTCGACGCGCTCGCCCTCCGACGACCGCCCGGCTCCGGGCGAGGACTACAACCCCAGGTGGCAGGGCGATCCGACGCGCCCGCGCCGGGCCGCCACGGTGATCCTGCTGCGCGGGGGGACCGATGCGCTGGAGGTTCTGCTGGTGCGGCGCACGCCCGCGGCGAAGTTCATGGGCGGCGTGTGGGTGTTTCCCGGCGGGGCCGTCGACG
>DASXMO010000182.1:0-6708 GCA_036495605.1 Solirubrobacteraceae bacterium
AAGTGAGCCCTGGGCGGCCGATGACCTGCGCCCAGCTGCGTCCTCACCGATTGAAGGTCACAGGACCTTCAATCGGCCAGCACGTGTGCAGAGCACACCACGCTCCCTGCGTCCTTGCTGGACTTGATCCTCGACCGCCCAGAGGAGGCGCAGGAGGTGTCGAGCGATGAACGAACTGCTGGCGCTGCCGCGCGAATGGCTTGCTGGGACCGGCGAGGTGGCCGGCTTCACGGGCCACGTCGTGGGGGACGTGTGGGGGTTGCGCGTGTTCAGGTTCTTCGGCGAGGCGCTGCGCCAGTCGGGGATCATGATCGTCTCCTCGACGCTTGTGATCTGGGGGCTGGTGTTCATCGTCGGGCTGGGGACGTGCGGGGTCGAGGGTGCCTACTTCACGCAGTCGCAGGGCGCGCCGGGCTATGCGGGCGTGTTCACGGCGTGGTGCGACCTGCGCGAGGCGGTGCCGCTGACGTTCGGGTACATGCTCTCGGCGAAGGTCGGCACGGGGATCGTGGCGGAGCTGGGGGCGATGCGGATCAGCGAGGAGATCGACGCCCTGGAGGTGATGGGGATCGACTCGATGACGTTCCTGTGCGCGACGCGCCTGCTGGCGGCGTGGCTGGTGCTGCCGTTCATGTACCTGTCGGCGATCGGCGTGGCCTACTTTGGCTCCTACCTCGCGGTGGTGCAGCAGATCGGATATGTCTCCTCGGGCGGGTACTTCCTGATCTTCTGGCAGTTCCAGAACCCGCCGGACTTCCTGTTCAGCCTGATCAAGGGCATGTCGATGGCGACGGTGGTGGTGCTGGTGGGCTGTTACTACGGCTACAACGCCAGTGGTGGACCGGTGGGTGTGGGCACGGCGACGGCGAAGTCGATGGTGCTGAACCTGGTGGCGGTGAACCTGATCGGGATGCTCGGCACGGAGGTCTTTTGGGGGGCCAAACCGCGCGCCCCGATCGGGGGGTAGCCTCGGTCGGGGCGCCGGGCAGGGGTGGCGATGAGTGGAGATGACGCATCCCTCGGCGGCCCACCCGCTACGCTGGGCGCCGTGTCGAAGACCCTGCTGATAGCCGAGAAGCCCTCCGTGGGGCAGGACTTGGCGCGCGTGCTGAAGGGACCGTTCCAGAAGAAGGAGGGGTGGCTGGAGGGGCCTGAGGACGTGGTCACGTGGGCGGTCGGGCACCTGGTGCAGCTGGCCGAGCCCGACGAGTACGACAAGAAGTTCAAGCGCTGGAAGATGGAGGACCTGCCGATCGTGCCCGATCGCTTCAAACTGGTTGTGCGCGACGAGCGCTCGCGCAAGCAGATGTCGGTCGTCACGGCGCAGCTGGGGCGCGAGGACGTCGACCTGGTCGTGAACGCCTGCGACGCGGGGCGCGAGGGCGAGCTGATCTTCGCGTACCTGTATGAGAAGGCGAAGGGAGACAAGCCCGTCAAACGGCTGTGGCTCAGCTCGATGACGAACGCGGCGATGAAAGCGGCGCTCGACTCGCTGCGCCCGGCCGAGGAGCTGGCCTCGCTGGAGCAGGCCGCGCGCTCGCGCTCGGAGGCGGATTGGATCGTGGGCATGAACGCGACGCGCGCGGCGACGATCCGCCTGCGCAGCTCCTTCGACGGGGCGGTGTCGCTGGGGCGGGTGCAGACGCCGACGCTCGCGATCGTGGCTCGTCGCGAGGAGGAAATCAAGGCGTTCAAGCCCGAGCCCTACTGGCTGGTCGATGCGACGTTCGCGGCCGATCCGCTGGCGGGCGCGGAGGCAAACGGCGACGGCGAGGCGGGCGAGCGCGTCTATCGCGGGCGCTTTCACGCGGGCTCCAAGCCGCGGATCGCGAGCGAGGCAGAGGCGGTGGCGATCGTCGAGGCGTGCGAGGGTGCGACGGCGACGATTACGAAGCTGGAGAAGAAAGAGCAGCGCGAGAAAGCGCCGATGCTGTACGACCTGACGACGCTTCAGCGCGAGGCGAACACGCGCTACGGGTTCTCGGCGAAACGCACGCTGGCGGCGGCGCAGCGCTGCTATGAGGAGCACAAGGCGCTGACCTACCCGCGTACGAACTCGCGCTACCTCACGAAAGACATGGTCGCGGAGATCAAGCCGACGGCCGAGCTGGTGGGCTCGCACGCGGACTATCGCAAGGCCGCGGAGTACGTGCGGGGTCTCGACGTGCTGCCGCTGGGCCGGGTGGTGAACGACGCGAAGGTGACTGACCACCACGCGATCATCCCGACGAAGTCAGAGCACGACCTCGGGCGGATGGGCTCGGACGACAGGCGCATCTACGACATGGTCGCGCGGCGCTTCCTCGCGGTGTTCCACCCGGAGGCGGTGTTCGAGAACACGCGCGTGGAGACGACGATCCCGGCGGGCGATGACGAGCGCGACGGCGGGTATGTGTTCCGCACGCGCGGCAAGCTGCTGCTGGTGCCGGGCTGGCGCGGGGTCTACGACGAGATCTCGGCCGCGAGCGCGGCGAAGACCAGTAGCGGTGCGCGCGCGGAGGGCGAGGAGGACGAGGGGGCCGACCAGCAGCTGCCGAAGTTGGAGAAGGGCGAGAGCGTGCGCACGCGCGAGATCAAGAGCGCGCGCAAGGAAACGAAACCGCCGCGGCGCTACTCAGACGCGTCGCTGCTGGGCGCGATGGAGACGGCGGGCAAGCTCGTCGACGACGAGGAGATGCGCGAGGCGATGAAGGACTCGGGCATCGGCACGCCGGCGACGCGGGCGGCGATCATCGAGCGGCTGATCACGGTCGGCTACATCGAACGCGACGGGCGCTCGCTGGTGGCGAGCGAGAAGGGCGTGAACGTGATCCGCCTGTTGAACGAGCACGCGCTGACCTCGCCGGGACTGACGGGGGACTGGGAGAACCGGCTGGGCAAGATCGAGCGCGGGGAGGACTCGCGCGAGAAGTTCATGAGCGACATCGCGGGCTTTGCGAAAGAGACGATCTCAGAGCTAGACGAGAAGCTGAAAGACGTGCGCATCCCCCGCGCGAACCTCGGCCCGTGCCCGGTGTGCGGGCACGAGATCATGGAAAACCGCAAGGGGTACTCGTGCTGGGCGCGCAACGATCCGGGTTGCGGGTTTGTGATCTGGAAGGGCAAAGCGGGCAAGCAGCTGCCGGCGGAAGTGGCGCGCGAGCTGATCAAGACGGGCTACACCGCGCGGGCGGTCACCGGCTTCAAAGGGCGCAGCGGACGCAGCTTCAAAGCGCACCTCGCGCTCGAGCAGACCGAGGAGGGCAAATGGCGGGTCGAGTTTGACGAGCCGTGGGCGAAGGAGGGCGCCAAGCCTCCGGACGCCGAGGTCGAGGCGGAGGCCGAGAAGCCCGCGACCGAGGCCGTGGCGAGCGATATCGAGGCTCGCACTGCCGCCTAGTGTCCCGGATCACAAATTCGATGGCGTTTCCCGTCGTCTGCCCGCGCCTGACGCCCGCCGTCGTCTGCCCGCGTGCTACCGACCGATCGAAGATCGGCCAGCAGACCGCCGCCGTCGAACGTCAGATCACGACCATCCATCCGGCAAACACTCACCCAATTTCCGATTCGGGACACTAGCGGGTTGACAGTTTTGGGAGACACGCCGGCTGGTCGGTGCGACCGCCCGTAGTGGCGCCGGTCACCGCACCTGCTGGCGTTGCGGGAGCGTCGTCGCCCGCGGCGCGCGGAACGGGCCCGGCGCCGTTGCGCGATGCACGGGTTCTGGAGGAACTGCGCGCGAGACCGTGGTCGGCGTCTTCGCTGGAGCTGTGGATCTCCTGCCCGGCGCGGTGGTTCGTCGAGCGGATGCTGCGCCCCGACAGTCCCGAGCCCGACCCCGAGCCGCTGACGCGCGGCGGGTTGGCGCATGCGGCGCTGGCGGACACACTGGAGGGGTTGCGCGAGCGCACGGGTTCGGCGCGGGTGACGCCGGCGCGCCTGGCGCTCGCGCGCGAATTGCTGGGGGAGTCTCTTGCGCGCCACTCGCACGAGTTCCCGCTGTCGGCGCGCGCCGAGCGCCTGCCGAGCGCGCGTCGGCGCCTGGAGGCGGACCTGGAGCGCTATCTGGCGCATGCGGCGAGTCAGGACAGTCCGCTCGAGCCTCGCTGGCTGGAGGTGGGGTTCGGCTTCGAGGGCGAGGAGGACGGCCTGGCGGCGCTGGATCTCGGCGGCGGGGTGATGCTGCGCGGACGCATCGACCGCATCGACGTCCTGCCGGGGGGAGAGGCGGCGGTCGTCTACGACTACAAGGGCGCGCGCGTGACGCCCGGCGCGCGCTGGGTCGAGGACGGCAAGATCCAGCTCGCGCTGTACATGCTCGCCGCCGAACGGCTGCTCGGTTTGCGGGTCGTGGGGGGCCTGTATCAGCCGCTGGGCGGCGGCGACCTGCGCGCGCGGGGAGTGCTCGACGCGGGGGCGGGCGTGAGGGTGGAGTGCGTGCGCACGGACCTGATGGAGGGGGAGGAGATCGAGGCGCTCGTGCAGGAGGCGGTGGCGCTCGCGCGCGCAGCGGCGGCGCAGGCCGTGGCGGGGGAGATCGAGGCGCGGCCGCTTACCTGCGCGTTCACGGGCGGCTGTGAACACCCGGCGATCTGCCGGTCGGGACGCTGAGCGGCGTGGAGCGTCTCACTGGCTGGGAGCTGGCCGATCCGGCCTTCCGCGCGAGCGAGCCCGAGGTTGAGCCCGCCGGTGCGGCGTCGGCGCCGAGGAGTCTGACGGACGAGCAGGAGCACGCCGTGGGGCGCCGGCGCGAGCCGCTGCTGCTGGCTGCGGGCGCGGGCAGCGGCAAGACCTCGGTGCTGGTCGAGCGCTTCGTGCGGGCCGTGCGCGAGGACGGGATCGCGCCGGCTCGGATCCTCGCGATCACGTTCACCGAGCGCGCCGCCGGGGAGCTTCGCGAGCGCGTGCGCGGGCGGCTGTCGGAGCTGGGGGAGACAGAGGCCGCGCGCGCCCTCGACGGAGCGTTCATCGGGACCTTCCACGGGTTCTGCGCGCGGATCCTGCGTGCACAGGTGGGGCAGATCGGAACGGGAGGCCAGATCCATACGCGAGGGGAATCCGGTTCGGGAGATGAGTTCGCTGAGGGAGATGATGTCGCCGCGGGAGACGGTGCCGCCGCGGGAGAGGGGGCCGCGTATGAGATCCTCGACGAGGGCCTCGCGGGGCGATTGCGTCGGCAGGCGTTCGCGCAGGCGCTCGGCGAGTTCGTGCGGGGGGGGCGCGAGGAGGCGGTCGATCTAATCGCCGCCTATACCGCCGATCGCGCGCGATCGATCGTGCTGGGGATCTACGCCGAGCTGCGCAGCCGTGGGCAGCGCGCGCCGCGCCTGCCCGCGCCGCGGCCGGAGCGCGGGCCGGTGGGTCAGGCCGAGCTGCTGGGCGCGGCCGGACTGGACGAGGAGGCGGCGCGCGAGGCGCGGGCGGTGGACGCAGCGGGCGCCCGCGCGATCGTGCTGTGGGATGAGCTGCTGGCACGCTTCGGCGAGCGCTATGACGCCGCGAAGCGAGCTCGCGAGGGTGTGGACTTCGACGATCTCGAGCTGCTGGCGGGGGAGCTGCTCGCCGGCGACACGCAGGTCAGAAACGCCTGGGCGGAGCGCTTCGAGCTGCTGATGATTGACGAGTTGCAGGACGTGAACCCCCGCCAACTGGCGCTCGTGAGCATGCTGGAGCGCGCGAACCTGTTCACGGTCGGAGACGAGTGGCAGTCGATCTACGGCTTTCGTCACGCCGACGTGAGCCTGTTCCGCGAGCGCGACGCGCGCTTGGCGCCGCTCGGGCAGAGCCTGCGGCTGGCGCACAACTTTCGCGGCCGCCCGCAGCTGCTGCAGGCGGTGAACGCGGTGTTCGCGGGAAGGTTCGGCGAGGCCTACATCCCGTTGCGGGCCGGGCGCGAGCACGAGCGCGAGGAGGCGGCGCGAAGCGAACCGCACATCGAGCTGCTGCTGACCGATCGGCGCGGATGGAGCGGCATCGGCGTGTCAGGCGCGGCGGGCTGGCGCGAGGCGGAGGCGCTGGCGCTGGCGCGGCGCGTGCGGGAGCTGATCGATCGCGGGCAGGCGCGCGCGGGCGGCGTGGCGGTGCTGCTGCGGGGGATGGGGGACATCGACTGCTACGAGCAAGCGTTGCGTGGGCAGGGCCTGCGCACGCTCGCGAGCGCCGGCTCGTTCTGGGCGCGCCAGGAGGTGGCCGATCTGCTCTGCCACCTGCGCGCGTTGTCCGATCGCGAGGACGAGCTGGCGCTGTACGGTGTGCTGGCGGCGGCGCCGGTGAGCCTGTCGAGCGATGCGCTGGCATTGCTGGGGCGGGCGGCGCGCGAGCGGGACTGCGGCGTGTGGGAGGTCGCACGCAACGCCCAGGCGCAGGTGCGGGGCGAGCGCGTGGCCCACCCGTTGGCTGGCGCCGAGGCGCAGCGCACGGTCGCGCACTGCGCGTGGCTGCAGGCCGAGCGCGAGCTCGCGGAGGAGCTGACGCTCGCGCGGCTGCTGGAACGGGCGATCGCGCGCGGCGTGCGTGTGCGCGCCGACGAGGACGAACCGCGTAGGCTCGCGAACGTGGACAAGTTGATCGGGGTGGTGGGGGAGTGGGAACGCAGCGAAGGACGCGACCTGGGTGGCTTCCTGAAGGAGGCCGCCTACCAGCAGCGCGCGGGAGGCATGGGGTTCCTGGCGGGGGCCGACACGAGCGCCGAGCCCGATGCGTCGGCGGAAGGCGAGGCGCAGCTCGAGG
>DASXMO010000183.1:0-12102 GCA_036495605.1 Solirubrobacteraceae bacterium
GTGCAGGTCAACGCCTCCGGCTACCCCGAACCCACGCGGCTGCAGCCCACACCGCCCAAGGCCGGCTACAGCCTCAAGGTCACGCTCGACCTCGGACTGCAGCGCGAGGCCGAAAAAGCGCTGCTGCAGGGCATCGAAAACGCCCGCGCCGGCGGCAAACCCGCGACCGCCGGCGCCTTCACCGCGCTCAACCCGCTCAACGGCGAAGTCCTCGCGATCGGTTCCTACCCGAGCTTCGATCCCAACAAGTTCGCCAAACCGCTCACCCAACGCGAATTCTCAGAACTCGAGGGCACCGTAGCCGGCTCCTCCGGCGAAGAAGTCCCCGCGCGGCTCACCGACCGCGCCGTCAACGGCGCCTACCCCACCGGCTCGACGTTCAAGCCCTTCACCGCCATGGGCGCCCTCGAAGCAGGCGTCATCAACCCCACCGAGGGGCTCGGCGCCGGCCAGTGCATCCACGTCTCCACCGAGCAGTTCTGCAACGCCGGCAAGGCCGACTACGGCCCCGTCGGCCTCGTCGAAGCGCTCAAGGTCTCCTCCGACACCTACTTCTTCGAAGTCGGCGAGCTCGCCAACCGCTACCACGAAGTGATCCAGAACATGGCCCGCCAGCTCGGCATCGGGCACCCCACCGGCATCGACCTGCCGAGCGAGATCCAAGGCACGATCCCCGACCCCGCCTGGCGCGCCAAACAGAACCGCCTGCAAGAACACTGCGAACACCAGCGCCGGCACGGCACCTGCGACATCGTCGCCGAAGTCAGGCCCTGGAGCGTCGGCGACAACATGGACCTCGCCGTCGGCCAGGGAGACCTCCTGACCTCGCCCCTGCAGATGGCCGTCGCCTACTCCACGCTCGCCAACGCCTACATGCACGGCGGCTCCGGCACCGTCGTGCGCCCGCACCTCGGCAAGGAGATCGACGAATCAAACGGCGGTCTCGTGCAGACGCTCAACTTCCCGCCCGCCCGCCACGTGCACCTGAACTACTCCGACCTCAGCCTCGTCATGGAAGGCATCCACGAGGCCGCCAGCCAGGCCGGCGGCACCTCCGCCGACGTCTGGAGCGGCTGGAACCAGTCACAGCACCCCGTCTACGGCAAGACCGGCACAGCCGAACACACCGGCAAGGAAGACCAATCCTGGTACATGTGCCTCGTCGGCGACCCCCAGCGCCCGATCGTGATCGCCGTCACCGTCGAACAGGGCGGCTTCGGCGCCGAAACCGCCGCGCCGATCGCCCGGCTGATCGCCTCCAAGTGGTTCGGCAAGCCCGAGCAGTTCGTCTCCGGAACCTCCAAGACCTTCTAGTGCACCCGCGATGAGCACACTCAGCCCGATCAAAGCCCCCGAGCCGCCCACGAACGCCGCCAAGCCCGGCTCCACGCCGCTCGCGCTGCGCCTGCCGCTGGACCCATTGCTGACGCTGTCGGTGATCGGCCTCGCAATCGCGTCCGTCATGACCCTCGGCGCCGCCACCCGCAACGCCGTCCCCGGCAACCCCAACTACTACGTCGACCGCCAAGCGATCTATCTCGTCGTCGGCGCCGTGCTGATGCTCGTCCTCGCACGTATCGACTACGCCCGCTGGCGGCCGCTTCGCAATGGCATCTACGCGCTGCTGATCCTCAGCATCCTCGCCGTGCTCGGCGCCGGACACTCCGTTAAAGGCGCCCAGCGCGCGATCAGCCTGCCGTTCTTCTCCTTCCAAGCCTCCGAGCTCGGCAAGGTGCTGCTGATCCTCGCGCTCTCCGCCTTCGTCGTCGACCGCGCGCGCCGCCTGCGCGAGCGCGACACGACCGCACGCGTGATGCTCGCGGCGCTGATCCCCGCGATGCTCGTCATCGCCCAGCCCGACCTCGGCTCCGGCCTCGTCTACATGACCATCGCCTTCGTCCTGCTGCTCGTCGCCGGCACGCCCGCCCGCCAGCTCGGCGGACTCGTCGCGCTCGTGTGCGTATCCCTCACCGTCGTACTCGTCGTGGCGCCCGCCATCGGCGTCCACGCGCTCAAGCCCTACCAGAGCGAACGCCTCACGGCCTTCCTGCACCCCTCCTCCAACTTCCAGGAGATCAAGGAAAAAGAAGCCAAGACCGGCGAACCAGACCCCGCCTACCAGCTCGCCGAGTCGAAGATCGCGATCGGCTCCGGCCAGAAGACCGGCCGCGGGTCCGATTCCACCCAGCTCACCGGCAACTACCTGCCCGAGGATCACACCGACTTCGTCTTCGCCGCCGTCGGCGAGCAGTACGGGTTCGTCGGCGCCGGTCTCGTGCTGTGCCTGTACGCGCTCCTGATCTGGCGTACCCTGCGTATCCTCGCGATGTCCAAGGATCTCTTCGGATCGCTACTGGCCGCCGGAGTAGCGGCTATGCTGATGTTTCAAGTGTTCGTAAACGTGGGAATGACCATCGGGATCATGCCCATCACCGGCGTCACGCTGCCCCTGATGAGCTATGGCGGCTCGTCGGTGATCGCAACCCTTCTGGCCGTAGGTCTGCTGCAGTCAATCTACGTCCGGGCGCGCGCCTCAGCCGCGCTGAAGGGCCGCGTGCCACTTTACTAATTATGCCAATGATAAGACTGGATCGAAAAATTGAAAAAGCAAGTGCTTGTCAGCGTCGACCGCGCGGAGACGCGCGTCGCGCTGCTGGAGGCGACCGGAACACCGGGCGCCGCGAAGTCCTCCTCGAACCGCGCCCGCACCAAGGGCTCAGGCAAACCCGGGGCCGGCTACCGGATAGCTGAGCTCTACATCGAGCGCCGCGGAGGGCGCTCGATCGTCGGCAACATCTACAAGGGCAAGGTCGACAACGTCCTGCCCGGCCTCGAGGCCGAGTTCGTGGACATCGGCCTGGAGAAGAACGGCTTCCTGCACGTCGATGAGATCGTGCTCCCCGGCGTCGAGGTGGGCCGTCGCGGGCGCGGCGGCGGTCACAAAATCGCCGAGCTGCTCAAACCAGGGCAGGAGATCGTCGTGCAGGTCATCAAGGACCCCCTCAAGACCAAGGGCGCGCGCCTATCGATGGAGCTGACGATCGCCGGCCGCTACATGGTCTACACCCCCACCGGCGAGGGCATCGGCGTCTCGCGACGGCTCGAGGACAAAGAGCGCGAGCGGCTGCGCCGCCAGACCGCCAAACTCGACCTCGGCGGCGGCGGAGCGATCGTCCGCACCGCCGCCCACGGCGCCAAACGCGAGGACTTCGAGCGCGAGCTCAAGTACCTGCACAAGCTCCACGAGGTGCTCGTCAAACGCGTCAACGACACCCAGGCGCCGGACCTCGTCTTCCAAGAGGCCGACCTGTCCGTGCGCGTCGTGCGCGACATCTTCTCCGAGCACTTCGAGCGCGCGATCGTCGATGATGAGCAGCAGCACCACCGGCTCGTCTCCTTCTTCGCCCGCACCGCCCCCGAGCTGGTCGAGCGCGTCGAGCTATGGGAGGACAAGGACAATCGCAAGCCCCTGTTCGAGGCCTACGGCGTCGACACCGCGATCGACGGCGTCATGTCCCGGCGCGTGGACCTGCCCAGCGGCGGCTACCTGATCATCGACTACGCAGAGGCACTGACCGTGATCGACGTCAACTCCGGCAGCTTCATCGGCCGCGGCAAAGGCGCGGCGCTGGAGGACACGATCACCAAGACCAACCTCGAGGCCGCCGAGGAGGTCGTCAACCAGCTGCGCCTGCGCGACATCGGCGGGATCATCGTCATCGACTTCATCGACATGGCCCGCGCGCGCAACCGCGACGCCGTGATGAAGACGCTGCGCAAGACCCTCGATGAGGATCGCACGAAGACCTTCACCGCCGAGATCTCAAAGCTCGGCCTCGTGGAGATGACCCGCCAGAACGTCACCGAGGGCGTACGCGAGATCATGAGCCGACCCTGCCCGACCTGCGAGGGCGAGGGCACGATCAAGAGCGAGGAGACGATCGCGATCGAGTTCGAGCGCCGCCTGCGCGACATCGCCATCGAGCACCCCGACGCCGATTCGCTGCTCGTGCAGATGAACCCGCGCGTATCCACCCAGTTCACCGGCCACGGCTCGCGCGTTCTGCACGCGCTCGAGGCCCAGACCGGCAAGTCGTTCCTGTTCGAGGGCTCCGAGGGCCTCACGCTCGACCACTTCGCGATCACCTTCGCCGGCACCCGCGAGGAAGTCGAGGAGCGCGCGCTGCCCTTCCGCCAGGGCGACGAGGTGCTCGTCGAGATCGTCGAGCCGCACATGTACGACGTCGACGACGCCGTCGCCAAAATCGACGGCTACATCATCTCGATCGCCGGCGCCGCAACCTGCGTCGGCGAGAAGCGGATGGTGCGCATCGACCAGGTCGGGCGCACCGCCGCCAGCGCGCTGCTCCTGGACGAGGCCGGCGAGGTCGTCGTGCCGGTGCCGCGCCCGCCCGCACCGGCCAAACGCAAACCGCGCAAACGCGCCGCATCCAAAGCCGACCCCAAAGCAGACGCCGACGCCGACACCGACGGCACGCCCGCGAACGTGCTCAAGCGGCCCGCGACGCCCGCCGAGGCAGCCGCACAGGCGCCGGACGCCGCGCTCCGGTCCGACACGGCCGGGGAGAGCCCCTCCTCGTCGTCGGCATCGTCCGGCGAGCCCGCGGAGGGCGGCGAGGATGGCGTACAATCCAAACCTCGGCGTCGTGGCCGCAGGGGCGGGCGACGCCGTTCGGCTGCCAAGGCCAAGGCCGAGGCGGGCACGGAGTCATAGCACCCCATCGAAAGGCAGCGACAGGACCGGCATGTATGCGATCGTGAAGACAGGCGGCAAGCAGTACCGCGTAGAGCGCGGCCAGCGGCTGCTGGTCGAGCGCCTGCCCGCCGCCGAGGGCGAGACCGTTGCGCTCGAGCCGATCCTCTACCGCTCCGACGAGGCCGTCTTCGACAAGACCGGCCTCGCGAAGGTCAAGGTCAGCGCGCGCATCATCGCCCACGAGCGCGGCGAGAAGCTGCGCGTATTCAAGTTCAAGCCCAAGCGCGGCTACAAGCGGCGCAACGGCCACCGCCAGGAGCTGACCCGGATCGAGGTCACCGAGCTGGCGATGGGCGCCGGTTCGCGCGCCAAAGCCGCCAAAGACAGCGAGGCGCCGGCGAAGGCGAGCGCCGCGCCAGCCGCCGCCAAGCCCGCCGCGGAGAAAGCCGCGCCCGCGAAAGCCTCCGTTGCCAAAGCCGCCGCGGTGAAGCCGTCCGATGAGAAAGTCGCCGGCGCCGCCAAACCCGCGGCCGCCAAAAAAGCCCCGGCGAAACCGAAAAAAGCCGTGAGCAAGGAGACCGACGATGGCTCATAAGAAGGGGCTCGGATCGAGCCGCAACGGGCGCGACTCCAACGCCCAGCGTCTCGGCGTAAAGACCTTTGCCGGTCAGACCGTCACAGGCGGGGAGATCATCGTGCGCCAGCGCGGCACCAAATTCAAGCCCGGCGCCGGCGTCGGCATCGGCAAGGACGACACGCTCTACGCGCGCGCCGCTGGCACCGTGCAGTTCACCACCGGGCGGCGCGGGCGCGTCGTCAGCGTTCTCGCCGCCGACGAGAGCTCTACCTAGGTCAAGCTCACGCAGCGTCGAGCTGGATCTGGCCTTCGGACACCTCGAACTCGGCGCGCTGTTCAGGGTCGTCTGGGAAGATCGCAACGCGCACGATGTGTTGACCCTCCGGGCCGAACGCACCGCGATCCTCAAGGATCACAGCCGGGAAGAGATCGCGCACAATACGGACGTTGACTTGCTTGCCAATCTCGAACCAGTCTGCGAACTCGAGGGCGTTTTGTGTCGGTGGCATAGCGATCTTCACGGTATCACCAGGGCCGGGCGACAGAGCAGTGGCAATCTTGCTTATTGCTTGGCTGTGCAAGCTGCGACAGTACGCTTGGAAATGCGCCGAAAGCAGCAAGACGAACGCATAGTTGAGCTGCAAGGTGTTCGTGCGGCGTCCCGCCCGCGTTCCACCGACCGCGCGATGGGCCGCTTCAAGCTGCGACAGTGTCTCGGCGGCGCTCGTGTTCCAGTCAGAGAGGGCGGAAGATGGCATGCGAAAGACCGTAGCCAGCACTTCGGACCCCTGTCCTGTGACCGGGCGTTCTAGCTAGGCTGGCGATGCACGACCGCGCGCGAATCCACGTCCGAGCCGGCGCGGGCGGCGACGGCTGCATGAGCTTTCGCCGCGAAGCCAAGGTGCCGCGCGGCGGACCCGACGGCGGTGACGGCGGGCGCGGGGGAGAAGTCGTACTCATCTGCGACTCCTCGCTGCGCGACCTGCACTCCTTCCGGCGCCGCGCCCAGTACCACGCCGGCCGTGGCGGGCACGGCCAGGGAGCGCTCAAGCACGGCGCCGACGGTGAGACCCTCACGATCCGCGTGCCCCCCGGCACCGAAGCCCGCGGCGCTGGGGAGGGCGAGGGCGATGACCTGGAGGGACGGCGCTGGGAGCTGCTCGCGCACGGCCAGCGCGCCACGATCGCGCGCGGCGGCTCGGGCGGGCGCGGCAACAAGCGCTTCGCCACCCCCACCCGCCAGGCGCCCCGCTTCGCCGAGCGCGGGCTCTCCGGCGAGCAGGGCTGGATCGAGCTGCAGCTGCGCCTGCTCGCCGACGTCGGCCTCGTGGGCATGCCCAACGCCGGCAAGTCATCGCTGCTCTCGCGCTTGACCCGCGCCGCGCCGAAGATCGCCAGCTATCCCTTCACCACCCTCTCGCCCGTGCTCGGGGTGCTCGAAGACGAGCACGAGCGTCGCCAGCTGATCGTCGCCGACATTCCCGGGCTGATCGAAGGGGCAAGCGAAGGGGCAGGGCTCGGACACGACTTCCTCGCCCACGTCGAGCGCACACGCCTGCTCGTGCACGTGCTCGACATCGCCCCCGAGATCTCCGGCGAGCAGGACGCCGACCCGGTCGCCAACCACGCCGCGATCGAGCACGAGCTGGCCGCGCACGACGAGCGCCTCGCGCGCCTGCCGCGCGTGCTCGTGCTCTCCAAGGTCGACCTCGTCACGCCCGAGCGCGCTCAGGAGGCCGTTACGGCATGGCAGCAGCGGCTTGGGGCCGACGTGCCCGTGCTCAGCACCTCCAGCGCCACGCGCGCGGGCCTGCGCGAGCTCGGCGAGCTGCTGCTGCGGATCGTGCCCGACGCTGCGTCTGAGGCCGAGCGGAGAGGCGAGGTCGGGGGGGAGCGCGAGCGCAGGGGCGAGGCCGGCGATCCCGGCGGTGCGCTTTCCACCGGCGCGCTCGAGGAGGAGATCGCCGAGCACATGGTCTTTCGTCCGGGCTCGCGCGACGGAGGGCGCGGCTATGTCGTCGAGCAGCTTGGTCCGGGCTCCTTCGCCGTCGACGGTCGCGGCGTCGAGCGGCTGCTGAGCCGCTACGACGTCGAGAACGAAGACGCCCTCGCCTACGTCGAGGAACGCCTGCGCCGCATCGGCGTGCTCGACGCGCTGCAGCGCGAGGGGTTCGTCGCGGGCGATGAGGTGCGCATCGCCGGGGTGGTCTTCGAGCTGGACCCAGATGGGTCGGACTGAGACGTCTTCAGGTAACCGGCACAGGCGCTTGGCGCTGTGCCTCCTCGGTCACGGTCGCGCGACAAGTCAGTGGCACTCGGCGGGAGCGCCGAGAGAACCGTCCCAAGCAATCTGGATCATCAACGCAGATCCCCGGCAAGGGCGTCTGTGAGCTGGTGGTTCCTGCTCGGGCGACCAAATCGGATCCTCTATTATGTCTGACAAAACTGATAAACTCTCAAATACAGGCGTGCGGTTTGCGCGCGCCGCGACACGTCATCGCATATCGAAGAATCGTATCCGTCATGTCATCGCCAACTACCATCTACGATTGAGGAGCCTCCGCCCTCGGGAGGGCGCGCACGCGCCATCCGCATGGTCTATCTCGGCGAGGACGCACACGGCCAAGTCTTGGAGGTCATGGCCGTCGAAGTGGAGAATCACGAGATGCTGGTGATCCATGCTATGCCGCTACGCGACAAGTACAAAAGGAAGTACGAAGACGAGGCCGGGAAATGACCAAGATCAGAACTGCTGCCGGTGACGAACTCTCAGAGGAGGACATCGAGGCGCTCGCCGACGAGGCCGAACGCGGCTACGACCTCGACAAGGCCATCAGGGTCACGGTCGGCAGACCATCCCTCGGCACCGAGGGCGTATCACCGCGCATACAGGTGCGCGTCGACCCCACGCTCGCGACCGCACTCCGGGAGCGCGCGCGCCGCGAGAAGCGTTCCGTCAGCGAGATCACCCGGATCGCGCTACACGAGTACCTCGACCGCGCAGCTTGAAAGGCTGGTGCCCGTCCCCGGGCCACCATGTCGTGCAGGGCCAGTCGGACAGACTGAAACAACCTTTGAGTTATAATAGGGGTATGTCAGAAGCGGCTATTCTGCTCAAGAACGCGCGTCGTCAAGCTGGTCTCACCCAGGCTCAGCTCGGACTGCGGTTGGGGGTCAGCCAGGCGGCCGTGGCCAAGCTGGAGAAGTCCGAGTCCAATCCGAGGATCGCCACGCTGAGAGATGTGCTGCGAATGACCGGGCGGCGCCTTGTGCTCGCTGCCGAGCCGATCGATGGCGAGGTCTGCGAGACAGTTGTGGCAGGGCATCTCGAGTTGAGTCCGGCTCAACGGCTCGCACAAGCGGAACACATGTACAAGTGGGGCCGTGAGCTCGAACGCGCCGAGGACGACGGACAATCCTCTCGCGCGAAGAAGCGCACATGCACTGACGAATCGATCTGACCACCGCCGATTCGGGTCGCTCGGGTCATGCTGCCTGTACAGTAAGCTACGGCGGGCAAATGTTGAAGATTAGAGCTGTCTCATTGTTCCTGCCCGTGGTGGCGACCGTGTCCATTGTCGTTCTGCCTGCAATGGCCCAGGCTCCAGTTGGGCCACAGGCAGGCTGTCCGCCGGTCGCGACGCCTCCCGCACCGCTGAATCCAACGACATCGATTGACATCTATCACCCTGCCCCAGAAGCTCTGCTCGCCTGCGTCGGCCCGACGCCTGTCACGGGAATGACCTTCGCGCACTGGTTCACTATCGCCGAACGAAGCGCGTCGCTTACAGAACGAGCCCACTCCGCCGGTCTCCTACAGGAGGTCATGGGCTTCCTCATCTCATCCGATTGGATAATCGGGGAGGCTCAGGAACTGCACATCGTCGTTACGGATGCAAAGGTTCGTCGCACTTTCGACCACATTCGCCACCAACAGTTCCCGCGCACACGCGAATTCACCAAGTTCCTGGAATCAAGCGGCCAGACCGTGGAAGACCTACTGCTGCGCGTGCGTCTGAATCTGCTCACCTCGCGAATACTCGCGCACGCCTCCAAGCACGGCGGTCTGAGTCCCTTTGTGCGTCACTTTCGGAAACGGTGGCTCAAACGCACCTCCTGCCAAAAAGCGTACAAGGTGTCCGACTGCGGTCAGGTCCTGAATCTCGGTTAGGCGATGTCGCCTCGGTCCAAGTCGCGTAGGTACTGATGCTCGCGTCTCGTTTGCGGGGGAGAGTTCCGGGCGCGTACGGAGATCGAAATGCAGCCATAGTGCGCTACCTCTCTCTGACAGCGTTTCGGATGGCTCGGGCGACTTTTGCACGTCGCTGAGAGCGTCGGACTCGGAACAGGGTTAGCACAAACTGCGACAGTGCAATCACGACCAACATGCCTATCCCAAGTACAGCTGCTCCGTGCGTGATTGCCAAAATAATCAAGAACGATACTCCAAGCGTGGCAGTGATCATCAGCCACAGGAGCCGTCTTCGGCGCGGTGGTAGATCGCGCGGGGTCCTTACGCCGAGTTTCGGCCCAATACGGATCGCACCCATATAACCGACGAGTCCGGCAACAGCGGTTATCGATGCAGTTATGACAATCATTAGGTCGTTATCTACGCTTCTTCCGCCAGTGCTGTATGCCTGATTCGTTGGGTGGCCAAGCCAACAGAGGTTAGCGATCCCGTCGTCTCCATTGCTGCGGGCACGCTCGGCGTGTGGGTTCGTGGGCACTGCAACGCGCTTGGTCTCAGCCAGGAGGCGCTTGCTCAAAAGAGCAATATCCACTGGACCTTCCTCGGCCAGGTCGAGCGCGGACAGCGCAACCTGAGCCTCCACAATCTGCTCAAGCTCGCCGCGGGCCTGAGCTCGCCCCCACCCCTCCACCACCTGACGCGTACATGCCACCCGCATAACGACCGTCTACGCTGCATATCGCCATGAAACGTGTCGTCATCAAGCTCGGTTCCTCGGTCGTCGCCGACGCCGACGGTGAGCTGCGCGAGGAGGCGCTCGCGCGCATCTGCGAGGTCGCCGCCGAGCTTCACCGCGGCGGCGATGAGGCGATCCTCGTGACCAGCGGCGCGATCGCGCGGGGGATGCGCACGATGGGCCTGCCCCAGCGTCCGAGCGCGGTCGGCGAACTGCAGGCAGCCAGCGCGGTCGGCCAGGGCAAGCTGTATCGCGTCTACGACGAGCTGCTGCGCGAGCGCGGCGTGACCAGCGCACAGGTGCTGCTGACGTTCTTCGACATGTCCGCGCGCACCCACTACCTGAACGCGCGCCAGACGCTCGCGACGCTGCTGAGCTGGCGAGTGCTGCCGGTGATCAACGAGAACGACACCACCGCCACCGACGAGATCTCCTTCGGCGACAACGACTTCCTCGCCGCTCAGGTCGCCATGCTGATCGGCGCCGACGAGCTGATCCTGCTGACCGACATCGACGGCCTCTTCACCGCCGATCCGCGCCTGCGCCCCGACGCGCGCCTGATCGAGGACGTCAGCGAGTTCGGGGACCTCGACGAGCTCGACATCGGCCACACGACCTCCCCGCTGGGCTCGGGTGGGATGCGCTCCAAGGTCGTCGCCGCCGACATGGCCACCGCCGCCGGGATCGCCACGACGATCTGCAACGGCCTCGACTCAGGCGCGCTCGGCACAGTGCTCGCCGGCGGACGTGCCGGGACGCGGTTTCAGGCCCGCGAGGCTCGCTACTCATCTTTCAAGCTGTGGCTCAAGTACGCGCGCCCCGCACGGGGAACGCTCACGATCGACGCCGGGGCCGCGCGAGCCGTGCGCGAGGGCTCCGCCAGCCTGCTGCCGGTTGGTGTGATCGCCGTGGAGGGCGACTTCGACGCCGGCGACGCGGTCGAGATCGCGGCACGCGACCGCGACGGCGAGGTTCACGCGGCGATCGGCAAGGGCATCTGCAACTACTCCGCGGCCGAGCTGCGCCAGGTCATGGGCCTACAGTCCGCGGCCGTGCGCGAGCTGCTGCCGCGCGCGACAGACGAGGCCGTGCATCGCGACTATCTGGTGCTCGACTAGCGGGCCCCTACCCTGTAGAGCGATGGCCACAGCCCTCACCTCATCGGTCGCCGAGACCTGCCGCGCCGCCCGGCGCGCCGCCCGCGAGCTGGCGCAGATCGACAGCGCGCGCAAGGACACCGCCCTGTCCGCGATCGCGCGGGCGCTGGTCGAGCACAGCGACGAGATCCTCGCCGCAAACGCCCGGGATATGGAGCTGGGGCGCGAGGCGGAGCTCGGCGATGCGCTGCTGGACAGGCTGGCCCTCGACCCTTCCAGGATCTCCGCGATCGCGCGCGCCGTGAAGGACATCGTCGCCCTCCCCGATCCCGTCGGCGAGATCGTCGAGGGCCGGCGCCTGCCCAACGGGCTGGACATCCAGCGCGTGCGCGTGCCCCTGGGCGTCGTCGCGGTCGTCTACGAGGCTCGTCCCAACGTCACGATCGACGCGACCGCGCTGTGCCTGAAGTCCGGCAACGCGATCGTCCTGCGCGGATCCTCCACCGCCGCCCACTCCAACGCCGCGCTCGCGCAGATCGCCGGGCAGGCCGCCGTCGCCGCCGGCCTGCCCGACGGCTGCATCGGCCTGGTCTCCGGCGGCGGGCGCGAGGAGCTCGCGCAGCTGGCGAGCCAGAACGACACCGTCGATCTGATTATCCCCCGCGGCGGCGAGGGTCTGAAGGCGGCCCTGCAAGAGGTCGCGACCGTGCCCGTGATCTACGCTGCGTCGGGCAACTGCCACATCTACGTCGACGCCACCGCCGACCTTACGCAGGCGCAGGC
>DASXMO010000184.1:0-23974 GCA_036495605.1 Solirubrobacteraceae bacterium
TCCGGGCGCCGGCGGCGACGCCGCGTCGGTGGGCGGGGACGACACCCATCATCGCCGCCGTGTTCGGGGAGTTGAACATCCCCGAGCCGATGCCGACCGCGGCGAGCCAGCGCGCGCTCTGCCAGTAGGGGGTGTGCACGCCGAGCGTCGTCATCGCCGCAAGGCCGGCCGCACTGGTGAGCATCCCGAGCGCGGCCAGCGCGCGGGAGCCGTGCCGGTCGGCGTAGATGCCGGCCAGCGGAGACGCGACGAGCATCCCGGCGGCGAGCGGGATCAGCTTGATCCCCGCCTGGATCGGCGAGTTGGACTGCGCACCCTGGAAGTAGAAGACGAACAGGAACATCAGCGCGAAGCGCGCGAGTCCGTTGATGAACGCCGCTGCGGTCGCGGCGGCGAAGAGGCGGTTGCTGAACAGCTTCAGGTCGAGCATCGGCGCGCGCGAGCGGCGCTCGATGACGACCCACGCCGGCAGCAGCACGACCGCGGCGAGCAGGCCGCCGACCACCAGCGGGTCGTCCCACCCGCTCAGCCCGCCCTTGGAGACGCCGAGCACGAGGCCGGTGAGTCCGAGCACGAACGTGGCGGTGCCGAGCACGTCATAGCTCGGCACGTGCTCGCGACGGGCGAGCTCGCGCAGGATCAGCGCGCCCCAGGCGGCTCCGGCGAGCGCGAGGGGGACGTTGAACCAGAAGACCCAGTGCCAGGAGATCGCCACCAGCGCGCCGCCGAGTACCGGTCCCAGCACCAGCCCGATCGCGGCGACCATCGTGTTGGCGCCCATCGCCAGGCCGAGTTCCTCGCGCGGGAAGGCATCGGTGACGAGCGCGGCGGCGTTGGCGAACAGGAAGGCCGAGCCGATGCCCTGCAGGATCCGCCAGCCGATCAGCACGGTCGCGTCGGGGGAGAACCCGGCCCCGAGCGAGGCGAACGCGAACACGAGGAACCCGCCGATGTAGGCGCGCTTGCGCCCGAACAGATCGGACAGGCGGCCGGCCATCAGCACGAGCACGGTGGCGGCGATCAGGTAGGCGAGGATCACCCATACGAGCTCCAGCAGGCTCGCGTGCAGCGAGCGCTCGAGGTCGGGCAGCGCGATGATCAGCGTCCCAGAGTTGGTGGCCGCGAGCAACATCCCGAGGCTCGTGCAGGAGAGCGCCCACCACTTGTAGTGCGCGTGGCCTTCCGCGACCCCGATGCGCGACCTGCGCGTGGCGGTGCCCGGTGAGGGCGGTGGGGCGGGTCGTGTCGTGGTGGCGGTCAAGCTGGGGTGCTCCTCGCGGGCGGTGTTCTAATCTGACGTGAACGTAAGAATCATGTTAGCAGGGGTGGAGGCCGGGGCCGCATGCGAGCGTGTTTGATGGCCGCATGCTTTGAGAAGGCTGTTGGGCCAGGCTGCGCGCGAACCTGTTTGATGGCCGCATGCTTTTGAGAAGGCTGTTGTCCAGGCCGCATGCGGCCTGGACGGGGAGGTCGCATGCGACCTCCCCACGGGACCGCGCATGCGCGGTCCCGCCGGCGGCGCATGCGCCGCCGGAACCATCCAAATCGTCGTGGTGCTGCTAGAACTGGTTCATGGCCGAGCGCGCGGTTGAGAAGTCAGAGCAGCAGTGGCGCGAGCAGCTCACGCCCGAGCAGTACGAGGTGCTGCGCAAGGCCGGCACCGAGGCGCCGTTCACGGGTGAGCTCGTCTACAACAAGGCCTCGGGCGCCTATCGCTGCGCGGCATGCGGCACGGAGCTGTTCGACTCGAACACCAAGTTCGACTCCGGAACGGGCTGGCCGAGCTTCACCGAGCCGGCGGTCGCCGAGGCGGTCGAGCTGCGCCCGGACAACAGCCTGTTCATGCGCCGCACCGAGGTCGTGTGTCGCACCTGTGGCGGTCATCTCGGGCACGTGTTCGACGACGGACCCGGTCCGACCGGGCAGCGCTACTGCATCAACTCGGCCGCGCTCTCCTTCCAGCCGCAGGCTGGGGCGGACGCGGGCGAAGCGGTCGCGGCGGACGATTCCGCGCCGGGGCCCGCCGCGGCGTAGAACGGTAGGCTCGCCGCGATGATCATGATCGACCAGTCCAAGCGGCTCTCCGAACCGCTGCGCTGGGGCAAACGGGAGCGTACGGCAGTCGCCGTGCTGCTGGCGTGTGTCGCGATCGCCGTGATCGGTCTCGGCGCCTACGCGCTCACGAGCGGCGCCCCCGCGCGTAGGGACTGCATCGAAGTGACGTTCGCCTCGACGCTCGGTGGAGCGACCGAGCACGCCTGCGGCGCGCAGGCCCGCCGGGTCTGCGCCACTCCGGGCGCGTTCAAGAGCGTCGCCTCGGAGCTGCGCGCGGCGTGTCGTCGCGCGGGCTTCGCCTTCGGCTGAGCGCCTGGAAGCGGCGGCGCTGCTGCCGCTCCGATCGTCCCCTCCGGGCGCATCTATACAAATGTCGAAACGCGCCGGCCAACTGTTGGCCAGGGTGTCCCTACCCGGCCGGGCCCGTGACGGATTTCATACGCGGACCGCAATTGTCACGCCGTCGCTCACAAGGGAGAGCGGCGGTCAGGCAGACCCGAAAGCAGGGAAACGGAGGCACATGTCCTGGAACGCATACCCAACTTGGCTCAACGCCGGAGACAACGCGTGGCAGATGACCGCCGCGACGTTCGTCGGGCTGATGAGCCTGCCCGGTCTCGCCGTGCTCTACGGCGGGGTCATGCAGAAGCGCTGGTCGGTCAACAGCATGATGCTCACGTTCGTCGCGTTCTGCCTGGTGCTCGTCGCTTGGTGCCTATGGGGCTTCAAGATGGGCTTTGGCAGCCCGATCGGGCACGGCAAGAGCTTCTTCGACACGATGTGGGGCAAGTCGGGCACCGTTCTCTCGACGGGCGCCGAGGAGGGGCAGGCGGTGATCCCGTCGATCACCGAAGGCCCGCCGTTCCACTTCCCGATGGCCTCGCTCGTGTACTTCCAGTTCGTGTTCGCCGCGATCACCCCGATCCTGATGCTCGGCTCGGTGCTCGGGCGGATCAGCTTCAAGGCCTGGATCCCGTTCGTGCTGCTGTGGATCACGTTCGTGTACACGGTCAACGCGTTCCTGATCTGGGGCGGCGGCTACTTCGCCGCGCACGGCGCCCTGGACTACTCCGGCGGCTACGTCATCCACCTGGCCGCCGGCATCTCCGGGTTCGTGGCGGCGGCGGTGATCGGACCGCGCTTGCAACGTGACCGGGAGGTCGACGCGCCCAACAACCTGCTGATGGTCGCGGCCGGTGCCGGACTGCTGTGGCTCGGCTGGAACGGCTTCAACGGTGGAGATTCCTACTACGCCGGCGCGAACGCCTCCGCGGCGGTGATCAACACGAACCTCTGCACCGCGGTGGCGATGCTCGTGTGGATCGCATGGGACTACATCTTCCGCGACAAGCCCTCGCTGATCGGCTCGGTCAACGGCATGATCACCGGGCTGGTGGCGATCACGCCGTCCGCCGGTTTCGTCAACGGCTACGGGGCCATCGCCGTGGGTGTGATCGCCTCGACGGTCGTGTGGATGGCGATCAGGTTCCTGAGTCGAGCGCCGGTGTTCCGTCACGTCGACGACACGCTGGGGGTGGTCTACACCCACGGCATCGCCGGGCTCCTCGGCGGTCTGATGGTCGGACTGTTCGCCGATCCGCACCTAGTCGAGTACATAGGCGTCGGCGGCGCTTCGAACCTGCCCGGCAAATTGAGCGTCTTCAACGGCGGCAGCTGGACGCTCCTGCGCTGGCAGGCCGAGACGGCCGCATGGGTGATCGTGTTCAGCGGCGTGATGACGTTCGTCCTGCTGAAGCTCGTGGGCATCGTGTTCCCGTTGCGCCTCACCGACGAGGAGCTCGAGATCGGAGATCACGCGATCCACGGCAACGAGGTCTACCCCTCGGACGTGCCCACCCTCGGCGGACCGCACCCGCCGACATGGCAGCCGGGCAGCGAACCCGCGCTGGGCAGCGCGACGTAGGGCAGGGACAAGCTTCCGGGCCGCGCCCTCCGTCCACCCCCACGGGCGGAGGGCGTGACCCGGTTGGACAACGAGACGGTTGCGGCCTCGCTTTTGGCGGGGTCGCAACTCCTCAGGTGGCGCGCCCCGCTCGCTCAGCTGCCGGCGGCGAGACCTATGGGACAGCTCACGCCCGTCCCGCCCAGCCCGCAGTAGCCGGCGGGGTTCTTGGCGAGGTACTGCTGGTGGTAGTCCTCGGCGTAGTACAGCGGGTGCTCGGGGTCGCGCTGGGCGATCTCGGTCGTGATCTCACCGTGGCCGGCCGCGGTGAGCATCTGCTGGTAGGCATCACGCGAGGCCAGCGCGGCGGTGTGCTGGGTCTCGTCGGCGTAGTAGATCGCCGAGCGGTACTGGCTGCCGACGTCGTTGCCCTGGCGCATGCCCTGTGTCGGGTCGTGGCCCTCCCAGAAGAGTCTCAGCATCTCCTCGAAGCTCGTGCGCGCGGTGTCGAAGGCGACGAGCACCACCTCGGTGTGGCCGGTCTGCCCCGAACAGACCTCCTCGTAGGTGGGGTTGGGGGTGAACCCTCCCGCGTAGCCAACCGCGGTGGTGTAGACACCGTCGGCCTGCCAGAAGATCCGCTCGGCTCCCCAGAAGCAGCCCATGCCGAACACGACCGTCTGCACGCCCTCGGGGAAGGGCGGTTGCAGCGGTGTGCCCAGGACCTCGTGGCGCGCGGGCACCGGCATCTCGGTGCTGTGCCCCGGCAGGGCGGTGGCGGCATCGACGACGGTCGGGGGCTTGCGGCTGAAGAGCATCTCTGGTCAGAGTAGTGGGTCGGATGGTGCGGAGCAGTGATTCACATGGTGCGCCGAGCCGGCGCGCGGGCCGCTGAAGGTTCGTTGTCAACCGTGGCTCCGGCTCAAGCCAGGCGCGGGCATGACCGAATAGTCAGGCAGGTGCTCCATACGCAAGCCAGCCCCATGCCGCTGTCCGACCGCCGGCCGCCGCGTTCGCGCGGGCGGATCGCCGCGCTGCGCGCGGTCGTAAACGGCCTTACCGCGCGCCGACCCGCGATCGTTTGGTCGCTGGCGCTGCTGTTCTTGTTCAAGGGGTTCGTGGGCCTGCTGGCCGCCGCCTACCCCCTCAGCCCCAGCGAGCCCGCTGCGATGGTCGGCACGGCGGGTGCGATCGGCGTGCTCTGCGCCGCCGTGATCTGGCTGGTCGGTCAGCGTATACCGCTGCTTGGCTTCGAGGTGATCGCCGCGATCGGATCGATCGTCGCCAGCTGGTTGGTGGCGCACGCGACCACGCACGGCGGCCTGATGGTGGCGGCCTTCGCCTATCCCTGGATCGCGATCTACTCGGCTCATTTCTTTTCGCGACGAGGGGTGATCGTCCAGGGTGCGCTGATGTCCGTGGGCTTCAGCACCGGCCTCGTGCTGAGCGGCCTCTCGGACATAGTCGTCTACTGGACGATCGTGGTCGTGACGATCTGGTCGATCTGCATCGTGCTCGGCAATCTCAGCGAGAACATGCGCATGCAGGCCGGCACAGACCACCTCACCGGCCTGCTCAACCGGGCCGGCTTCCAGACCGCCGCGCTGCGCGAGCGCGCGCTCGCCGATCGGACCGGCAGCCCGCTGACGCTCGCGGTGATCGATCTCGACGGGTTCAAGCAGATCAACGACCGCGAGGGCCACGCCGCGGGCGATCGGCTACTCGCGAGCCTCGGTCGCTCTTGGCGCGCGCGTGTGCGTCCCGGCGACATCCTCGCGCGCCACGGGGGCGATGAGTTCGTGCTGCTGCTGCCCGCCACCACTTCGATTGGGGCCGAGGCCGTGCTCGAGCGGTTGCGCGATGGCGAGGACCCGGTCGGCTGGTCGGTCGGCGTGAGCGAGTGGCGTTCGGGCGAGAGCCTGGACGCGCCGCTGGCGCGCGCCGATCGGTATCTGTACGGCGTCAAGAGCACCCGGCGCGAGGAGGGGATCGCCTCCTCCCCCGACGATGTCTACGTCGCAGGCGCGCTGCTGTCTTCGATGTAAGAGCGCCTGTCAGAGCGTGACGGAGCCGGCGCGCTCGGCGCCGAACGCGCTCTCGACCGGCACGGGCTTGCCGAGGTGAAAGCCCTGCGCGTAGTCGACGCCGAGCGCGGCGACGGTCGCGAAGGTCTTCTCGTCGCCGACGAACTCGGCGATCGTGCGGGTACCCATCCCCTGGGCGAGCTTGACGACGGCGCGGATCACGAGCCGGTCGGTGACGTCGACGGTGCAGTTGCGCACGAACTCGCCGTCGATCTTGATGTAGTCGAACGGGAGGTGCTTGAGGTAGTAGAAGGAGCCGAACCCGGCGCCGAAGTCGTCCAGCGCGAACCGGCAGCCGAGTCGCGCCAGCTGCTGGGCGAAGTCGCGCGCCGCGGCGATGTTCCCGATGGCGGTCGTCTCGGTAACCTCGAACACGAGCTGCCCGGGGTCGACCTGGGCGGCGCGCAGTTCTGAGCCGATATGGGCGGCAAGGCCGGTGTCGCCGAGCGACTGCCCCGAGAGGTTGATCTCCACGGTCGGTTTGCGCCCGAGCTCGCGCTGGCGGCGCAGGATCGCGATCGTCTCGGTCACCACCCAGCGGTCGATCTCGCGAATCAGCCCGAAGCGCTCGGCGATCGGCAGGAACTGGGCGGGGGAGACCAGCGAGCCGTCGGTATCGATCATGCGCACGAGCAGCTCGTGCTGGGTGGTGCGCCTGCTCGCGGTCTCGACCACCGGTTGGGCGTGCAGCGTGAGGCGTCCGTCGTCGAGCGCGGCGCGGATCCGCGCGACCCATTCCAGGCGCGTCTCGATCCGCTCGGGACCGAGTGGATCGTTGGCCGTCAGCTGGCGCAGGGCGAGCTCGGCCTGTTCGCGCTCGGCGAGGCGGCGGTCGACCATCTCCAGCGCGTAGCGCTCGCGGCGGGTTGCCTGCACGCTGAGCGCGACCAGCAGCAGCGTGAGCAGCCCGCCGACGATCAGCACGGTCTCGGTCAGCGACAGGTCCGTCGGGGGCTCGCCGATCGCGAGCACCCACGAGCGCCCGGCGACCGAGATGTGCGTGAGTTGAGCGTCGTGGGGCACGCCGTCGCCGAGCAGCGTCGAGCGACCGTCGTACAGCGTCAACGCGGCGCCTCGCGGTAGCACGGCGCGCACGTTGGGGGCGAGCAGCGCGTAGCGATAGCTGCTGGAGACGAACCCCTCGAGATCGGCGATACGCGCCCTCGGCGTGCGCGGTGGGGAAGTGGTGAGTCGGTACACCGGCACATACAGCGCCGTCACCAGCTCGTGGCTGTTGACTCGGCTCACGGGCGGAGTCGCCTGCGGCTTCCCCGACATCGCGGCGGCGACCAGGACCTTGCGACGGGTTGGGTCTTCGCCGATGTCCGTATCGATGTTGCGCGGCTGGCCGGGCCTGGTGAGCACGTCGGCGACGACGTAGTAAGAGGCGGATCGGGGTGCCGCAAGGGCGCTCGAGCCTCTCCCGGGCAGCGCTTTGATCTGACCGTGCGCGCGTTCGAAGGCGGCGCGTGAGCGCGCCGGTACGAACTGGATCAGCCCGATTCCGTTCATCGTCGGGTCTTCCAGCAGGCCGGTCGCGACTGCCTCGAACTCCACGAGGCTCCCGGACCGGTCACGGCCGGTGGCCACGGCCAGGTCGCGGAGTCGCTCGATCGTGGGGTCCACGGCGGCGGCGACCTGCGCGCTTGCGCGGGCAGAGAGGGCCGAGCGACGCATCCGCGCTTCGCGGTGCGCCTGCTCGTAGGCGGTCGCCGCAGCCACCGCCGTGAGCGCGAGCAGGCAGATGCAGACCGTGATCGGCATCGTTCGCCATGAGCCCCGCCGTGACCCATTTGTCTGCATGGCAGACTAACTATCGGCGTTTATGTCGTAAGGCTCAAATATTTGGGAGCAAACGTCCAAGCCAGTGGGGTATACCCACATGCTCGAACCTATAATCGTCGCTACGCATACCCGGCATTCCGATCCGTACGGGGTGGGGGGATTTCGACCCGTTCGGGTGGGCGATGAGGTCCGTGGCAGTCGTCGACGCGTCTGGCTGGAGTAGGCTGTCGCGATGCGCTTTCGCAAGCTCGGCTCGAGCGACATCGAGGTCTCCGAGATCAGCCTCGGTTCATGGCTGACCTACTCCGGCGGCGTCGAGCGCGAGCAGGCGCGGGCGTGCGTCGAGGCGGCGTTCGACGCGGGGATCAACTTCATCGACACCGCGAACGTCTACGGGCGCGGCGCCTCCGAGACGCTGCTGGGCGAGGTGCTCTCCGGGCACGAGCGCTCCTCCTACGTGCTCGCGACGAAGGTCTACTTCGAAATGTCGCCCACCGATCGCGGGCTCTCGGCGGCGCAGATCCACAAGCAGATCGACGCCTCGCTGCAGCGCCTGCGGACCGACTATGTCGACCTCTATCAGTGTCATCGTTACGACGATCAGACGCCGCTGGAGGAGACGATGGGCGCGCTCACCGAGGTCGTGCGCGCGGGCAAGGCGCGTCACATCGGCTTCAGCGAGTGGCCGGTCGAGCGGATCGACGAGGCGCTCGCGCTCCCTGATGTCGAGCGGTTCGTCTCCAGCCAGCCGCAGTACTCGATGCTCTGGCGGGCGCCCGAGGCCGAGGTGATACCGCTGTGCAAGCAGGAGGAGATCTCCCAGATCGTGTGGTCCCCGCTCGGGCAGGGAGTGCTGACCGGCAAGTACCTGCCCGGCGAGCCGCCCCCCTCAGACTCGCGCGCGGCCAGCGAGGAGATGAGCACCTTCATCGACCGCCTGGTCGAGCCGCGGGTGCTCGAGGCGGTCCAACGCCTGCGCCCGGTCGCCGAGCAGGCCGGCCTGACGATGGCCCAACTCGCGCTCGCCTGGGTCTTGCGCGAGCCGAACGTCGCGTCGGCGATCGTCGGCGCGAGCCGCCCCGAGCAGGTCCACGCCAACGCCTCCGCCTCGGGCATCGAGCTCAGCGCCGAGACGCTCGCGGCGATTGACGAGGCCTTGGGCGACGTCGTCGTCCGCTGACGACGCCGCCCATACGGGCTATCGATCGCGCGCTCAGTCGGCTTTGACCGCGGAGATGTCGACGAGGATCTTGACCTTGTCGCTGACCACCACGTTGCCCGATCCGAGGGCGGCGTTGAACTTGATGTCGTAGTCCGAGCGGTTGATCTGCGCGCTCGCGGAGAGGCCCACGCGGTCGTTGCCCTGCAGATCCTGCTCGGTGCCCTCGAGCTCCGCGCGCAGCGTGATCGGGCGGGTGACGCCGTGGATCGTCAGCTCGCCGTCGATCTCGAGCTCATCCTCGCCGGCGGCGCGGATGGCGCTGGAGCGGAAGTCGATCGTCGGATAGGTGGCGGCCTCGAAGAAGTCGGCCGAGCGCAGGTGCTCGTCGCGCTGGGGCTCGCGCGTGTCGACGCTGGCCGTCTGCACGGTGCCGTACGCGACGGCCCCATCGGGACCGATCTCGAGCGTACCCTCGAACTCTTTGAACTGGCCCTTGACGGTGGCGATGCCGAGATGTTTGACTTGGAACTCCACGCTCGAATGGACCGGATCGACCTTCCAGGTACCGGTGGGAAGAAGAGGCGTCTCTGTGGGACTCGCAACGGCGGTTTCGGCAGACATTGGGGGCTCCTTTCGTGGGCGGGGGTACGACCGACCAGATAGTTGTACGTGCAACGGCTCTGGTTATAGCAGCACCGATTGCTTGTGCAACTACCCGTTGGTGAGCGCGCGCTAACGCGGCTGCACGACGAGCGTCTGCACCGCACGGCCCACAGGGCCGAGAGTGTCGTGCAGGACGCTTTCGGCGGTGCCCACGCCGCCGTCCATCAGCACCGTCTTCGCGTCGAGTCCGATCCACTCGCCCTGCGGGCGGCGCCACAGGTGGATGGTGAGGTCGGCGTTGATGAAGAGGTAGCGGTCGAATCTCAGCTCGGCGCTGATGCCGTTCCCGAAGTCGGCGGTGGCGGCGAGCCGCACGAGCGGACTCGCCTCCTGGCCCGGGAGGAGCGGCTGGCGCAGCCGCATCCACACCTGCCCGGGGCCGAGCGACCAGGGGTCGGTGAGCCAGCTCATCTCCATGCCGGTCGTCGCGAGGCTGTTCGTATCGGTGTCGTTCAGCGCGAACTTCACCGTCTTGCCTTGCTCGGGGCCGGGCAGGGAGCGCACAGACTCCGGGCCGGGCCGTTGGCGGCGATCATCGGGGTCGGGCAGACCCTCGGGGACGGCCTGGATGCGCAGCGCGCTTGCCCGCCCGATCGTCTCACCGCGAGAGGCGCCGCCGTCGGGGACGGTCATAAGCTCGGCGGAGAGCTCCTGCACTCGCCTGCCGTCGCGCACGATCTCGGTCCTGACCTCGAGCTCGGCGAAGGGGATCGGCTTGAGGAACTCGAAGCCCAGCCGCGCGATCGGGAGCTCCGCTCCCGGCTGCATCGCCTCGAAGACACTTGTGATCAGGGCCGCGGGCGCGCCCCCGTGCAGGGCGCGGGGATCCCACGGTCCGCGGGCGTGTTCGGTCGGCTCGACGCGCCCGTCGGCGGACGGGATGAAAAGGCCCTCGGCCATCGCTCAGTTCGGCAGCTTGGCCACGAACTCGGCGAGCTTGCCGGGATCGCGCAGCGGCGCGCCGTGGCCGAAGCACGCCAACGCCGGTCTTAGCTCCGCCAGGCGCCTGGCCGACTCGCGATTGCGGGCGGGATCGGGCGTGAACATGTCCGGGGGCGTGTTCAGGCCGGGGATGCCGGTGATGAAGTTCATGTTGCCGAGCACGTCGCCGATGATCAGGGTGCGATCGGATTCGCGCCAGTAGGAGACGTGTCCCGGGGCATGGCCGGGCGTCTCGAGCACCGTGAAACCGGCGACCTCGTCGCCCTCGCCGAGCGCCCGCGAGACGGGGTGGGGGGGTCCGACCCAGAAGCGCTCCTGTACACGGTTGAGCCAGCCCGGCGCCTTCGGGTTTTTGATCCCCCCGGGGGTCTCCATCGCGGGTATGTCCCCCTGCCCGCACCACAGCGGGATGTTCAGACGCTCACAGATCGCGTGGCTCGCTCCCTGGTGGTCGGGATGGGCGTGGGTGAGCGCGTGCGCGGTGATCTTCCTGCCGGCGAGCTGGCGCATGATCCGCTTCTCGGCCTGGCGAGTCGCGGCGTCGATCAGCACGTCCCCGATCACGTACACGTTGATCGCGTTGCGGGGCCATCCCTTCAGCTGGTGGACGTCCTCGGCGAGCTGCTTCATGTGCGTTCTCCTGTCGTCGGCTGGGGGCGATCGCGGGGCGAGCGGCGTATGGGTGCGGGGCGGCATTTGAGGGGTATCGGCGGTGGGCCGGGCCCCGGCACAGCCTATCCGCGCTGCTGCTCCCACGTGAATCCGCGGATCGCCAGCCAGATGCCGAACAGGCCCCATAGTCCGATCACGGCCAGCGCGTCGAGGTTGTCCCCGAGCCCCTTGCCCGTGACCATCGCCCCATAGAGGCCGTCGATCAGCGGCTTCAGCGGCAGCGCGTCGGCGACGTTGCGGATGAATTCCGGCGCGCCGGTCGTGTCGAAGGCGTAGAAGGAGACGAACACGACGGGCAGGAACACCGCGTTGACGTAGGCGGCGGTGGACTCGAAGTTGGGGATCACGTGGGCGAAGGCCACGCCCAGCGAGGCGAGACACACGACCCCGGCGAGCACGAACACGATCAGCTCCGCCCAGTCCTTGGGCCAGCCGATCCCGAACGCCACGCGCCCGGCGAGGATCACGATCGCGAGCTGCAGCGCGGTGTTGGTGACGGCGTTCGCGGCCACGCCGCCGAGGTAGGAGCCGGTCGGCAGGGGCGTGCCGCGGATGCGCTTGAGCACGCCGCGCTCGCGCAGGAAGACGATGTTGTAGGCGAGCGCGGTGAACGTCGTGGACATCACGCTCATCCCCGCGATCGCCGGCACGAGACGATCGAGCTGGCTCTGGTTGCCGTGCAGGATCGCCCCGCCGGCTACGAGGAACAGCAGCGGCAGCACGAAGTTGAAGAACGCAGCGCTGGGGTTCCGCCAGAACATCCGGCGCTCCAGCCGGTACTGCTTCCAGGTAAGGACCATCGTGCTAGGCATCTGCGGTCAGCTCCAGATATATGTCCTCGAGCGTGGGTCGTCCCACGCTGAGCTCCTGCAGCTGTTCTCCTCGCGCGAGCGCCTGCGCTGTGAGCTCGTGCAGCAGGCCCGTCGGATCATCGGTCTGGCGCTCGACGAGCTCGCCGCTGCCGTCGCGGTAGGCGACGCGGTAGCGCTCGCCGTCCGCTCCCAGCTCGCGCGGGGGGCCGATCGCGAGCACGCGCCCGTCCTTGACGATCGCGACCCTGTCGGCGAGCGCCTGCGCCTCGTCGAGGTAGTGCGTTGTCAGCACGACGGTCTTGCCGAGCTCCTTGAGCTTGCGCACGGTCTCCCACGCGCCGCGCCTGGCCTTGGGGTCGAAGCCCGTGGTGGGCTCGTCGAGGAACATCAGCTCGGGGTCGCCGACGAGCGCGAGCGCCAGATCGAGCCGGCGCTGCTGTCCGCTCGAGAGCTTGCGGTTGCGCACATCGGCTTGCTCGGCGAGCCCGGAGAGCGCCAGTACCTCCTCGACCTTGCGTGGTCGCGGGTAGAAGCTCGCCCAGTGCGCGAGCGCCTCGCGCGGGGTGAGATGGTTGTAGATGCCGCCGCTCTGCAGCACGATGCCGATGCGCCGGCGCAGCTCGATCTGCCGTCGCGCCGGGTCGTGGCCGAGCACCGAGACCTCGCCGCTCGAGCGTTCGCGGTAGCCCTCGAGGATCTCGACCGTCGTCGTCTTGCCCGCGCCGTTGGGGCCCAACAGCCCGAAGACCTCTCCGCGGCGAACCTCGAAGTCGATCCCGCGCACCGCCTCGTGCTCGCCGTAGCGCTTGTGCAGGTCGCGAACCTCGATCGCGTTCGCGGTCACTACCAGTGCACGCCCCGCGTCAGCGTCGCCATCGCGATCTGCTCGAAGGACGCGCGCTCCTCGACGTCGCGCTGTCCCTTGGAGGCGGCCGAGTCGGGGAACACGCGGTAGGCGAGGTGCAGCAGGCGATCGACGGCTTTGGGCGAGAGCGCGTAGGCGACCTCGCCGAAGGTGCCAAGGCGCGTGCCCATGTGCTTGGGGCGCGAGCGCAGCGCCTCGCAGATCATGTCCGCGGCCTCGTCGGGGGTGATCGCGGGGAAGGCGTCATACATCTTCGTCGGCGCGATCATCGGCGTGCGCACGAGCGGCATGTGGATCGTGGTGAAGGTCACACCGTCGCCGACGACCTCCGAGGCGACCACGCGGGTGAAGGCGTCGAGCGCGGACTTCGAGGCGACGTAGGCGGAGAAGCGCGGCGGGTTGGTCTGCACGCCGATCGAGGAGATGTTCACGATGTGCCCCGAGCCGCGCTCGCGCATGCTGGGGAGCAGTCCGATGATCAGCTTGACGGCGCCGAAGTAGTTGAGCTGCATCGTGCGTTCGAAGTCGTGGAAGCGGTCGTAGCTCAGCGCGATCGAGCGCCTGATCGAGCGTCCGGCGTTGTTCACGAGCATGTCCACGTGGCGATGGTCGGCGAGCACGCGCTCGATCAGGCGGTCGACCGACTCCATGTCGGCGAGGTCGGCCGCGTACACGTACGCGGTCCCGCCGCCGGCGACGATCTCCGCGCGGGTCTCCTCGAGCTTCTCCACGTTGCGCGCCACGAGCAGCGGGATGCCGCCGGCGGCGGCGACCTTCAGCGCGCTCGCGCGCCCGATCCCGGAGGAGGCGCCGGTGATCATCACGTTGCGTCCGTCGAGCGCTTCGTGCAGCGTGCGCCCGCGCGCCATGCCGGGGTCCATCTCGCGCTCCCAGTAGTCCCACAGGCGCTGCGCGTAATCGTGCAGCGGAGGCGGCTCGGCCAGCGGCGTGCCGGCGAGAGCGCGCGCGGCCTCGCGGTTGTCGAAGCGCGGCACGAGCTCCATGTGCGCGAGAACCTCCCGCGGGATCCCCAGCTCGCGCAGCGCGAGGTTCTTCGCCTGGCGCCACGGCGGCAGCGCGAGCGCCAGCTGTAGCGGCCAGCGCGGGAGCGAGTCGGTGAGGCGTTTGTCGATGCTCACGGCCACCCGCGGCGCGTGCGCGGCGGCGGCGAACTCGTTGATCAGCTCGTCCACACGCTGGCGGCGCGGGTCGGTGAGATGGAAGGCGTGCCCGTCGAGATCGGGCTGATGGGCGATGTGCTCGAGCGCGCTCGCGACCCAGTCGACGGGGACGACGTTCGTGTTGCCGAGATCGACCCCCACGAGCGGCGCCCACTCCGGCAACAGCTGGCGGGCGCGCTGGATCGCCTTGAAGAAGTAGTAGGTCCCGTCGACCTTGTCCATCTCGCCCGTGCGCGAGTCGCCGACGACGATCCCCGGCCGATACACACGCCACGGCACGTAGGGCTGCTCGCGGACGATCCGCTCGGACTCGTACTTCGTGCGGTGATACGGCGAGGGCAGCTTCTGGCCCTCGTCGAACATCTCCTCCTCGAACGTCCCCCGGTAGTTGCCGGCGACGGCGATCGAGGAGACGTGGTGCAGGACGCCCGCATCGAGAGCGCGCGCCAGCTCGACCGCGTGCGTGGTGCCGCCGACGTTGACGGCGGTGTTCTGCTCGGCCGGCGCGGTCATGTCGTAGATCGCGGCGAGGTGGAAGAAGTGGTCGACCTTGCCGCGCAGCTCCTCCACGCGCTCGGTCTCGAGGCCCAGCAGCGGGCGGCGCAGGTCGCCGATCACCGGCACGACGCGTTTACCGGCGCTCGAGCCCGCGAGCGCCTTCCAGTGCGAGATCTGCGCGTCGAGCTTGCCTGCGGAGGCCTCGCGCACCAGCACGTACACCTTGCCCTGGCGCTTCTCGAGCAGCTGCTCGACTAGTCGGCGACCGATGAAGCCGGTCGCGCCTGTGACGAAGTAGGCCATTGGGCGAGGATATCTCTATGCGCCGGCCCCGGCACCCCCGCGGCCTTCACCGGCGGCGAAGCGCTGAGCGCCGCGGGCGCCTTCTTCGAAGACCTCGGGACCGGCTTTCGCCTCCAGGGCGAGACCATCGGCGAGTGGCATCCCGAGGCCTTCGATTGCGGCGCGGCGGTCGGCGAGCATTGTGCGCTGGGGAAAGCGGGCCAGGCCCTCGGCTAGGGCTAGCGCTCGCTCCAGGTGTGCGCCGGGGGGTACTACCTCGGTGAGCAGGCCCATGTGGAGCGCCTCTTGCGCGTCGATCATGCGTCCGGTGAGGATCAGGTCGAGGGCGCGTCCGAGGCCGACTATGCGCGGCAGTCGTTGCGTGCCGCCGTCGATCAGCGGTACGCCCCAGCGCCGCTCGGGGTAGCCGAGGGTGGAGCCCTCGGTGGCGATGCGCAGGTCGCACCACAGGGCGAGCTCCAGTCCACCCGCGAGGCAGAACCCGGAGATGGCGGCGATCGTCGGCTTGGAAGGCGTCAGGCGCGTGAAGCCCATTGGTCCCTCCGCGGACATGAGCCTGCCGGCCATCGTCTCGGTCGCCTTGAGGTCGGCTCCGGCGCAGAAGGAGATACCGCCGGCGCCCGTGAGTACCATCACGCGGGCGTCCTCGTCGGCCTCGAAGCGCAGGTAGGCCTCGTGCAGTCGCGCGGCGGTGTCGCCGTCGACGGCGTTGCGACGGTGGGGGCGGTCGATGGTGACGAGGGCCGCGGCGCCCTCGCGCTCGTAGCGCACGGCGCCGGGCTCGTTCACGGCGCTACCAGCCGCCGTGCCAGTCGGCGGCGCCGAGCTGTTTCGCGGCAGCTTTGCGGGCTTCCTTGCGCTTCTCGAGGCGGCGCTGGATCATGCTCATGACGAAGACGAAGGTCGGGAAGAAAATGATGACGATGAAGCCGGCGTTCGTGACGACCTTGTCGTTCGTCGCTCCGTACCAGCCGCGTCCGTCGTTTTCGGCCAGCGCCGCGGGGGCCAGCACGAGCAACATCAGGATGGACGTGGACAATGTGGTCGTCAGGCGGCGCATGCGCGTGGCGGATGCTAGCGCAGCCCACGGCCGGCAGGCCGCGCAGGATCAGGCGCGGGGGCACACCCAGCCCGCCCCGGACGAAGTGCGATCAATCGCCGCTTACATCTATCGCCGGTCGCAGACCGGCCAAAGACTCCTTTAAAGATCAATCTCACACAAGCCGATCTCCGGCAAGCCCACCAACCGTGTAATTCCGCCCGAGTCAGCGGCGTAGCTGAACCCAAAGCAAGCCACCTCACGCAACAATCACCGACATATGGCACTGCTGATCGCCTCTGACATTCACATCGACATGGCCGGACGGCCGCTCCTGCGCGGAGTCTCGTTCAAGCTCGAGCGCCGCGAACGGATGACGATCGCGGGTCGCAACGGTGCGGGCAAGACGACGCTGCTGCGGGCCCTCGCGGGCGAGTCGACGATCGACCGCGGCGAGCTGAGCGTGGGGCGGGGCGTGCGGATCGCGCTGCACGACCAGCGCCCCCCACGGGAGCGCGGGGTGTCGCTGCGCGAGTACATCCAGTCGGGCTGCACCGAGGAGCTGCAGATCGAGGCGCAGCTGGGCGAGATGGAGGGGCGGATGGCGCAGGGCACGGCGGATGAGGCGCTGCTCGACCGTTACGCGCGCGCGCAGGCCCGGCTGGAGACGCACGGGGGCTACCTGTGGCGCGATCGCGCCACGGCGATGGCGCACGGGCTCGGGTTCGAAGACGCCGATCTGGATCGTGCACTGGACACGTTCTCGGGTGGACAGCTCACGCGCGCGTCGCTCGCTCGCGCGCTGGCGACGAACGCTGATGTGCTGCTGCTGGACGAGCCGACGAACCACCTGGACATCGAGTCGCTGGAGTGGCTCGAGCAGACGCTCGTCTCGCTGGACGCGGCGGTGGTGCTGGTGGCGCACGACCGCTGGTTCCTGGAGGCCGTGGGCACATCGGTGCTCGAGCTGGAGGCTGGACGCTCGCGGTTCTTCGCGGGAACGTGGCACTCGTGGCGTCGCGAGCAGGCCGCGCGGGAGATGGCGCTGGGCAAGGCGATCGACAAGCAGCAGGCGGAGATCGCGCGGATGGAGCGCTTCATCGAGCGCTTCCGCTACAAGGCGACGAAGGCCAAACAGGCGCAGTCGCGCGTGAAGAAGCTCGCGAAGATCGATCGCATCGAGCGCGATCCGCGCGACGAGCAGGGGCTGGAGTTCCAGTTCAAGGCCCCCGAGCGCTCGGGCCGGGTGGTGTTCGAGCTGAGCGATGGCGAGATCGACATCGGCGAGCCGCCGGTGAAACTGCTCGAGCGGGCCGAGCTGTGGCTCGAACGCGGCGAGCACGTCTCGCTCGTCGGCCCGAACGGCTCGGGCAAGACGACGCTGATCGAGACGCTCGCCGGCCGTCGCGCGCTCGCGCGGGGCAGGCTCAGCACGGGGCACAACGTGACGGTCGGCTACCTCTCCCAGCACGCGGACGAGCTCGGCGCGGGCGGCGACCCCGGACAGAGTGTGCTCGATGCCGCGGGGCGCGCGACGGGCCTCACGCCGAACAAGGCCCGCGCGCTGCTCGGACGCTTCCTGTTCTCAGGCGAAGAGGCCGAAAAACCGCTCGCGGGCCTCTCCGGGGGTGAGCGGCGACGGCTGTCGCTGGCCGTCCTGGTCCACTCCGGCGCGAACGTGCTGATCCTCGACGAGCCCACGAACCACCTCGACATCGAGTCGCGCGAGGCACTGGAGGACGCGTTGCGCGCGTTCACGGGCGCGATCCTGCTCGTCTCCCACGACCGTGCGCTGCTCGACGCGGTCGGCACGCGCACGGTGGCGGTGGAGGAGCGTTCGCTGCGCAGCTACACCGGCGGCTGGCCCGAGTACGTGCGCGTGCGCGATGAGATGAGAGCGGGGCCGCAGGCTCTTCCGAGAGGTGGTGGGCCGCATGCTCTTAAGAAAAAGCTGGGGCACCAGCCGCATGCGGCTGGTGCGGAGGGGTCGCATGCGACCCCTCCTGGGAGCGCGCATGCGCGCTCCCTCGGGGCGGCGCATGCGCCGCCCCGCCATCCGGCGCATGCGCCGGATGGACAACATCAGCTTTCAAAAAAGCGTGTGCCGGACGGAGCAGCGTCCCCACCCGGCGCGAATGGGTCGAAGGGCAAGCGCAAGCCCAAAGCCGCGGGACCCTCGAAGAACCGCCTCACCGCGCAGGCCGCCGCGGAGCGCGCCGTGGAAGATGCCGAGGCGGCGATGCGCGAGCTGGAGGACCAACTCGCCGATCCCGCGTCGTGGGCGACGCAGTACGAGTCGGCCAAGTCCGAGGCGCGGCACACCGCCGCGCGCCGCGCCGTCGAGGCCGCCTACGCCGAGCTCGAGGCACTCGTGGAGTGAGCTTTCGGCTCCGGCGGACGATCGCGTCTGCTTGAGCGGATCGTGCTGCGTCCACGGCCGGGCGAGGTCGCGGCTCGGCGCGCTCGGTCGCTGACTACCCTTGCGTTATGACCGACGGCGTGAAGAACGCGCGCAACATCGCGATCGTCGCGCTGATCGCCGCGGCCGTCTACTTCCTGCCCTCCGGCGGACAGGTCGCGCACACGTTCGAAGCGCTCCTCTACATCGGCTTCGGCGTTGCGATCGGCTACATCGGGCTGCGTTTCTACCGCGAACACCGCGTCGCGCTGCACTCGCTCGGCGATCTCCACCGCGGCCTGCTGTACGGATCGATCGCGATGGCGATCTTCCTGTGGATGTCCTACTCGCGCATGTGGCACACGGGCCTCGGCGAGCTGCTGTGGTTCGTGCTCGCGGCCGGGGTCGCATACGCGCTGTTCGCCGTCTTTCGTCGCTGGCGCGCCTACTGAGCGACGCGGGCGGGCCGCCGAGGCCGTTGAGCGCGGCGCCTATCCTCGAACGCGATGGCCACGAAGACCGCCGAGGAGACAACAGCCGGGCAGGGCGAGGGGGTCGGCGCGAGCACGCTCACGGCGCAGCGGCGCGCGCTTCCCGACCAGCCCGGCGTGTACCTCTTCCGCGACGCCAAAGGTCGCGTGATCTACGTCGGCAAGGCCAAGTCGATCCGCAAGCGCGTCGCCTCGCACTTCTCCAAAGCGCAGGTGCGCAGCAGCCCGGGCCACGCCGAGATGGTCGCTGCGGTGGCGCAGGTTGAGTGCGTCGTTGTCGCGAGCGAGGCCGAGGCGCTGTTGACCGAGCAGGGGTTCATCAAGCAGTACCGCCCGCGCTTCAACATCCGCCTGCGCGACGACAAGTCCTACCCGTTCATCGCCATCTCCCTTGACGAGGACTACCCGCGCGTGTACTTCACCCGCGAGCGCCACCGTCCGGGCCGCGCCTACTACGGCCCCTACTCGAACGCCAAGCGCGTGCGCGCGACGCTCGAGGTGCTGGCGAAGGTCTTCATGTTCCGCTCCTGCACCGGTCCCGAGCCGGGGCGGCGCAGCGGCAGCCCGTGCCTGGACTACTACATCAAGCGCTGCACCGCGCCCTGCGTCGACTACATCTCCCGCGAGGACTACCGCGCCTCGATCGAGCAGGTCGGGGATTTCCTCTCGGGGCGGTTCGTCGCGATCGAGCGCGACCTCGAGGCGCGCATGCGCGCGGCCGCGGCGGCGGAGGAGTTCGAGCAGGCGACGATCGAGCGCAACCGCCTGCGCGCCGTCCACTCGCTGCTCGAGCGCCGCCGCGTCGCGAACGCCACGGCCGGCACCTTCGACGCGGTCGCCGTCGCGATCGACGGGCGCGAGGCCAACGCGCAGGTCTTCCAGATCCGCGACGGCGTGCTCGTCGACCGGCAGTCCTTCTATCTCTCCAACGAGACCGAGCGCGGTGTGGCGGAGGTGGCCGAGGAGTTCATGCTGCAGTACTACGCCGGTCACCTCTCGATCCCCGCGCTGATCGTCGTCCAGCGCGAGCTCTCCGCGAGCCCAGAGGTGCTGCCGCTGGCCGAAGCGCTCGCGGACCGTCGCGATGGCCCGGTCGAGATCCGCCCGGCCGAGCGCGGCGAGAAGCGCCGCATCCTCGAGCTCGCCCACCGCAACGCGCTGCTCGCGCTCGACCAGGAGCGCCTGCGCGCCGAGCGACGCCGCCAGAGCCGCGTCGACGCGCTCGAGGGACTGCAGCAGGCGCTCGGGCTGGACGCCCCGCCGATTCGGATCGAGTGCTACGACATCTCCCATCTCGGCGGCACGCAGACGGTCGCCTCGATGGTCGTCTTCGAGGGCGGCGCACCGCGCAAGTCCGACTACCGTCGCTTCCGCATCCGCTCGCTGCCCGAGGGCGCCTCCGACGACTACGCGGCGATGGCCGAGGTGCTCGCGCGCCGCTACGCCCAGTGGGAGGCCCAGGCCGACATCTCGCCACACGACTCCGACTACGACGCGAGCTTCGCCTCGCTGCCGAGCCTCGTCGTGATCGACGGCGGGCCCGGCCAGCTCGCCGCCGGCCTCGGGCCGCTGCGCGGGTTTCGCGAGCGCGGCGTCGCGGTGATCTCGCTGGCGAAGCGCATCGAGGAGGTGTTCATGCCCGGGCGCCGCCGCCCGCTCGTGCTCGACCACTCCACCCCCGAGCTGCAGCTGTTGCAGCGCGTGCGCGACGAGGCGCACCGCTTCGCGCTCACCCACCATCGCGGCCGCCGCGACCGCGCGATGACCTCCTCGCTACTCGACGACCTGCCCGGGATCGGTCCCGCGCGCAAGCAGGCGCTGCTCACGCACTTCGGCTCGCCCGAGGCCGTCGCGGGGGCTTCCAGCGAGGAGCTGCAGGCCGTCCCGGGGCTGCCCGCGAAGGTCGCCAGAGAGTTGCACGCGAATCTGCACCGAGCGGGATGACCGAGACGGTTGCACGAAAAATGACACGCTCGTCCGCCTGACGCGGCACAATCAGTGACGATGGCCGTCATCAGGCCCCTCCGTCCGTTGCGCACGGCAAAGCCCGCCGTGCGCTCGCGGCTGCAGGATCTCGTCGTCATCACCGGCTTCTCCGGCGCGGGCAAGTCGACGGCGATGAACGTGTTCGAGGACGCGGGCTACTTCTGCGTCGACAACCTCCCGCCGGAGATGATCCGCTCGCTCGTCGAGCTGTTCGTGCACGGCGGCTCGAAGGTCGAGCGCGCGGCGGTCGTCTCGGACGTGCGCGGGGGCGTCTACTTCGAGGCGCTGCGCGCGGTCGTCGACGACCTCGACGCGCTTGGGCTCAGCCACCACGTGCTGTTCCTCGAGGCGGCCGAGCAGACGCTCGTCACTCGCTACAAGGAGACCCGCCGTCGCCATCCGCTCGCGCCCGAGGGCAGCGTCGCCGCCGGCGTCGCCGCCGAGCGCGCCCTGCTGGAGCCGTTGCGCAGTCGCGCCGACCTCGTGATCGACACCACCGGCATGTCCACCGCGATCCTGCGCGGGCGCATCGCCGACGAGCTGCTGCCGCGCCAGAACGCCGGTCGTTTGGCCGTGACGTTCATGAGCTTCGGCTTCAAGCACGGTCCTCCGCGCGAGGAGGACCTCGCGTTCGACGTGCGCTTCCTGCCCAACCCCCACTACGAGCCGCGGCTGCGCGAGCTGACCGGTCACGACGAGCGCGTCGTCGAGTACGTCGCGCGCGACGGACGCTTGGACGAGCTGTACGTGCGCCTGCACGCGCTGCTCGACTTCCTGCTGCCCGAGTACGTCGCCGAGGGCAAGTCCCATCTCGTGATCGGCATCGGTTGCACCGGCGGGCGCCACCGCTCGGTCGCGATCGCCGAGCACCTCGCGGCGCGCTACGGCGAGAGCGAGGACCTCGACGTGGCGGTCGCGCACCGCGACATCGACAAGGTCTCGCGGCGCTCCTGACGTCTTCGGTCTGGAGCGCGTCGTCCGGCACAGGGGCTCCCTCGTGAAAGCGCGCGGGTGCCGGCGCCGTTCTCCGGGCGGACGGCGCTGGGCGGGCGACGAAAACGCTCACTGATAGCCTTCCGCGGGTACGCCGGGTGACGGAGTTGTGCTTTCCGAACCCCGGCCTCGTTCATTTTCGCGCGACTAGGAGGCCGTGCACATATGGCAGTACGGGTGGGCATCAACGGGTTCGGCCGCATCGGCCGCAACGTCTTCCGGGCCGCGCAGGCGCGCGCGGATGCGGGCGAGATCGAGTGGGTCGCGGTCAACGATCTGACCGACGAGGCCACGCTCGCGCACCTGCTTCGCTACGACTCGATCCTCGGTCCATATCCGGGCTCGGTGAAGGAGCGCGAGGGTGCGCTGGAGGTCGACGGCAAGGAGCTGAAGGTGCTCGCCGAGCGCGATCCGGGCGCGCTGCCGTGGGGCGAGCTCGGCGTCGATGTGGTGATCGAGTCCACAGGCCTGTTCACCGATCGCGACAGCGCCGCCAAGCATCTCGCGCAGGGCGCCAAGAAGGTCGTCATCTCCGCGCCCGCCACCGATCCCGACGCGACGGTCGTGCTGGGAGTGAACTTCGACGAGGTCTATGACCGCGAGGCTCACAACATCATCTCCAACGCCTCCTGCACGACCAACTGCCTCGCGCCGGTCGCGAAGGTGCTCAACGACACCGTCGGCATCTCCCACGGGTTGATGACGACGATCCACGCCTATACCGCCGACCAGCGCCTGCAGGACCTGCCGCACAAGGACCTGCGTCGCGCGCGCGCCGCGGCGATCAACCTGATCCCCGCCTCCACCGGCGCGGCCAAGGCGATCGGCATGGTCATCCCCGAGCTGCGGGGCAAGCTGCACGGGTTCGCCGTGCGCGCGCCCGTGCCCACCGGTTCGGTTGTCGATCTGACCGTCGAGTGTGCCCGTGAGACGAGCGTCGAGGAGGTCAACGGCGCCCTGCTGGCCGCATCGGAGTCGGGACCGCTGGCAGGAATCATGGCCTACACGACCGACCCGATCGTCTCCAGCGACATCGTGCGCTCGCCCTTCTCCTCGATCGTCGACTCCGCGCTGACCGCCACGATCGACGGCACGATGCTGAAGGTGATCGCCTGGTATGACAACGAGTGGGGCTACTCCAATCGCGTCGTGGATCTCGTGCAGAGGGTGCTGTGAGTCCACTCCGCCGTCTCCTGCGCCCGCGTTCATTGCGGGACGGGCACGACGGGATGTGCGATCTGTCGGGGGGTAACGTGAAGGAGCGCGAAGAGATCATGATCGGAGTCGATCGATGAGGAGCATTGACGACCTGGATGTGCACGACAAGCGGGTGCTCGTGCGGGTGGACTTCAACGTTCCGCTCGGCGCGGAAGGCGATGCCGCGGCCGGCGGTGTGCCGCTCGTCAGCGACGACACGCGCATCGCCGCGGCGCTGGCGACGATCGAAGAGCTGCGCGAGCGCGGAGCGCGACTGGTGCTGGTCTCGCATCTGGGCAGGCCCGAGGGCAAACGCGTGCCGGGGCTATCGCTGGTGCCGGTGGCGGACCGCCTGCGCGAGCTGACGGGCGCGAAGGTGACGCTGGCGCCGGCCGTCGTGGGCGAGGAGGTGACTGCGCTTGCGCGGGAGTTGGGCGAGGGCGAGATCCTGGTGCTCGAGAACGTGCGCTTCGAGCCGGGGGAGACGAGCAACGACCCCGAGCTCGCGCGGGAGTTGGCGTCACTGGCCGATCTCTACGTCGACGACGCCTTCGGCGTGGCGCACCGCGCGCACGCAAGCAACGAGGGCGTCACCCACCTGCTGCCGAGCGCCGCCGGACGGCTGCTCGAACGCGAGGTCAAGACGCTGACGGGGATCCTCGAGCATCCTCGCCACCCGCTCGTGGCGATCGTGGGCGGTGCGAAGGTGGCAGACAAGATCGCCGTGATCGAGCGTTTCCTGGAGGTCGCCGACGTGGTGATGATCGGCGGTGCGATGTGCTTCCCGTTCCTCTGTGCGCAGGGGCACGCGGTCGGCAACTCGCTGTGCGGCAGCGAGGACGTCGAGCATGCTCGCAGCGCGCTGTCGCGGGCGAGCGACACCGACTCGCCCCAGCCCGGCCGCGCGCGCCTGCTGGTGCCGAACGACCTCGTGATCGGCGAGCG
>DASXMO010000185.1:0-1747 GCA_036495605.1 Solirubrobacteraceae bacterium
GCCTCGTCGCGGCTGTGCTCCAGGTCGTCCATGCGGCCGAGGTAGATGTGGGACCAGGCGAGGAGACGCGGATCCTTGCCCAGCCGGACCGTCTCTTCGAAATAGTGGCGCGCGTCGGGCACGTTGCGCTGCATGACAGCGCAGCGGGCGAGCAGAAAGTCGGCACGGGCGGTGTCCCCGGTGTGCTGGGTGAGCGCCTGATGGGCGAGGGTGGCGGCGCCGTTCACGTCACCCTGCAACAGCTTCAACTCGGCCAGATCGAGGCCATGCAACTGGCGGGTGCCCCGATGCACAACGTCGCCCTCGTTCTGCTGCGTGAACTCAATATGCTTGACGCGGCCCAACTCCGAGGGCACGTCCATGCCATAGACAATCTCGCCGATCGTCTCCTGGAAGGACTGGGGCTCCTTCTCGAAGGCGATGAGCTTTTCGTAGAAGTAGGCGGTGAGGACGTAGCCTTGCTCCATGTCCCGCTTCACGGCTGCCTGCCGCACTGCCTCTGCCTTCTGCTCGGCCGCGTGGCGTTGGCGCTCGACGGCGGCGAACTCCGAGTGGCTGACGGTAGCGGGCGTCTTGAAAGGGGCGACGCCGGTGTCCAGGGTGCGCGCTTCGACGGCGCGGATCATGCATTCGGTGACCAGCGAGACGATGTCGCTGCGGAAGGTGTACTCGAGCGGCGCTTCGCGGACACTCTTCAGGAAAGGCAGCAGGCGGTCCATGGAGGAGGCGCGTGAGTAGAGCAGCGGCTCCAACTCGAAGTGCAGATAGGTATGGCGGATCTCATCCATCCGCACCTTGTCGTCGCGCGTGGGCGAGGTGACGACCACGTAGTCCGCTCCGTAGACACGCGCATTGGTCTGGCCGGGGTCGAGCAGCGGCTCGAGCACAACGGCGAAGCGGCTATCGGTGCTGACATTCGCCGGCATCTTCAGATAGGCATTGGTGCTGACGACCATCTTCGTCAGCGAGTCGTGCTGGTTGTTGACGATGGCGTCGTACTGGGGACGCACGCTGATCCAGATGTAGTGCAGGTCGATCTGGCGGGCGAATTTGCGGAGTATCGGCAGGAGCTCGACCACCTGGGTCGAGTCGGGCGGCATTTCGGTGAGTGGGACGCTGTTGGTGAGCTCGGGCGGCGGCGTGACGTAGAGGGCGAGCGAGACGTATTGCGAGAGATTGTGGCTGGAATCAGAGAGCTCGTGCTGGCGGATGTAGGTGCAGAGCTGGTCGCGGGTGTTCTGCGCATCGGCGGAAGCCGTGAGCGCGGCGTTGATGGCGTCGCGAACCTTCTGGCGCACAGGCTGGGACTGGTCGAGTCCGGCGTCATATCCGCAGGTGTTCAGGGCAGCGGCGATGTCGAAGAGTGCCTCGCTGGTCTGCAAACTGATTTGCGGGCCGGCGGGGTCGATGAGCGAGGGCGGCTTCTGGATCTCGGGCTGGATGGCGGCTGTCGAAGAGGACGAGGAGGATTGTACTTCCGTGGATGGGGAGGACTGCGCGCAAAGAATGCCGGGAGTGAGAAGGGCAAGCGCGAGAAGCTGCGGCGCGAGCGCGCGGAGACTGCGAGGAGACAGCATAGGAGACGGGTCTGGCGGCTAGTCTACGTAAGCCGAGGAAGCAGGGTCAACTTGCGATAAATGAAGGGTTGTAGAGGGTTATTGTCCTCAAGTCTCGAGGGCTTATTTGCGATCCCACTTAGCCTTGGCCTAACATGCCGCTGTCCGATCTCTGGCCGACGAAATTGGAG
>DASXMO010000186.1:0-19157 GCA_036495605.1 Solirubrobacteraceae bacterium
CCAAATGAATGCCCAACCCGATCCCACCGCCGCCGACCTGCGCCGCAAAACAAAAGACCTGCACCCCACCGACGACGATCACCGCATCCTCTACGGCGCCGACGCCGCGCGTTTCTTGGCGCGCATCCGCGAGCTGCTCGAACAGCCCGCCGCACTGACGCTGTAGTCCCCGAAGCGATCTGTAGCTTCGTCGGCAGGGTTTGTCACCCACCGCCCGATCACGCCGGCCCGAGGCCGACCGGCTCGGGAAAGGAGGTGATGGGATGGCTCAGTCTGTGGAGCTCATTCTGGCGATCGCGCTCTTGGTTGTGGTTATTCGCAACCTGAGTTAGAGCGCCACCCAGCTCCGGTGGGAGTCGGCCTCGACGCCCGCCGGAGCGCCTGCTTTACGAGGCTTCAAACAAACGCGGGGCCCAGCAAACCGGGCCCCGCACATACTTGGATGACCCAATCGATCGAGCTCATCCTGGCGAGTGCTCATTGTAGCGCCGCATGCGTCAGCCCTCTCGGAAGCCTCAGGCCGGCGCTAACCTGGGAGACGATCCGATGGACCACAGCGAACCGCCCTCGCCAGAGCTAAGCATGCGTCACCTGGGCACGGTCCCCTACCGCGACGCGCTCGCGCTGCAGCTGAGCATCCGCGAGCGCCGGCTCGCGGAAGAGGCGCCCGACACGCTGCTGCTGCTCGAACACCCGCCCGTCTACACGCGCGGCCGGCGCGCGGCCGATGGCGAGCTGGGGCTTGGCGAGCAGTACTACCGCTCCCGCGGAATCGAGATCGTCGAGACCGATCGCGGCGGACGCGTCACCTACCACGGGCCGGGACAGCTGGTCGGCTATCCGATCGTGCGCGTGCACGACATCGGGGCGCATCTGCGCATGATGGAAACGGCGATCGTCGCGGCGCTGGCAGACGAAGGCATCGAGGCCCGCTCTCGCTGCGAGGAGGGACCGGACTACACCGGCGTGTGGGTGCAGGATCGCAAGATCGCCTCGATCGGCGTGCACGTCTCGCGCGGGATCTCCACACATGGGTTCGCCGTCAACGTCGACAACGACCTGGAGCCGTTCTCCTGGGTGATCGCCTGTGGCCTGCCCGACGTGACGATGACCTCGATCGCCCGCGAGCTGCCCTCCGGGCGCACGATCGACCGAGATCGCTTTCGTGAGCGCATGGCCAAGCGCTTCTGTGCGGCGCATCGCGCTCGCGCGCAAATCCTCGCCCCCGAGCCGTTCGATCGCGCAGGAGCCCTCGCGTGAGCGCCGCGCCGACCGAGCCCCGCGAGCATCCGCCGAGCGACCCCACCCGCTTGCCGGCAGGCGCCGCCACCCGCTCGCGTGCAAACCCAGGAGGCATGGACGTGCTGAGCGTGCTCGGACCGGACGTGCGCCCGCTACGTGAGCGCAAGCCACCTTGGTTCAAGGTGCCCCCCCCCGGCGGCGAGCGCTACCGCGAACTGACCGAGCTGATCCGCGCCGAGAACCTGCACACCGTCTGCCAAGAGGCGGCCTGCCCGAACGTCGGCGAGTGCTGGGAGCGGGGCACGGCGACGTTCATGATCCTCGGCGACACCTGTACGCGGCGCTGCGGGTTCTGCAACGTCAAGACCGGCAAGCCCACGTGGAACGACCCGCTGGAGCCCGCGCGGGTGGCGCGCTCGATCGCGCGCATGGGCCTGCGACACGCGGTCATCACCTCGGTCGACCGCGACGACCTGCCCGACAAGGGCGCCTCCGCCTTCGTCGGCGTGATCCGCCAGATCCGTCGCCAGGCGCCGGACTGTCAGGTGGAGGTGCTCACGCCCGACTTCCAGGGCCAGGAGATGCCGCTCGCGAAGGTGATCGCCGAGCGCCCCGACGTGTTCAATCACAACGTCGAGGTCGTCCCGCGCCTGTATCCGTTGGCGCGACGCGGTTCGGAGTTCGCGCGCTCCTGCCGCGTGCTCGAGCTCGCGGGCGAGCTCGGCGAAGGCGAAGTGGTGACCAAGTCCGGGCTGATGGTCGGCCTCGGGGAGACGCACGAGGAGATGGTGGACACGTTCGTGGCCCTACGTGAGCACGGCGTGCGGGTGCTGACGGTCGGCCAGTACCTGCGCCCTTCCGAACGCCACCTACCGGTCGTCCGTTACTGGCACCCCGACGAGTTCGCCGCGCTGGAGCAGGCGGCGTATGAGCTCGGCTTCGACCACGTAGCCGCCGGGCCGCTCGTGCGCTCCTCCTATCACGCCGATCAGCACGTCCCACAGCGGCGCGACGGCGTTGGGCCGCTCGCCGCGGCGGAGGCATAGAACCAGCAGCAGCCGACTACGCCTTCGGACCTACTTGCTGCGGCAGGCGCAGAACGCCGACGCATAGAACGCCACATTGGCGGTGCGGCAGCGTCGCGCCCACGGCCCCTTTGGCACTGCCCGCCTCACCACGCGACCCGCCTCGCCGCGCTGCCCGCGCGGATAGGCTCACACGATCTTCCCGATCACGGACAACATCCAGCGCGAGCGCTTTCCGGTCCTGACCCTCGCGCTGGTTGCCCTGAACGTGCTCGTCTATCTGCTCGCGATCCGCCACGGCGGCAGCTTCTTCGGCGGACCATCCGAAACGGTGCAAGCGCGATACGGCGTCGTGCCCAACGAGCTCACCGGCTCCGGCGGACACCTCGGCACGGCGCTCTCCTCGCTGTTCCTACAGGCGAGCTTCCTGCAGCTGCTCGCCGCGATGCTGTTCCTGGCGATCTTCGGCCCGTCGGTCGAGGACCGGCTCGGGCGCGGGGGTCTACTCGCGCTCTATCTCCTCGGCGGCCTGCTCGTGCTGGGCGTGCGTGTGCTGCTCGATCCGACCTCAACGACCCCGGTGCTCGGAGCGGCGGGCGCCGTCACCGCGATCCTGGTCGCCTACATCGTGCTGCACCCCCGCGCGCGCGTCATCAGCCTCGTATTCGTCGTGTTCTTCTTCACCATCGTCGAGGTTCCGGCCGTGATCCTGCTGGTCGTGTGGCTCGCCGTGCAGCTCACCTTCGGCCTCACCGCTCCCACGTTCGCATGACACCGCGTCGCCTGGTCCTCGGGGCCGCGCTGCTGTTCATCGTCGGGTTCGCCTTCCTGACCCTCAGCGCGATATCCCAGCAAGGGTTTACGCTGCTGAGCGCCGTCTCGATCTTCGTGCTCGTGCTGCTCGGGGTCGGGATCGTCGGCGCGATGCTCAACCCCCCGCGACGCTGACCGTGTACGAGCCTTCACCGTTCATGACACCCGACCAGAGCCGCCGCCGCCGCGAGGCGGCCCGGCGGCACAGGCGTGCGCGCAGGCGCGCGCTGGCGATCGGAGCGCTGGCCGTGGCGATCCTCGCCGCGGTGGTCGTGATGGCCCTCGCGAAGGCCCACACCCACGGATCTTCTACGGCCTCGGCCGGTCGTGGGCGGGCCCACGCGCACACGAGCGCCGCAGTCGCTGCAGCGGCCAATCGCGCGGTCGCTGCAGGGGCCAATCCTGCTCCCACACACTCGCCAATCGGCCTGCCTCTCGGCAAGCCCCCGCTGACGCTGACGGGACTCGGCGACCCACAGCAGGACCGCGTGCACATCGCTTTCTACACCCCCCCGCGCGCAGGGCTGCTGTTCAACCTCGACACCGGCCAGGTGCTGTGGCAGTCAAACCCCTACACGCGCCTTCGCATCGCGAGCCTCACGAAGATGATGACCGCGCTGCTGAGCGTCGAATCGTCCCCCCCGGACGCGCCCGTGCTCGTCACCCGGCAGGCGATCCAATCGGCGGGGTCGAAGGTCGGCGTGCTGCCACTGGGCAAGCACGTGCGCCTGGAGAGCATGCTCTACGGACTGCTCCTGCCCTCGGGCAACGATGCCGCCGTCGCGCTCGCCCAGCACGTCTCCGGCAGCGTCAGCGCGTTCGTCACGCGCATGAACGCGCGCGCCGCGCAACTCGGGATGGGCTGCACGCACTACTCCTCGCCCTCGGGCTACTTCGACCAGTACAACTTCTCCTGCGCCGCCGACCTCGCCGTGCTCGCCCACGTCGACCTGGCTCAACCGCGGATCGCCTCGATCACCCGCACCTACACGGCCGAGCTGCCCTTCCCGATCAAGGGCGGGCACCTGTACTTGTACAACAACAACCCGCTGCTGATCTACCACTACCCCGGCCTGACCGGCCTGAAGACCGGATACACGCTGGCCGCCGGCAAGTGCCTCGTGGCGACCGCCGAGCGTAATGGCGTGCGCCTAGGGGTCGTGCTGCTGCACTCGCCCGATCCCGGCACCCAGGCGAGCTACCTGCTCAATCGCGGATTCGAGGGCATCTACCACCAGCCGCCCGTTCCGACCCCGCCGATCCCCGCAGGGGAGTAAAGTCTCCAGAAGCGATTGACTGGTCAGTCAACCAAGGCCTGGCAACGTACCGATAGACACAAGGAGGCAGCCGCCGTGGATCTCGACGACACACCCGAGCAGGCCGCGTATCGCGCCGACGTTCGGACATGGCTGGAGGCGCACTCCTCCGAAGCGCCCGTCCTGCAGGGCCCCGGAGCGATCGAGGACGAGGACGAGATCATCGCCGCGCGGCGAGTGTGGCAGGGCAAGCTCGCCGAGGGCGGCCTCGCCGGGGTGGTGTGGCCCAAGGAGTACGGCGGCCAGAGTCGCGGACCGATCGAGCAGGTGATCTGCAACCAGGAGATCGCGCGAGCGAAAGTTCCCAGCATCCTCGACGCGATCGGCGTCGGCATGCTCGGCCCGACGATCATCGCCCACGGCGACGAGGACCAGAAGGGCCGCTATCTCGGCCCGATGCTGCACGGCGACGAGGTCTGGTGCCAGCTCTTCTCCGAGCCCGCCGCGGGTTCCGATCTCGCGGCCGTGCAGACGCGCGCGCGCCTGCAGGAGGACGGCAGCTGGCGCCTGACGGGCCAGAAGGTGTGGACGACCAACGCCCAGTTCGCCTCCTACGGCCTGCTGCTGGCCCGCACCGACGCAGACGTGCCCAAGCACAAGGGCATGACGATGTTCATCGTGCCGATGGACGCCCCCGGCGTGACCGTGCGCGGGCTGCGCCAGATCTCTGGCGAGGCCGAGTTCAACGAGGTCTTCTTCGATGACCTCGTTGTCGACGCCGGAGCGGTCGTCGGCGGTGTCGGCAACGGCTGGGGCACGGCCCTGACGACACTGATGTACGAGCGCGTCACGATCGGTCTCGGCGGCGAGGGGCTGGGCTACAACTCGACCCGCTTCGCCGGCGCGATCGCGCAGGACGCGCACGCCAGGCGCGACCCCGAGATCAGACACCAGCTCGGCGAGATCTCAAGCGACCTGCTGGCCGTCAAGTTCACCGGCTACCGCACGCTGACGGCGCTTCAGAAAGGCCAGATCCCCGGCCCAGAGGCGGGCCTCGCGAAGGTCACGATCGTCAACGGCGCGATCAAGGCGGGGGATCTGATCGCCGACGTGCAGGGCCCGGACGCGCTCGCGCAGGACAGCGAGTGGGCCTACATGATCTCCTTCCTGCCCGGTCTGAAGTCGGCCGGCGGAACCGAAGAGATCCTGCGCAACACGATCGGCGAGCGCGTCCTCGGGCTGCCGCCCGAGCCGCGCCTTGACAAGGGCATACCGTTCTCAGAGCTGCGCTCCAAGGAAGGAGCAGCGGCGTAATGAACTTGGCACTCTCAGACGAGCAGGTGTTCCTGCGCGAGGCCGCCCGCGGCGCGCTGTCGCGCTTCAAGACGCTCGAGGCCGCGCGCGAGGCGCTCGACGGCAACGAGAGCGCACTGCCGGACATGTGGCCGGCCGCATGCGAGGCCGGCTGGCCCGGCCTGTTGATCGACGAGGCTCATGGCGGGGCAGGGCTCGACGCGTTCGACGCGATGCTCGTTCTCGGCGAGTGCGGGCGCGTTCTCGCGGGCATTTCGCTGCTGGGGCACCTTCCGGCGAGCGCGATCCTGAACGACTCCTCGAACGCCGCCTCGCTGCTCGAGCCGCTGGCCAGCGGAGAGCGCCGCGCGGCCTACCTGCCGGTCAGCCCGCCCACCGACGTGGACGAGCGCTGGAGCGTCGATCCGCGCCACGGCGCCGCGCGTCCGGCGGCGCCGACGGCAAGCGCCTCCGGCGAGGGCGCCTCGGCGACGGTCAGCGGCGAGCTGGCGTTCGTGCCCGACGCGCCCGGCGCCGACCTGCTGGTGGGCGTGGCGATCCTCGACGGCAAGCCGGTGGGCGTTGCGATCGAGGCCGACGCGCAGGGCGTGAGCGTCGAGGCGACCACGCGCTATGACTCGACCCGCTCGCTCGGACATGTCTCGCTGAAGGACGCACCCGCGACCGTGCTCGACGCCTCCACGGACTCGCTCGCCGCTGCCTGGCATCTCGCGCAGTCGCTGATCGCGGCCGAGTCGCTCGGCAGCGTCGAGACCGCGCTGGAGGTGAGTGTCGAGTACGCCAAGGAGCGCCACACGTTCGGCCGCGCGATCGGCTCCTACCAGGCGGTCAAGCACTCGCTCACCGAGGTCCTCCGCCAGCTGGAGAACGGACGCTCGCTGCTCTACTACGCCGGTTGGGCGCGCCACGGCTCACCCGCGGAGTTCCCGCTCGCCGCCGGCGCCGCGCGCTCGGTCGCCGGGCGCGCGCTCGACCACGCGGCGCGCACGATGATCTCGGTGCACGGCGGCATCGGCGCGACATGGGAGCACGACGCGCCGCTGTACTTCCGCCGCGCCCAGCTCTCGCGGCGCCTGCTCGGCGGGACCGCCGCCGCGACCGACCGGGTAGCCGGGCAGCTCATCGCGCAGGCCGACGCCGCCTGACGGTCGGAGGGCGGCGCGCTGCGGCGTCCTCCCTCGCTCATGTGCCGAGTGCCGAGCACACTGCGCTCGGTGCGTCCTGGCATCGCTTGCCCTCCGACCGTCAGGGGCGCTGGGAAAGGCCCTCGCGCGAGCGCGGTGCACTCGATCGCGCGGCCTTCGCAGTGGTTGTGGCGGGCGCAGGCGTGAGCGAGGCCAGGACCGGCGCGCCATATGCGGCGTGAACGGCCGCGACCATCGCCGGTTCGAGGCCGCAGTTCGCGCAGAACCCGTGCTGTGACCAGCCGATCGCGCGCGCCAGCACCTGGTCGGCGTATGTGACACCGGCCGCGTCGTGGCCGTAGTAGTCGTACGCCGCGCCCCACGCGCTCCCTTCGAGCGAGAGCGTCGCGCCATCGGCCGAGAGCAGATGCGCTGCGGCCATGATCGCGTCGAAGTCGTCGTAGATCGAGGGATGTCTCGCCGTAGCGTGGTCGTACGCCGCCGGGCGCGCGCCGTCGCGGTAGGAGTTGCTGACCATGTCCCACGTCGTGACCGGACCGTTCGTGACGTTGAACTGCATCGGCCCCCCGCAGCAGCCTGCGAAATTCAAACCGTGGTAGGTCGAGGGCGCCGTCGAGAACGCCGACTCCTGCTCGTGGATCGAGGCGATCAGCAGCCAGTTCACGCCGAACGTGCTCTGCGCAACCGAGTAGATCGGGTAGAAGCCTTCCATCCACCGCGTTGGCACGCGCGTCTGCAGCGGACTTTCCAGGCGCGTCAGCGACTGCGCCTGCGTAGGCGGACGCGCGACGATCGCCGAGCGCGGAGGGGATGGCGGCGAAGTCCTCGCGCCGGCGCCGACGGTCGAGCCCACAGGTGCCGGCGCCGGGGTGGCAGCCGCGACCAGCACCGTCGGCGGCACGAGCGGCGCGTTCGCCGAGTGCCCGACGAGTCCCGTCAGCACCGCGACCAGCACCGCCACGCCGAGCGCGGCGATCGTGCCGGCAAGCAGCCAGTGGCCGCGCTCGGAGGGCGGCGCCGGCACGTGCTCGAACGCGGGCACGGGCGCAGGCCGATCGCCCGGCAAGAACCGCCGGCATCGCCCGCGCGCAGTCGAAGTGGTCCCCTCACTCATATCCAGCCCTGCCACAACGGTAGCGGGAGCGCTTAAACGCCAGCTGCGACTCGCTCAGATCCCCAGCACGCGCCGCAGCACGCGATCGAAGACACGCGTCGGCAGCAGCGCGTGGGCGAGGACCATCCCGCGAGCGTCGCGCCCGACGAGATAGCGGGCACGCGGACGGCGCGCCGTGAGCGCTCGCTCGATCGTCTCCGCGACCTGCTCCGGCGAGACCCCCCGACGCTCCGTGTCGGCGAGCACCTTCGCGAACGACGCCGGCACACGCCCATACTCCTGTTGAAGCTCACGCGGGACCTCGAGCGCGCTTGCCGTGTCCCGCGCCTTGCCCCAGATCGGCGTTTTCACCGATCCGGGCTCCACCAGCGAGACGTCGATGCGAGAGCTGTGCAGCTCCCCGCGCAACGCATCGCCGAGCGCCTCGATCGCATGCTTCGAGGCGGCGTAGGGACCGTTGAACGGCACCGATACGAGCCCGCCGATCGAGGACAGCAGCACGATCCGACCGCGCGCCGCCCGCAGCGCCGGCAGCAGCGCCCGGGTGACCGCGACCTGGCCGAACACGTTCACCTCGAACTGCATCCGCAGATCCTCCGGCGAGAGGAGCTCCAACGGTCCACCCACGCCGATACCCGCGTTGTTCACCAGCGCGTCGAGCCGGCCCGGCGACGGCCCACCCGCCCCCGGTGCCCCGCGCGCGCCCGCATCGGCACTCTCCGCTCCCCCACCGGCGGTGTTGTCCGCGATCATCACGCGCGCCCGCTCGATCTGCCGCGCGTCGGTCACGTCGAGTATCAGCGGAATCACCTCCCCGCCCTGGGCCTCGGACAACAGGCGCTCGCCCGATGGCTGCTCGCGCACACCAGCGAACACCCTCCAGCCGGCAGCCGCCAGGCGCAGCGAGGTAGCGCGCCCGATGCCCGTCGAGGCGCCCGTGATCAAAGCCGTCGGCATCGCCCGACCCTATCGGAGAGCAAGGGCATGGGAGCAGTCTCACCTCACGGTTAGCAACCGCTTAGGATCCACCTCCATGGTTCCGCGCGTGGGCAAGCCCTCGACAGCCGCACGCGTCGCGATCGTCTGCGCAGTCCTCGCGCTGCTCGCCGGCTGCGGCTCCGCCGTGCGCGGCGGCCTCAGCGCCCGCGCGAGCGCGACACCCTCGACGCAGGACGTGTCCGGCGGCTGCTCGAGCACAGTGCTGGGCGCGCTCGGCGATGTCGCCATGCGCGCTTACCGCGAGGGTGTGGCCAGCGAACGCACGCGCTCGGCGATGGTCTTCATCGAACGCTCGATCCCCCTTCGCAACGCCGTCGAACACGACGACCCCCAGGCGGCGCGCGCGGCGGCGCTAGCGCTCCTCGCCACCGGTCACATGACCGACCTCAAGGTGCTGCGCGGGGGCACCGCCACCGGAGGTGGTGGTCAGGTGCTCGCCGACGTCGGCGCCCCCGAGGCGCTCGCGCCGCTGCACGGTTCGATCGCCGGCGCCAGCGGCGCACCGATCGGGACGTTCGTCGCGAGCGTCTGGGCCGACACCGGCTACGTGCAGGAGGCCAGCGGCATCGCCGAGGGCATCGCCGCGCTGCGCCAGAACGGACGCAGTCTCGCCGGCTCGTTCGCGCTCGGGGCAAGCGAACCGCCGCCGCAGGGTTCGATGACGATCAAAGGGACCGACTACGCCTACACCTCCTTCCCCGCCGCCGCCTACCCCACGGGGCAGCTGCGCGTGTACCTGCTCAAGTCGCTCCCCGCGATCGCTCCGCTGTGCGGGAAGACCGCGCAGGACACCCTCGTCAACACCCTCAGCCGCGTCGCGCGGCTGATCTACACCAGCGAGGGCGGCACCCACGCGCTCGTGCAGGTCCGCCGCGTGCAGGACTATCAGCCGCTGCTGCGCGCAGTCGCCGCGCGCGACCCCATCGCAACGCGCCTGTCGGTCGAACACCTCCTGCACGAGCACGTCGTGCGCCTGCGCGTCAGCGCCGGCGGCCATCTGCTGAGCGACGACGGCGGCCCATACGTGCTCGCGCCCGTGCACGCCCCTCTGCGCCTGCACGGCCGCACGATCGGCAACATCGAGCTCTCGATCCAGGACGACGAGGGCTACAAGCGCCTCGCCGGGCGCCTCGCCGGCTTGGATGTGCTCATGTACATGGGCTCGCAGCTGGTCAAGAACAGCCTCGGCCCCGCTCCCGGCAAGGTGCCCGCGAGCGGTACCTATCACTACCGCGGGCACACCTTCCGCGTGTACACGCTCCACGCCCGGGCGTTCCCTTCGGGTCCGCTGCGGATCGTCGTGCTGATCCCGATTCCCTACTCCTAACCTCTCACCGCCGCGCCCGTTCGCCCGCGCGTTGCCGACAGCTGCGGTAACCGGCGCCGACAGCGCCGTCGGCGGGAGGAGCTCGGTGTTTCCCAACTACAGCCACCTACGTAAGGGCTATCACCGGCGCTCAGGCGGACTTCAGCGAGGCCTGCTTCTCGCGCAGGCCGTTCAGCAGATCTTCGAAGGAGGCCGAGAATTTGGCCACGCCCTCGCGCTCGAGCGTGTCGGTCACCTCGTCGTAGCTCACGCCCACCGCGGCGAGTTCGTCGAGGAGCGCGTGCGCCTGCTCGACGTCGTCCTCCAGCCGCGAACGCGGATCGCCGTGGTCCTGATAGGCCTTCACCGTCTGCTCGGGCATCGTGTTGACCGTCTGCGGCCCGATCAGTTCGTCCACGTAGAGCGTATCCCGGTAGTCCGGGTTCTTCGTCGAGGTCGAAGCCCACAGCACCCGCTGCGGCGTCGCGCCCTTGCCCTCGAGGTACTCCCAGCGCGGGCCCGCGAAGGCGCTCTTGTAGTGCTCGTAGGCCAAGCGCGCGTTCGCGATCGCGAGCTTGCCCTTGAGCTCCTCGTGCCCGCCGACCTCATCCAGGCGCCGGTCGGCCTCGGTGTCGATGCGCGAGACGAAGAAGCTCGCCACCGACGCCACCCTGCTCGGGTCTCCTCCGGCGGCGATCAGGCGCTCGATCCCGCGGATGTAGGACTCGGCGACCTCCGCATAGCGCTGGAGCGAGAAGATCAGCGTCACGTTGATGGAGCGGCCCTTCGCGATCACGTCCTCGATCGCAGACAACCACGGCTTCGTCGCCGGGATCTTCACGAGCAGGTTCGGTCTGTCAACCGTCTCGTGCAGGTCGATCGCCTCGCGGTAGGTCGCGAGCGTCTCATACGCGAGCGTCGGGTCGACCTCCAGCGAGACATAGCCGTCACGCCCGCCCGTCGCGTCGAACACTCCCCTGAACACGTCGCAAGCGTCCTTGATGTCGCGCACAGCCAGCGCCCAGAAGGCGCCGGCCGCGTCGCGATCGGCGAGCTCGCGCAGCTGCTCGTCATAGGCCTCCCCTTCCGACATCGCCGTCTGGAAGATCGTCGGGTTCGACGTCGCCCCCACGACCGAGAAGTCATCGATCAAGCTCTGCAAGTGCCCGCCCCTGATCGACGCGCGCGAGAGCGAGTCGATCCACACGCTCTGCCCCAGCTCCGACAGCTCCTGCAGCGGCTTCTCAGCGGACATCGGCTCCCGTCCTTTCAGCGTCGTTTCCGAGCAGCGCGCGCGCTCTCTCGACGATGTTCTTCACAGTAAACCCGAGCTCCTCGAGCACCTTCGCGCCCGGCGCGCTCGCACCGAAGCGCTCGATACCCAGCACGTCGCCGCGATCGCCGACCCAGCGCCACCAGCTCATCCTCACGCCCGGCTCCACCGCCAGGCGCGGGCCGACGCTCGCCGGCAGCACCTGCTCGCGGTACTCGGCGCTCTGCGCTTCGAACAGTTCGATACAGGGCATCGACACCACTCGCACGCGCGTACCCTCGCCGGCGAGCGCCCGGCCGGCCTCGAGCGTGAGCGGAACCTCCGCGCCAGTCGAGATCAGGATCAGCTCCGGCGCAGCCTCGTTCGCGGGCGCGGAATCCCACAAGACGTACCCGCCGCACTCGAGCTCGCTCGCCTGCCCGAGCCCCTCGCCCTCGCGGTCGAGCACCGCGACATTCTGCCTCGACAGCAATAGCGCCACCGGCCCGTCATCGCGTTCGAGCGCCACCCGCCAAGCGTGCGCGGTCTCGTTCGCATCGCCCGGGCGGATCACCCACAGCTCGGGGATCGCGCGCAGCGCCGCGTAGTGCTCGACCGGCTGATGCGTCGGACCGTCCTCGCCGAGGCCGACCGAGTCGTGCGTCCACACCCACACCACTCCCAGCCCCATCAGCGCCGACAGGCGCACCGCGCCGCGCATGTAGTCGGAGAACATCAAGAACGTCGAGCCGTACGGTTTCGCGATCCCGCCGTGCGCGGCCGCGCCGTTTACGATCGCGCCCATCGCGTGCTCGCGGATGCCGAACGGCACGTTGCGCCCGGCGTGCGGTCGCGAGAACTCGCCCGCGCCCTCGAACACCGTCTTCGTCGAGGCCACCAGATCGGCCGCCCCGCCGATCGTCGTCGGGGCGTACGGCGAGAAGGCCGCCATCGTCTTCTGCCCCGCCGAGCGCGTCGCGATCCCCGTTCCCGCCTCGAACTGCGGCAGCGCCTCGCGCCAGCCCTCGCGCAGGCCCTCGCCCTTCCAGGCCAGATCCCACTCGTCGGCCAGCTCCGGCAGCTCCTCGCGCCACTCATCGAAGCGCTCCTGCCAACGCGCCTGCGCGCTCGCTCCGTCCTTCACCAGCGACATGTGCTCACCGACGCGCTCGTCCACCCAGAAGGTCCGCTCGGGATCCTCGAAGCCCATCGCCACCTTCGTCGCCCTGACCTCCTCCTCACCCAGCGGCGCGCCGTGGGCGGACGCGGTATCGACCGCGTTCGGGGCCGGATAGGCGATGTGCGAGCGAATCGCGATGAACGACGGCCGCTCTGGTTCGGCGCGCGCGGCGCTCAGCACGGCGGTGAGCGCCTCGATGTCCTCCGAGTCGGCGACCTTCTGCACGTGCCAGCCGTCCGCGGCCAGGCGCTCGGCGTGGTTCTCGCCGTCGAACGACAGCGCCGTGCTGCCGTCGATCGTGATGCGGTTGTCGTCGTAGCAGACGATCAGCTTGCCGAGGCCGAAGTGCCCGGCGATCGACGCCGCCTCCTGGCTGACGCCCTCCATCATGTCCCCGTCCGAGCAGATCGCGTAGGTGTTGTGGTCGACCACCTCGCGGCCCGGCCGGTTGAAGCGCTCGGCGAGGAACCGCTCGGCGATCGCCATACCGACGGCGTTCGCGAAGCCCTGACCGAGCGGACCCGTCGTGATCTCGATGCCCGGCGTGTGCCCGCGCTCGGGATGCCCGGGCGTGCGCGAACCCCACTGGCGGAATTGCTTCAGATCCGCCATGCCCAGGTCATAGCCGGTGAGGTGCAGCAGCGAGTACTGCAGCACGCACGCGTGCCCCGCGCTGAGCACGAAGCGATCGCGGTCGGGCCAGCCCGGGTCGCGCGGGTTCGCCCGCAGGAAGCGCTCGAACAGCGTGTAGGCCAGCGGCGCGAGCGCCATCGCAGTGCCCGGATGCCCCGCGTCGGCCTTCTGCACCATGTCCATCGCCAGGCCGCGGATCGTGTCGATCGAGAGACGCTCGATCCCGGTTTCATCGGTTGCGGGCACGGCTCGATCCTAGAGGCTGCGCCGTCACGACGCGGCCCCCAGGATCGCCCCCCCCCTGACCGTTCGTGTCGCTAGCCGGCGTGGGGCCGGCGCCGACAGGCCGGAAGCGCCGCGACCGAGTGCACCCGTCCAGACGCACACCAGCGCCTGCGCGGGCGCACGCGCACGAGCCAGTGCAGGTCGTGACGGCAGTGCGAGCGCCGATACGGCCAGCGCTGGTGGAGCGAACGCAACATCCGCTGCTCCTCGCAAGTCAGCAGTCTCATGATCTACCTACCTCTCTCCCTACCTCTCTGCTCGTTCCGGCGCGCACGGCCCCTGCCCGAAGGCGGCGGCTCCCCGCGGGCGGCTCGTTGGCCGAATCGGCCAACAGAGATCCCTGCAACGAGACGGAACGTCCCAACTAATAGTACGGCGCCTACAGAACGGGAGCAGACTCGCCCATTCCGCGACACACCCTCTCTCCCTCCTATCCGGTCCCAGCTTCCTGCTTGACCATCGACCCATACCCTGGCCCCCAAATCGATTTATGACCCCGCACGGCACCCTAACCAAAGCTTTCAGACCGTGCGCAGGTACATTCCCGCTACCGACATATAAATCATGTTTTACTCAGTCTGTCAACCTCAAGGCACGTTAGTCTGTCAAGTGTCGTCATACGAGGGGGAGGACTACGTGGGAGCTACAGGAAGGGGTCGAGCAAACGGTCGCAGCGGCTCGAGGCCGGGGCTCCCGCGCGGACCGCAAGCGCTCCCGCGCGAGCAGGTCGCCTCCCACCAACGCGAGCGGCTGTACCTGGCGATGGTGCAGTGCGTCGACGAGCACGGCTACGTGAGCACGACCATCTCCGAGCTCGTCTCGCGCGCGCGCATCTCAAGGCGCAGCTTCTACGAGCACTTCCGCAACAAGGACGAGTGCCTGCTGGCGACCTACGACACCGTCGTCACACGGCTGCGCCGGCGCCTGGAAGAGGCCCGGGATCCGGCCCAGAGCTGGGAGGCGCAGCTCGAGACCTACCTCCGCACGCTCTTCGACGCAGCCGGAGACCGGCCCGACGCGGCGCGGCTGGTGTGCGTGGAGATGGGCGCAGCCGGTCCGATCGGCGTGCAGCGCTGGGCCGAAGGCGCCGAGCGCCTGCAGCAGTACATCATCGCCGGGTTCGCGCAGGCCGAGGGACCCGGCACGGTGCCCGAGCCGGTCGCCCGAGCGATCGTCGGAGCGGTACGACGGATCCTCTACACGCGCGTCGAGCGCGCGCGCTCCAGCAAGTCCCTGCGCGCGGACCTCGCCGCGCTCGTGCCCGACCTGCTCGCGTGGATCTCGAGCTACTACCCCTCGCCCGAGGATCTGCCGCTGCGCCCCCGCACGCGCCGCGCGAGCGCGATCGGCGCCCAGCTCGGTGGGCGCGCACCGGGCACGCTCTCCGCGCGAGCGCTCTCGGGAGAGCGCGGACTGCCGCGCGGCGAGCACAACCTGCCACGCGGGTTCGTCACCCACAACCAGCGCGAGCGCATCTTCGACGCGATCGCCAACCTCACCGCCGGCGGCGGCTACCCGGCTCTGAGTCTCGACGAGGTCGCCGCCGAGGCCGCTGTCTCGCTGCAGACCTTCTACACGCACTTCGCCGGCAAGGAAGAGGCCTTCGTGGCCGCCTACGAGACCGGCCACGCACGCGCGATGGCCGTCGTCAACCAGACGCTCACGCGCCAACGCAGCTGGATCGGCGCCGTGCGCGCGGGCGCGGCCGCACTGCTCGAGTTCCTCGCCTGCGAGCCCTCCTACGCGCACCTAGCGCTAGTGGACGTGATGATCGCCTACCCCCACATGGCCCAACGCGCGCAGCAGGCCAATGACTTCTACGCCAGCCTCCTCGACCTGCGCACCGCGCGCGACTCGCCCTCGCTGCTGCCCTCGCCCGTCGTCGGCGAGGCGATCGTCGGCGGCGTCTTCGAGCTGCTCCACGACTACGTCCTGCGCGGGCGCTCGCGGCGGCTGCCCGAGCTCGCCGATCACGTCGTCTACATCGCCCTCGCTCCCTTCATGGGGGCCGAGGAGGCCTGGCGGGCGATTCGCGAGGGGTGAGTGCGCCGGTGCTTGCGCCTCGGCGTCGGCAAGAGAGAAGTACGCTTAGGACTTCCATCTGGATTCTGTTTTACTTCTGTTTCTCGCTACACTTTGCCCATGAGCCTGGCTTACGCAGACGAGGCAATCCGGATCAGGCAGCTCGCTCCGCTGACCGAGCGCGACATCGCCCGAGCAACCGGGGCAGGGATCTCGACGGTCAGCTCGTGGCTTCACCGTACCCGCGCGCCCACCGGCCGACGAGCAGAACGACTGGTCGAGCTCTCAGCGCTCACCGATCGGCTGGCAGCGGTGCTGGAGGCTGACTACGTGCCGGTGTGGCTGAACCGCCCGCTCGTCGCGCTCGACCACCGCAAGCCGATCGACGTGCTCGCCGGCGGCGGTTACGAAGAACTCTCGCGCCTCATCGCCGCGCTCGAGTCCCCGACCTTCACATAGTCAGCCGTGGACGCGGCGAGCGCGACCCGCATGCCGGTGACCGGCACGTGGCTGCGTCATATTCCTGCCGGCAGCGACCCGCTCTACCGTCCACCCACACCCGCCGACGGGCGCTGGCAGCGCGGAGCGACGATCGAGGGCATCTATCTGGCCGCCGAAGAGGCGACGGTGTGGGCCGAGTGGTACCGATGGCTCGCCGAGCTAGAGATCGAACCGCTGCGCGGACTCCCACGCGAGCTTTGGCGCTACCGGGCAAGCCTCTCCTCGGTCGCTGATCTGACCAACACCGAGACACTCGCCGCTCTCGGACTGCCGACCGCCGAGCCGAGTCGAGACCAATGGCCGCTGTTCCAAGACGTAGGCGAGCAGTTGCATGCCGCTGGCTGCGACGGCCTGCTGTACCACTCGGCTGCGCACCCAGGCGGATTGTGCCTGTGCGTGTTCCGCGCCAACGCAACCGCGACCTCCGGACATCTTGAGCCACTCGCGCGGGCGCGGCGGGTGAGCAGACCGCCGACGCCGCCACGTGGGCCGCGAACCTGACTCTCGGTCTTTACTCCTGGTGGCCAGATTCGAGCCATTACCGAAAGTGCGCCCGGCGGGAATCGAACCCGCGGCCTGCGGCTTGAAAGACCGCTGCTCTTTGGCTCCCCGAAGAGAACCGTTGACCACTGAGCTACGGGCGCGCGATGCGTCTGGATATCGATGTGACTGTTGAGAGCCTAATCTAAGCATGTGGGAGCGTACACGCAGAGCGGGGGCGCGGAGGCCCCGCCGACGAACGGTGGAGGCGTCGACGGCGATCCGGCGGCGTCCGCAGGGTGGCACCGCATCGCGGTGAGGCGCCTTTTGATCGGGGCGCTCGTGCTACTCGTGATCGGGGCGGCGGCAACGTTGTTCGGCTGGAGCATCGAAAGCTGGTTCCGGCACATCTGGGACACGATCACGACGATCCCCGCCGCGAACCTGGTCGGCGCGTTGTTGCTGGTGACGCTGCAGACGACGATGGTCGGGTACTCGTGGTTCTCGATCCTGCGCTACGCCTATCCGAACGGCGGGGTGCGCTTCACTCAGGTACTCGCCTGCTACGCGGCAGCGGTAGCGCTGAACTGGGTACTGCCGGCGAACCTCGGCACGTGGGCGATGCTGCTGATGTTCACGACGATCATCGCCGGCGTGACCTTCGCCGGCGTGCTCGGCTCGCTCGCGGTGGAGAAGATCTTCTTCACGCTGATCGGAACCGCCTGCTACCTGTATCTGTTCCTGACCGTCGGCGGATCGTTCAGCCTGCAGCTCGGCTTCATCAGCGAACACCCGGTGGCGATCGTGATCCTGCTGGTGGGCGTCGCGGCGCTGCTGTTCCTCGTCGCGCAGGTGCTGCGGGAACGAATCGCGAAGTGGTGGGAGCAGGCCAAGACGGGCGGCAGGATCCTCACGTCTCCGCGTCGCTTCCTCGGTCATGTGGTCGCGCCACAGGCGCTCAGCTGGGCAGCTGGGCTTGGAATCATCGCTGTGTTCCTGGGGGCGTATGACATACCGGTGAGCTTCCACACGATCATGCGCGTGGTCGCGAGCAACTCGATCGCGAATGCGACCGCGGTCACTCCCGGCGGTGCGGGCGTGACGCAGGCCTTCAACGCCGTCTCGCTGCGAGGCGTGACGAGCGCGTCGAACGCGACCGCCTACTCGGTGGCCCAGCAGCTGGTGGTGACCGTGTGGAGCATCTTCCTGGCGATCGTGCTGCTCGTGCGGGCGTTCGGCTGGAGCGAAGGCAAAACGCTCGTGGAGCAGTCCTACACCGAAGCGCGCCAGAAGACCTCCGCGCAGTCGGCCGCGCGCAAGGCCAAGCGGCATGCCAAGCGGGAAACAAGGCGCGAGGGCAGGCACCGCCACGAGGACCCGCTCGCCGACGCCGAAGAGGGCTGAGCGCTTCTCCACGCGGACTGGCCGACGCCGAGTGCGGACGAGCCGAGGGAGCGAAGCCTCGGCCGTGCGCGCGACACGTGGGCGTCTATTCGCTCAGATGGACGATGCCCTTGGCGATCAGGTAGATGCCGACGAGCACCGCCGCGGCGATCGCGATCGTACGGCCGTGGCGGGCGAACCAGAGATTGATGCGCTCGAGCGCATCGGCGGCGCGGTCGGGTACGACGAGCAGCATGAGCATCGGCAGCTCGATCAGCCACAGCATCACCACGACTACCGCGACCAGGTCGGCCAACTCGTTGGCAGTGGAGAGGTTCGCGTCGGCGATCGCCTTCACAGCGCCGATGTAGATCGGTGAAGGCAGTACGTAGAGGACGATGCCGAGCACGAAGGCCAGGCGCCGGCTCTGGAGGTAGCGCTCGATTTTGGAGGTGCTCGCGCCGGCGGGGGCAGATGCCGCCGCGGCTGGGTCGGGGCGCTTGCGGTGCAGACGCAGCGCGAGCAGCATCAGCAGCACGCCGAGCGCAACTTCGACGGCCGCGCTCGGCGTGAGGTGATGAGTGCCCGTAGCGCCAAGCTCGACGAGGGCGTAGAGGATGAGCGCGCCGACGGCGTACGTGACGAGGGCGGCGGCCAGCACGAACACGAACACGCGCGAACGCACGTCGACGCCGCGGCCGAGCGCGATCACGGCGGCGACGGCCGGTGGGTAGATGGAGGCGGCGAGCGCCAGAACGAGGGCTTGGGTGGGCACTTGGTGGTGAGCGAAAGCCTGTCAGTCGCTCAGGCGTCAGCCGGGGGCTCGCCCGTGGGGGCAGTGTCGGCGACACCGGCGGCCGGCAGGCTGGGCGCGCCGCCGATCGCGTTGAGCGCGCGGCGACGACGCGCCTGTATGCGCGCGAAGCGGGCGCGCGAGCGCGCGAGCTTGTGTCCGTCCTCTGGATACAGGCGGCGTGCCCAGGGCGAGGTGGGCGCGGCGAGGCGGATCGCGCCGGCGAGTGAGGCGAAGGGGATGAAGACGCCGATCAGCCCGAGCATCGGCTTGCCCTTGAGGATCGCGAGTGTGCACAGCAGTACGTCGACGGCGACGAACAGCACCAGCGAGGAGAGGGCGGAGGATTGGTTGGCGAGGTCGAAAGGTGCAAGACCGAGGACGATGAGCCCGCCGAGCAGCGTGGCGATCACG
>DASXMO010000187.1:0-2924 GCA_036495605.1 Solirubrobacteraceae bacterium
ATGTTGAGGCCGAGCGCGCGCTTCCCTTCTCGGTGCTGGGTCAACGCATTGGCCGCAAGCGCGTAGACGATGCGATTCGCCGCGCCATCCCTGTGGTCTTCATGGCCTTCGACCTTATGAGTGCCGACGGCGAGTTGTTGCTGTCACTGCCTCTCGCAGATCGTCGCGCACGTCTGGAACGAATCGTCGATCGACTCGGCGACCTCACGATCTCTCCGATCCAGACACCGAAGGTGCAGAGTGGGCTCTTCGACGCGGAGCGTAGCAACGAGGTTGCCGAGGTTCCCCGTCTTCGACTGTCACCCGCGAAATTGGTCGAGAGCGCTGAGGGAATCGACCAGGCCTATCGTGATGCTCGTGCGCGCGCCAACGAAGGCGTAATGATCAAGGCGGCGGGTTCGGCTTATCTGCCGGGACGCCGTGGCCTGGCATGGCTGAAGCTCAAGCGAGAGCTCGCGACGCTCGACGTCGTGATCACGGGGGCCGAGTACGGTCACGGCCGGCGCGCTGGACTTCTCAGCGACTACACCTTTGCCGTTCGCGGCGCTGCGGGCGAGCTGCTCAACGTTGGCAAGGCGTACTCCGGTGTGACGGATGCTGAGATCAGCGAACTCACGGAATGGCTGAAGGCCCACACGATCGAGGACTTCGGCTACTTCCGCACCGTTGAGCCGCTGCGCGTGCTCGAGGTGGCGTTCAACAACGTGATGCGTTCCGACAGGCACTCGAGTGGTTTTGCCTTGCGCTTTCCGAGAATCCTGCGCGTGCGTGACGACAAGCCGGTGGACGAGATCGACACCCTGGAGCGCGTGGAGGAGATCTATCAGTCGCAGCCCGACAAGACGCCTGAGGGAGCAGGCGCCGAACCTGACCCGAATGGTCCATGATTTGCTACTGAAATAGTGTTTTGGTGCGACAAAAGCATTACAGACCCTGGGAGCAACCTTGTGAGAATCTCTGGGTAGAATCGAGGTAGGCGTATGGAAAGAGGCAAACCTCATTTGTTATCCGCCAATCCCCTGAGGCCATCCTCCTCGGAGTTTCTCGCAATGACCCTTTTCTCTTGGGCCTCCCGCTTTCCTCGGATTCTGTCTATCTCGCTCATTTTGCTCGTGTTTCCTGGCTTCGGAGTAAGCCGTTCCTGGGCTGAACCGCCGCTCCTGACTCCTGGCGTCATGCCGGCTCTGGAGGACACTCTTCCGACCGTCGGCCAGCGGTATGAGCTGAAGCTCTACCACCTGCACACGGGCGAGAGCCTGGATATCGTCTACCGGATTGGGGATACTTATATTCCCTCGGCGCTGGAACAGTTGAACAATTTTCTCCGCGACCACCGCACCGAGGACGTCAGCAGCTACGATCCGACCGAGTTTGACCTCCTCCACAACCTTCTGACCCGTCTGGGCAGGCCGAACGCGATTATCAACATCGTCTGCGGCTACCGGACTCCGCAGTCCAACGAGTTTCTGCGGACGCGCGGCGGCACGGTCGATCCATCGGAGACCGGCGTTGCGGAGCACTCGCAGCACATGCTGGCGAAGGCCATCGACATTCGCGTCCCTGGCGTGAGCACGCGACGGCTGGATCAGGCGGCACTGAGCCTGCACGCAGGTGGCGTCGGATACTACCCCACGAGCCAGTTTGTACACGTCGACGTCGGCCCGGTGCGCCAGTGGAGCTACGGCGGAGGCTCGCACCGCCGCTCGCACCGCCGCCATAGGACCTCCGTCTAAGTTTTCCAATCGAGTATTAACCAAGCCCGTGCCTGTGCACGGGCTTTGCCGTATCCGGGCCGCATAATGAGCGAGGAGTGAATCGCGTTTCGTGAAGAGCTGGATTGAGATCTCTGAGTCGCGGCTGCGGAGCAATATATCCGCGATACGCGCGGCCGCTGGTGAAAGTGCCGATGTGCTCGCGGTCATCAAGGCTGACGGTTATGGGCATGGCGCGGAGCTGATTGCGCCGGTGCTTATCGATGCCGGTGTCGAATGGCTGGGAGTGGATGACCTTGACGAAGGCGCGTGTGTCCGTAGCGCGCTGGGCAACCATGACGCTCGCGTGCTGGTGATGTGCGGCATGGAGCCGGGAGACGCGGACGGCATCGTCGAGCACCGGCTGACGCCGGTTGTCTGGACACCGGAGCACGTGGAGGTGATGGAGGCCGCGGCTGACCGGGCTGGGAGGCGGGTTGCGGTTCATCTCGAGGTCGACACAGGCATGGCCCGCCAGGGCGCGGCGCCCGGTGCGGAGCTGGACCGTGTGATAGCCACGTTGCGGCGGACGAAATGGCTCCGCCTGGAAGGGATTTTCAGCCACCTGAGCTCGTCTGAAGTGCGCGAGGGCAGGCACACCGCGGCGCAGTTGGAAAGACTGCAGGAGGCTCTCGGCGCAATCTTCTTCGATGGTGTCCTGCTTCCCGAATGCATGCATCTTGCGAACAGTTCGGCGCTCGATGAGGGCTCGACGACGGAGTGGCTGCAACGTACCGCCGGGAAGGTCGGTGCCTCGGTGCTGGTGCGGCCCGGCCTGGCTGTCTATGGCTACTGCCTGCCGATCGAGAGCGAAAACGGCGGCGGTTTGCCACGGTTTTCAGGCGCGAAGAGTGAGCTCTCTCACCAGGTTCAGCCGGTGCTCACGTGGAAGACGCGCATCATCGGAACCCGCGAGGTTGTGCCTGGGCAGACGGTCGGCTACGGAGCCACGTTTGTCGCCGAGCGCCCCATGCGGCTGGCGTTGCTTCCTATCGGTTATGCGGACGGGTTCCGGCGCGAGGCGTCGAGCGGCCTCGGCGACGGATGGGTGATGATCGCCGGGCGGCGCGCGCCGGTGGTGGGGCGGGTGTCGATGAACCTCACAGTGGTGGACGTGACAGGGGTTCCCGAGGCGGCTGATGGGGTCGAGGCGACGCTGCTCGGCGAGGGAGT
>DASXMO010000188.1:0-12305 GCA_036495605.1 Solirubrobacteraceae bacterium
GACCGGCTTCGGCAACCGCCGGATCTGCACGTGCAGATCGGTCACATGGAACCTCCCGATCCCCGCCTTGCCGGCCTCGTCCTCGGCGAGGTAACCCGAATCGCCGCGCACCCGCTGATCGCCGCCCGAGCAGAACGCCAGCTCGCCCGCGCCCGTCAGCACGATCACGCCGACCTCCGTGTCCTCGCGCGCGTCCTCCAACGCCCGTGAGATCTCCACGATCGTCTGCGGCCGGAACGCATTGCGCACCTCCGGGCGGTCGATCGTGATCTTCGCGATCCCCGTCGGCGCCTCGCTCGTCCCCGACTTCTCGTAGCGGATGTCCTCGTACTCGCCCGCGCTCGTCCACGTCGTCTCTGTATCAGTCATCGCCGCGAAGGCTAGCCTGTGGCCATGCAGGTTGAGGGCTGGCTGCACCGCGCCGCGCGCACGCACCCCGAAACGGCGGCCTTCGAGGGGCCCGACGGTGCATCTTCGGCCTGCTCCTACGCGCAGCTTCACGCCGCCGCCTGTCGCGGGGCGCGGGCTCTCGCCGCACGCGGTGTCACGCGCGGAGATCGCGTCGCGATCGCCCTGCCACCCGGCCTGCCCTTCGCCGAAGCGCTCCATGCCTGCCTGCTGCTCGGCGCCGTCGCCGTTCCCGTCGACCTCCGTCTCTCCGAGGCCGAACGCGCACACATCTGCGACGGCGCCGCACTGATCGTCTCGGAAACACTCAGCACCGCCTCCGATGCCGACGCCAAGTCCGAGTTCGCGCTCGACGAGCGCCACGACCTCGATGCTCCCGCCGCCGTCATCCACACCTCCGGCACGACCTCCACGCCCCGCCCGATCGAGCTCGCCTACGGCAACTTCCTCTGGAGCGCCCTCGGCTCCGCCGTTGCCCTCGACCGCGACCCTCGCGAGCGCTGGCTCTGCGCGCTACCCGTCTCTCACGTCGGCGGGCTCTCGATCCTCCTGCGCTCCGCCATCTACGCCACCACCGCCGTCATCCACGAGCGCTTCGAGACCGACCGCGTCCTGCACGCCCTGCGCGCCCAGGAGATCACGCTCGTCTCGCTCGTCTCCACCACCCTCGCGCGACTGCTCGACGCGGGCCTTCAACAACCGCCCGCGCTGCGCCACGCGCTCACCGGCGGCGGCCCCGTTCCCGACGCGCTCATCGCGCGCGCGAGAGACGCCGGCGTTCCAGTGAGCTCAACCTACGGCCTCACCGAGGCCTGCTCGCAGGTCACCACCGGCGGCCCGCCGCTGTTCTGCACGCGCGTGCGTATCGACGCGCCCTCCGAGCCGGCGGCGGGCAGCGCCGGCGCTAACGGGTCCGATGTGGACGGGCCCAGCGCCCACGCGCGCGTCGGCGAGATCCTCGTATCGGGTCCGACCGTTGCCGCGGGATCGCGCGACCCCGACGGCTGGCTGCGTACCGGCGATCTCGGCTCGCTCGACGAGCGCGGCTTTCTCAGCGTCACCGGCCGCGTCGCCGACACGATCGTCAGCGGCGGCGAGAACGTCGCCCCGGCCGAGGTCGAGGCTGTGCTCGAAAGCCACCCCGACGTCCTCGAGGCGGCCGTGCTCGGACGCGCCGACCCGACCTGGGGAGAGGCCGTCGCCGCGATCGTCGTGCCGCGCCCCGGCACCAACCTCGACGGTGAGAGTCTGCGCGTCCATTGCGCCGAGCATCTGGCCCGCTATAAGGTCCCCAAGCAGTTCGATGTGGCCACCGCCCCGCTGCCTCGCACGCGATCGGGCAAGCTATTGCGCAGAGACCTCTCGTGAACGTGCACCCCACCGACAACGACTCACCCGCCTCCGACCCCGGCGAGGATGAGGGCGGGATCTCGCCCGCGTTCGACGCAAACGCCCACCGCGAGTCGAGCCTCGCCGGCTGGGAAGCCGCCGCCTCCGGCTGGACGCGACAGCAGGAGGCCATTCGCGGCTTCAGCGCGCCCGTCTCCGCCTGGATGCTCGACGCGCTCGCCCTGCAACCCGGGCAGCGCGTGCTCGAGCTCGCTGCCGGACTGGGGGAGACGGGAATGCTCGCCGCCGAACTCGTCGCCCCGATGGGCGGCGTGATCATCTCCGATCAGGCCGACGCGATGCTCGACGGCGCCCGCGCCCGCGCGCTCGAGCTGGGGCTCAGCAACATCGAGTTCCAGGTCATCGGCGCCGAATGGATCGACCTGCCGCTCGCCAGCGTCGACGCCGTCCTCTGCCGCTGGGGCTACATGCTGCTCGCCGATCCCCCCGCCGCGCTCGCCGAGACGCGCCGCGTGCTGCGACCAGGCGGGCGCGTCGCGCTGGCCGTGTGGGACTCCGTGCAACACAACCCCTGGGCGCTGCTGCCAAGGCTGGAGCTGCTCGAGCGCGGGCTCGCCTCGACGCCGGCCGAGGGCACACCTGGTCCCTTTGTACTCGGCAACCCAGAGCGCGTGCGCGAGCTGCTCCAGCAGGCCGGCTTCGCCGACATCGACGTGCAGTCCCTTCAGATCGAGCAGCGCCACCCCTCCTTCGACTCCTTCTGGGAGACCACGCTCGACATCTCTCCCTCCTTCCACGACGCCGTCCTCAGCCGGCCCGAGCCCGAGATCGCGCAGATCCGCGCCGGCCTCGCCGCGCGCCTGGAACCCTTCGGCGAACCCGACGGAACGCTCGTCATCCCCGGGCGCACGCTCGTCGCCTCCGCCGGCGCCTGAGCTCGGCCGAGCGCCGCGACGCGATAGCCTGCGCCAGGATTCGCAGGAGTAGAGGTTGTGGGTCGAGGGGGTCGGGCCGTGCGTGCCAGACGTCGCACGCGAGCGCAGACGTGCTGGTGGCACGGCGAGCATCGTGGGTGGCGGCTGGTGCCACGGAACGGCCGCCTCGGGCCGCAAGATATGCTCCTGCGGATTCCAATGCTCTACGACGACGACGCAGACCTCAAACTCCTCGACGGCAAGACCGTCGCGATCATCGGCTACGGCTCCCAGGGTCACGCCCACGCCCTCAACCTGAAGGACTCCGGCGTCGACGTCATCGTCGGGCTGCGACCCGACTCCGCCTCAGTCGCCCAGGCGCGCGAGCACGGCCTCGAGGTCCTGCCCGTCGTCGAGGCCTCGAGCCGCGGCGACCTCGTGATGATCCTGCTGCCCGACGAGCGCCACCACGACGTCTGGGAGTCCGACATCCGCGACGGCATCGCGCCCGGAAACATGATCCTCTTCGGGCACGGCTTCTCCATCCACTACGGCGAGATCGAGCCCCCCGCGGGCGTCGACGTCGCGATGGTTGCCCCCAAGGGCCCCGGCCACCTTGTCCGCCGTCAGTTCACCGAGGGCAGCGGCGTGCCAGGCCTGATCGCGGTTGCCCAGGACGCCACCGGCAACGCGCGCGGGCTCCCGCTCGCCTACGCCAGGGGGATCGGCTGCACTCGCGGCGGCGTCATCGAGACGACCTTCAAGGACGAGACCGAGACAGACCTATTCGGCGAGCAGGCCGTCCTCTGCGGCGGCGCCTCAGAGCTCGTCCAGGCCGGCTTCCAGACGCTCGTCGAGGCAGGCTATGACCCCGAGATGGCCTACTTCGAGTGTCTGCACGAGCTCAAGCTGATCGCCGACCTGATGTACGAAAAGGGTCTCGCGGGTATGCGCTTCTCGATCTCCAACACCGCCGAGTACGGCGACTACACCCGCGGCAAACGCGTCATCACCGACGAGACCCGCGCGGCGATGCGTCAGATCCTCGCCGAGATCCAGTCCGGCGACTTCGCCCGCGAGTGGATCGCCGAGAACCGCGCCGGCCAGGAGAACTTCCTGCGCATGCGCGCCGAGCAGGCCGACACGCAGGTCGAGCACGTCGGTGGCGAGCTGCGCTCGCACATGGACTGGATCAAGCCCTCCTTCTGAGCGGCGGAGCGGTGTTCGCTACACTCGCTCACGTAGTCGCGACTGGCGCAGCAGCAGGTGGAGTCCACCACCGGGGAGCGACTTCGAGCACCGACGCCGCGCGCCTGGGCATCCTTCGACATTCGACCCACAAGGAAGCCCGATGACGACCGACGCGGCGCAACTCAGCATCCCGGACGAACTCAAGCCCAGCGACGGGCGCTTCGGCTGCGGCCCCTCGCGCGTGCGCCCCGAGGCGCTCGCGCGCCTGGCGAGCGATGGTGTCGCGGTGATGGGGACCTCGCACCGCCAGAAGCCCGTCAAGGCGCTCGTCGCCGAGATCCGCGCCGGCCTGCGCGAGCTGTTCTCGATGCCCGACGGATACGAGGTGGCGCTCGGCAATGGCGGCGCCACCGCCTTCTGGGACGCCGCCGCCTTCGGGCTCGTGCGGCGCCGCGCCATGCACCTGACCTACGGCGAGTTCTCCTCCAAGTTCGCCACCGTCACGACCGGCGCGCCCTTCCTCGAAGACCCGCTCGTCGTCTCCGCCGATCCCGGCGACGCTCCCGACCCCGCGACCCTCACCGCGCCTGAGGACGGGCCCGTGGACGTCGTCACGTGGGCCCACAACGAGACCTCCACCGGCGTGATGGTTCCCGTGCAGCGGGTGGGTGAGGCATTCGACCAGAACGGCGACGCGCTCGTGTTGATCGACGCGACCTCCGGGGCCGGCGGGCTGCCCGTGAACGTCGCCGATGCCGACGCCTACTACTTCGCGCCGCAGAAGGCCTTCGCCGGCGACGGCGGCCTGTGGATCGCGCTGCTCAGCCCCGCCGCGCAGGAGCGGATCGCCGCGCTCGCCGCCTCCGAGCGCTGGATCCCCGCGTTCCTCTCGCTCTCCACCGCGCTCGAGAACTCGCTCAAAGACCAGACCTACAACACCCCCGCCGTGGCGACGCTGTTCCTGCTCGCCGACCAGATCCGCTGGATGCTCGACCGCGGCGGGTTGGACGGATGTGTCGCGCGCACGCGCGAATCCTCTGGGCATCTGTACGAGTGGGCGCAGAGCACCCCCTACACGACGCCCTTCGTGGCTGACCCCGCCAAGCGCTCGCTCGTCGTCGGGACGATCGACTTCGCCGACTCCGTCGACGCCGCGGCCGTCGCGGCGACCCTGCGCGCCAACGGGATCGTCGATGTCGAGCCCTACCGCAAGCTCGGGCGAAACCAGCTGCGGATCGGCATGTTCCCCGCGGTCGAGCCCGAGGACGTGCGCGCCCTTACCAACTGCATCGACTGGACCGTAGAGAGGATCGCATCATGAGCGCAGCCGCCCCGGACACCACAGAGCGCCTGAAAGTGCTCGTCAAGGAGAAGGTCGGAGACTCCGGCATCGACCTGCTGCGCACCCGCTTCGACGTCGACCTCGGCATCGACTGGTCACAGGAGGAGCTCGAGGAGCGCATCGGTTCCTACCACGGCATCCTCATCCGCTCGGCCACGAAGATGACGTCAGATCTGATCGATCGCGCCGTCAACCTGCGCGTGATCGGCCGCGCCGGCGTGGGCGTCGACAACGTCGACGTCCCCGCCGCCACGCGCCGGGGGATCGTCGTCGCCAACGCGCCCCAGTCCAACGTCGTGACCGCCGCCGAGCACACGCTCGCGCTGCTGCTCGCCCTCGCGCGCAACATCCCCCAGGCGCACCAGTCCCTGCACGAAGGCAAATGGGATCGCTCGAAGTACTCCGGCGTCGAGCTCTACGAGAAGACGCTCGGCATCCTCGGCTTCGGGCGCATCGGCCAGCTCGTCGCTCAGCGCGCGCGGGGCTTCGGCATGCGCGTGCTCGCCTTCGACCCCTTCGTCAGCGCCGAGCGCTACCGCGAGCTCGTTGTAGACAAGGCCGACTCGCCCGAGGACGTCTACGCGCAGGCCGACTTCATCACCATCCACCTGCCAAAGACCCCCGAGACCGAAGGCTTCCTCGACGCCGAGGCATTCGCCAAGATGCGCGACGGCGTGCGCGTGCTCAACGTCGCTCGCGGCGGGCTCATCGATGACGCCGCGCTGCAGGCGGCGCTCGACTCAGGCAAGGTCGGCGGAGCGGCGCTCGACGTGTTCCCATCCGAGCCGATGACCGACTACCCGCTGTTCGCGGAGGGCTATCCCCAGGTCGTCGTCACCCCGCACCTCGGCGCCTCGACCGCGGAGGCCACCGATCGCGCCGGCTATCAGAGCGCCGAGCAGGTCCTCGCCGCACTCGGCGGCGGCGTTGTTTCCACCGCCGTCAACATCCCCGCGATCGGCGCCGAGGACATGGAGGTGCTCGGTCCCTTCCTGCCGCTCGCCACCCAGCTCGGACGCCTCGCGATGGAGCTCGCGGAGGGCAGTTCGGTCGAGCGCATCGAGGCCGCCTTCCTCGGACGCATCGCCGACTTCGACACGCGTCTGCTCGCGCTCGCCGTCATCCAAGGCGCGCTGCAGGGCCGCACCGAGGAGCAGGTCAACCTCGTCAACGCCCCCACCATGGCCCAGCAGCGCGGGATCATCGTCGAGGACAAGGCCGTCTCCGAGGCGCAGGACTTCAACGAGCTCATCCGCGTCACCGTCGCGGCCGGAGATCAGCGCGTCGCGGTCGCCGGCACCGGCATCGGGCCCAATCGCGTGCCCCATCTGGTCGAGGTCCAGGGCCGGCGCCTGACGATCGAGCTCGAGCCCTACGTCACCGTCTTTCGCTACCAGGACCTGCCCGGCATGATCGGCCGTGTCGGCACGATCTTCGGCACGCACGGCATCAACATCTCCTCAGCCGCCGTCGGCCACGTCCCCGACGGCAAGGGCGCTGCGGGCACCGAGGGCGAGGACGGGCGCCTGGCGGCGATGGTCGTCACGACCGACGCCCGCGTGCCGGGCGAGGTCGTCGATGAGATCGTCGCCTCCGGCGATTTCGTCAACGGCTGGTCCGTAGATCTCAGCTGACCGCCGCGCGGTGGCGGTGGCGCTTCGGTGGTGGCGGCTTCGCTCCCCGTAGATGAAGTTCGACGCGGGTCCTTAGTGCTTGCTAAGCAAATCGGGTAGGCTCTGCGCTTGATGAGGGCGGTCGTCATAACCAAGCACGGGGGACCTGGGGTGCTGCAGGTCCAGGAGCAGCCCGATCCGGTGCTCGGCGCCGGCGATGTGCGCATCGACGTGGCCGCCGCCGGGATCAACTTCGCCGACGTGATGGCGCGCCTGGGGTTCTACCCGGACGCGCCCAAGACGCCGTGCGTCGTCGGCTACGAGGTGGCCGGCACGATCCTCGAGCTGGGCGAGGGGGTTTCCGATTCCCACCCGACCCTCGCGCCGGGACAACGCGTCGTGGCCGGCACGGAGTTCGGCGGCTACGCCTCGCAGGTCGTCACGCCCGCCGACGACGTGCTGGCGCTGCCCGATGGACTCACGTTCGAGCAGGGCGCCGCGATCCCCGTCAACTACGGCACCGCGTGGATGGGGCTCATGCGCTTCAGCGGCCTGAAGGCGGGGGAACGCGTGCTGATCCAGGCGGCTGCCGGCGGCGTCGGCATCGCCGCGACCCAGGTCGCCAAACGTGCCGGCGCTGAGATCTATGGGACGGCCTCGCCCGGCAAGCACGCGCGGATCTCCGAACTCGGCGTCGACCACCCCCTCGACTACACCAAATCCGGCTGGGAGCGGGGTCTGCCGCCGCTGGACGTGATCATGGACGCGATCGGCGGCCCGAGCTTTCGGCGCAGTTATGAGTTGCTCGGTCCCGGCGGGCGCCTGATCGCCTTCGGCGCTTCGGGCGTCGTCTCGGGCGAGCGGCGCAACCCGGTCGCGGCGCTGAAAACGGCGGTGCGCATGCCGCGTTTCAACATGATCAAGCAGATGTCCGCCTCCAAGGCCGTGATCGGGCTGAACATGTACACGCTCTCCCAGGACGACCGGCGTCGCGCCGAGGTCAGCGCGGCGCTGCAGGAACTGACCGCAGACGGCACGGTCCAGCCCGTCGTCGCCGGCACGTTCTCCTTCGAGGAGGCCGGCGCCGCGCAGAACATGATCACTGAACGCAAGAATGTGGGCAAGGTAATCCTCGTTCCCTGAGCGCATATTCGCGCGCCGCCGGTGCTAACCTGCGCCGTAGATGTCGTTCCAGTTCTCGTCCCTTCTGCTTCTCCTGCTCCCCCCTCGGGGGGAATAGCGCGTGGCGGCCGCGTAGCCGCATACCAACGGAGAGCAGCAGGTAATCGAGACTTGGAAAGGAACCCTCTTCCTCATGAGGAACGACATGAGCAGTGACACCGGAACATCACCGTCCGCCGAGCGCACCGAGCGGGCGCGCGTGCGGATCTTCGACACGACGCTGCGCGACGGCGAGCAGTCGCCCGGCATCTCGCTGAACCGTCAGGAGAAGCTGGAGATCGCCCACCAGCTCGCGCGGCTGGGTGTGGACATCATCAAGGCGGGCTTCCCGATCACCTCGCCCGGCGATTTCGAGGCGGTGCAGGCGATCGCGCGGGAGGTCGAAGGCCCCGTCATCTGCGGGCTCGCGCGTACCTCAAAGCAGGACATCGATGCGGCCTGGAACGCCGTTAAGGACTCCGCCCGCCCGCGCATCCACACGTTCATCGCCACCAGCGACATCCACATCGAGTGCAAGCTGCAGACCACGCGCAAGGATGTGATCGGGCAGGCACGCGCCGCGGTTGCACAGGCGCGCGAGTACACCGACGACGTCGAGTTCTCACCCGAGGACGGCTCGCGCTCGGACATCGAGTACATGGCCGAGGTGATCCAGGTTGCGCTCGACGAGGGCGCCACCACGATCAACGTGCCCGACACCGTCGGCTACACGATGCCGCGCGAGTACGCGGCGATGTTCGACGAGCTCTACCGGCTCGTGCCCGGACTCCGCGACGTCATCGTCTCGGTGCACTGCCACGACGATCTGGGGCTTGCCGTCGCGAACTCACTGGCAGGCATTGAAGCCGGCTGCCGTCAGGTCGAGAGTGCGATCAACGGCATCGGCGAGCGCGCCGGCAACGCCTCGCTCGAGGAGATCGTGATGCTGCTGCACACACGCGAGCCCAGCCTCGGCCTGTGGACAGGGATTGACACGACCGAGATCGCGCGCACCAGTCGCTTGGTCTCGCGCCTGAGCGGTTATCAGGTGCAGCCGAACAAGGCGATCGTGGGGCGCAACGCGTTCGCGCACGAGGCCGGCATCCACCAGGACGGCGTGCTCAAGGAGCGCACCACTTACGAGATCATGGACGCGACGACCGTGGGGTTGCGCAGCAACTCGCTCGTGCTGGGCAAGCACTCGGGCCGCCACGCCCTGCGCGACGCGCTGGAGGAGATGGGCTTTCAGCTCGACGGCCAGGCGCTGAACACCGCGTTCAAGCGCTTCAAGGAGATCGCCGATCGCAAGAAGCAGGTCAGCGCGATGGACCTCGAGGCGCTCGTGACCGACGAGCTGCGCGAGGAGATCCCCGGGTATGCGTTGGACTGGTTCGATGTCGAGGCGTCCTCGCGCCGCCCGCCGCACGCGCGCGTGTCGGTGACGCTGCCCGACGGCGGCTCGGCCGAGGGGGCCTTCACCGGCGATGGCCCGATCGATGCGGTCTTCCGCGCGATCAACGCTGCCGCGAGCGTTGAGGCGAAGCTCGGCGAGTTCACGATCGGGGCTGTCACGGAGGGGCAGGACGCGCTGGGTGAGGTGTCGGTGGTCGTCGAGGTCGACGGGATGTCGGGCGCCGGGCAGGGCGTCTCGACGGACATCATCGACGCCGCCGCGCGGGCCTACGTGCGTGCGCTGTCGGTCGCGCGTGCCCGCGCGCTGGCTTCGGCCGACGCCGTCGGGCTGCCCGAGCCAGCGGGGCCGTAGGCAGCGGGCGCTGCGCCCTGACCCCGGCGGGGTGGGGCGCAGCGTGGCGTGGCGCGGTGTGTGCGGTCTGGCAAGCACGAAGCCCGTACAAGCGTCATACGTGCGTCTGTGATAACGTACGCACGTATGACGCCTACGCACGCCATGCAGCAGGACTCCGCGCGACACTCGACCGCGTCGTCGGACCCGCTCGACCCGGTCACGATCGGTGCGCGGGTGAAGGCGCTGCGCGAGTCCGAGTCGCTGTCGCTGCGCGAGCTGGCGTTGCGCAGCGGCGTGAGCGCGCCGATGCTCTCGCAGGTCGAGCGGGGGGAGACCAGCCCGACGTTGACCGTCGCCGCGCGCATTGCCGCGGGCCTGGAGTTGCGACTCTCGCAACTGCTGCGCCTGGACGAGGAGGGAGCGGTGACGATCGTGCGCGCCGGCCAGCGCTCGCGCGGTGGCAACAAACGTCGCGGGCACAGCTTCGAGGTGATGACCGCGGCGCAGCCCGGGCAGCGGGCCGAGCTCTCGCGTCACACGCTCGCGCCCGCGGGTGCCACGGGTGCGCCCGACGACCCGCCGATGCACGAGCCCGGCAGCCGCGAGACGGCGCTCGTCGAGCAGGGCTCGGTCGTGCTCGTGTGCGACGAAGAGCGCTACGAGCTCGGCGAGGGCGACTGCGTCACCTTCGACGCTGATCTTCCCCACCATTTCGAGAACCCATCCGATGATGAGGCGGCCTCGTTCCTGGCCGTCGTCAGCGCCGGTCTGAGACGGAGCTAGGAGGCCCGCGATGCCAAAGACGATGTTCGAGAAGATCTGGGAGCGCCACGAGGTGGCACATGGGCTTCTCTACATAGACCTGCATCTCGTGCATGAGGTGACGAGCCCACAGGCCTTCGACGGGCTGCGCCTGGCCGGGCGCACCGCGCGCCGCCCCGATCGCACACTGGCGACGGCCGACCACAACACCCCTACCGACGGCACGCCCGTCGCGGCGCGGATCAAAGACGAGCTCTCGCGCGTGCAGGTGGAAACACTGGAGCGCAACTGCGCGGAGTTCGGCGTGCCCGTCTACTCGCTTGGATCCGATCGTCAGGGGATCGTGCACGTGATCGGTCCGGAGCTGGGCGTGACCCAGCCGGGGATGACGATCGTCTGCGGCGATTCGCACACCTCCACGCACGGCGCGTTCGGGGCGCTGGCATTCGGAATCGGCACGAGCGAGGTCGAGCACGTGCTGGCGACGCAGTGCATGGTCCAGCACCGCCCGCGCTCGATGCGCATTCGCTACGAGGGCGAGCTTGGCTTCGGCGTTACCGCCAAGGACCTGATCCTCGGCACGCTCGGGCATCTTGGCGTCGGTGGGATGACGGGGCACGTGGTCGAGTACGCCGGCCCGGCGATCGAGGCGCTGTCGATGGAGGGACGGATGACCGTCTGCAACATGACGATCGAGGGCGGCGGTCGTGCCGGCATGATCGCTCCGGACGAGACCACATTCGCTTGGTTCACCGATGTCGAGCGGCCCGGTGCACCGCGCGGCGAGGAGCTGGAGCGCGCGATCGCCGTCTGGCGTGAGCTGCGCACCGACGAGGGCGCCGAGTTCGACCGCGAGGTGACGATCGACGCGAGCGCGATCTCACCGCAGGTGACATGGGGCACGAACCCCGGGATGGTCCGCGCGGTAACCGAGCGCGTGCCCGCGCCCGAGGAGTTCGAGAGTCCCGCCGACCGCGAGGCGACCGAGCGCGCACTCACCTACATGGCCTTGGAGCCCGGTACACCGATCGAGCAGATCGCACTCGATCGCGTGTTCATCGGCTCGTGCACGAACTCGCGCATCGGCGACCTGCGCGCGGCCGCGGAGGTCGTGCAGGGACGCAAGGTCGCCGCGAGCGTCGATGCGATGGTCGTACCCGGCTCCCAACAGGTCAAGGCCCAGGCCGAGGCCGAGGGCCTCGACCGGGTCTTTCGCGACGCGGGGTTCGACTGGCGAGTCGCCGGCTGCTCGATGTGTCTGGGGATGAACCCCGACACGCTCGCCCCAGGCGAGCGCTGCGCCTCGACCTCGAACCGCAACTTCGAGGGTCGCCAGGGCCGGGGCGGACGCACGCACCTCGTCTCCCCACAGATGGCCGCCGCCGCCGCCATCGAGGGGCATTTCGTCGACATTCGCGACTGGAACTAGGAGGGCAACATGGACCCGATAAGCGTCATATCCGGAGCGGTGAGCCACCTCGATCGCGCCGACGTGGACACCGATCAGATCATGCCCAAGCAGTTCCTCAAGCGTGTCGAGCGCAGCGGCTTCGGCGAGTTCCTGTTCTACGACTGGGCGAAGGAGCCGGGGTGGGACCTGCCGGCCAACCCGATCCTGGTCGCGGGCGAGAACTTCGGTTGTGGTTCCTCGCGCGAGCACGCCCCTTGGGGGCTGCAGGACTATGGCTTTCAGGCGATCGTCGCACCGAGCTTCGCCGACATCTTTTACTCGAACTGCACGAAGATCGGTCTGCTGCCGGTCGTGCTGAGCGAGGAGGACTGTCGCGCGCTCGCGCACGCGGGCGCGGGACAGTCAG
>DASXMO010000189.1:0-4636 GCA_036495605.1 Solirubrobacteraceae bacterium
GCCTCCAGAATGCTGCGGCGCGGATCGGCCGATCGGGCGGGCGCCGAGGGCGCGAACGCGACCGCGGTATCCCTGCGATCCAACATCTGACCTCCCAACCCCTCCCTCGACGCTCCCCCTCCGGCTATAAACCGATTCTGACGCCATATCGTAGACTGAGCGCCGGTAGAATGTCAAGCCGAGGTCGAAAGACCTGCCGTCATTGCTGTTCTCCCAGCAGCCGACTAGTATTCGCGGTGCAGATGACCGACGGTACCCCACAGGATTTCGAGGAGGACCTCGATCTGGGCTCAGGGCGCGAGCCGGCGAGCGCGAGCGGGGCCGTCGCAGCGGACCAAGGCACGCTGACGGAGCGCAGCGATGCGAGCGAGTTCGAGTACCACTCGAGCGACGTCGACCTGCTCGGCGATCCCGAAGACGAGCGCTGGTCGATCCGCTGTCTGGATGTGCACAAGCGCCTGGGGGGCGCCCCGGTGCTCAACGGCCTGAACGTGGCGATCCCGGATGAGACGATCACGGTCGTCCTCGGTCCGTCGGGTACCGGCAAGAGCGTGCTGATCAAGCACCTGATCGGACTGATGTTCCCGGACTCCGGCGACATTATCGTCAAGGGAGAGTCGGTCCCGAGCCTGACGCTGCCCAAACTGCTGGCCCTGCGTCGCAAGGTCGGCGTGCTCTTCCAAGACGGTGCGCTGTTCGGGTCGATGTCGGTGTATGACAACGTCGCCTTCCCGCTGCGCCAGCACACCGACATGTCCGAGGCGCAGATCTCGGAGATCGTCAGGCGGCGCCTGTCGGATGTCGGCTTGACCGAAGCGATCGACTACATGCCCAACCAGCTTTCCGGCGGCATGCGCAAGCGCGCCGGTTTCGCGCGCGCGCTCGTGATGGAGCCGGAGATCGTGATCTTCGACGAGCCCGACTCGGGCTTGGACCCGGTGCGCACCGCGCTGCTGTGCGATCTGATCCAGGAGATGCACCAGCTCTACGGGGGCACCTACATCGTGGTGACCCATAACATCGCCTCGGCGCGACAGATCGGCGAGTACATCGCGTTGCTGTGGCGGGGAAGAATCGTAGAGGCGGGCGATGCGGAGCGGATGTTCTCCTCGGAGAACCCCTTCGTGCGCCAATTCCTCAGCGGATCCGCCGAGGGTCCGCTGACGATGGACTGAGCTCTGCGGTGGACTATGCGTGATTTCTTGTGAACTCTTCGAAAGTGTGAGAGTTTTTCTCCGGGGCGGCAAACCGGTGCCTGCCTGTCATGGCGGTAGTCGATGAGCCGAGTGGCTCAAGTAGGCGGCGGGAAGTCACTGGAGAAGGTTCGCACGGGCCTGGTTGCGCGGTTGCGTGTCAGGCGCACAGAGCTGGAGGAAGCGATCGTCGCGCGCGTGCTCGCCATGTCCGACCCGGTCGGGGATGAAGACGCCGAGTACGTCACCGGACTGCGCGCGGCGGTGACGGCTGCAGTAGAGCTCAGCTTCACCGGTATCGAGCACGGGTCGGAGTGGTCAGGGCCGCCTCCTCAGGCCGCGGCGGCCCAGGCTCGTCGCGCGGCGCGCTACGGGGTGAGCTTGGACACGGTGCTGCGTCACTATGCGGCCGGCGAGCGACTGATCGCAGACTTCGTCATGGACGAGGACGCCCATTTTTCCAGTGCGGCGTTGCGCCAAGTGCTCAGAACGCAGGGGGTGCTGATCGATCGCGTTATGGCCGCTATAGCCGCCGAGTACATGCAGGAGATCAATCGCGTCAGGCGCTCGCTAGAGCAGCGTCGCTCTGAACGCGTGCAGGCACTGCTCGCCGGGGCTCCGATCGGATCGGCGGGACTTGACTATGAGTTCGAGGCATGGCACGTCGGGATCATCGCGTCCGGCGTCGGAGCCGGCGCTGTGGTCGAGGAACTCGGCGGGGGCCTCGGCTGCCAACTGCTGTTCGTACCGCGTTGGGATGAGCCCGTCTGGGCGTGGCTCGGCTCTCAACGTAGGCCAGCCATAGCCGATGTCGAGCGCATGCTCCTGGAGCGGGACGATGCGGGCGTGTCGCTGGCGGTCGGTGAGGTTGCTCGAGGCGTCGATGGATGGCGCATGACGCACTGGCAGGCTCAGCGAGCTCTGTGGGTAGCGCTGCGCAGCCCGCAGCCCCTCACGCGATATGCCGACGTCCTGTTGCTGGCACCGGTTCTGCGCGACGATGTGCTCGCTCGGTCGTTGAAAGAGATCTACCTCCTACCGCTCGGCAGCAGCCAGAAAGACGGTGGCGCGGCGTCGCGCGAGACACTGCGCACCTACTTCGCGGTCGGGCGTAACGCCGCCACGGCAGCGGCTGTGCTCAAGGTCGACCGGCACACCGTCCAACGTCGTTTGCACAGGATCGAGGAGAGCCTCGGCAGAGCTCTGCACACGTGCCAGGCCGAGTTGGAACTGGCGCTTCGACTCGAGGCACTGGGTGAGGTCGCTGAGATCGAAACACCCTCGATAGTCGAGTAGGTGGATTCGTCTCCAGCCTGAGCGCTAGTCCCGCGGCGGGCGCGGCGCGTAGCGGTGGTGCAGCATCAGCCGGTTCCCGTCGGGATCGCTGAACAGCGCCATGTGGCAGACGCCCGTATCGAATGTGTCGCCGCGGAAGCTCACCCCGCGCGATTCGAGCGTCTCGCGCGCCGCCTTCACATCGTCGACGTGCAGCGCGATCTCATGTCCGCGCACCTGGTGCTCCATGCCCATCTTCGCCGCGTCGATCACGCTCAACGTCAGGTTCCCGGTCTCGAACTCGGCATAGTTGCGCTCCTGCAGGTGCACCGACATCGGCAGGCCGAGCGTCTCGCCGTAGAACTTCACCGCGTTCTCGAGGTTGGCCGTGGAGACGGCGACGAAATCCACTCCGCTTACAAGCTGCTCTGGCGTGGTATCGGTGGCGGCCATGCGCTTCGCTCCTCTGCTCGGGGAATGGTGGCGCTGAGAGCGGCTGAAGGGACTCGAACCCTCGACCTTCTGCATGGCAAGCAGACGCTCTAGCCAACTGAGCTACAGCCGCATATGGGCGCAACTATACCCGGCCTGCCCGCCGCGGATGGCTCGCTTGCGTGCCGTGGAGCGCGGGGTTGCCCGCCGCGGATGCCCGGCTTGCGTGCTGCTGATTGCCGACCTGTCCGAGGCGGATCGCCTCACAGCGCTCCGCCGAGCGCGCGTCCGAGCGCCACGGCCCCGAGCCCCACGAGCCCGCTCACGAGCACGTTCGCGGCGGCGGCCCGCCGCCGCCCATCCTCGGCAAGGCTGTGCGTCTCGAGCATCCACGTGGAGAAGGTCGTGTAGGAGCCGAGCGTCGCGCCGCCCGCCAGCACCAGCGCGTTGCCCGTCAGGGCCACGCCCGCGAGCAGCCCGAGGACGAACGCGCCGCCGAGGTTCACCGCGAGCGTCCCCACCGGGAACGCGAACGGCAGCCGTGAGGAGACCACGTCATCCACCAGCAGTCTGCCCACCGCCCCGAACGCGCCGAGCGCCGCCACGGCTATCCACAGAGGGGCGTTCATCACTATGCCTCCGCCTCGGCCGCGACCCCGACGACCGCTCGTGCGATTAGCCGCGCGGCGAGAGAAACGGCCGCGTAGCCGCCGAGGAGGGTCACGCCGACATAGCCGAGCGCGAGGTCATACCGCGCACGGTCGAGCATCTGCAGCAGCTCAAGCTGCATCGTCGAGAAGGTCGTCAGCGCCCCGCAGAACCCGGTCCCGAGCAGCCGGTAGGTGGAGATCGAGACCGGTCCGTGGCGCAGGCCGCTCATCAGCGCGCCGAGCACGAACGCGCCGAGGATGTTCACCGCGAGCGTCGCCCACGGCCAGCCTCCCGTCGCGGTCGGCCACGCCTGCTCCAATCCCACGCGGCCCAGCGCACCGACCGCTCCACCAGCGCCGACCATCGCGAGCTCGAGGCGGCTGATCTGCGGATGCGCGGCGCGAAATGACTCGGGCAGCTCGCCCAGATCCTCGATCGGCGCCCGTGCTTGTGGCGTGTCGGTGTCCACCAGGTGAGTTCTATCTGCCCGCGAGACTCTGGCGCGGTAGGTAGCGCCCACCATCGCCGCGGCCGAGCAGGCCCATCAGCTCGAGCTCGGCCAGTCCCAGCAGCGTCTGTCCCGGATCCTCTCCCGCGCGCGTCAGCTTCCCCGCGGTGTCCGCGCCGTCGCCCACTCGTTCCAGGAGTGCGCGCAGATCGCCTCGCAGCCGGCTCGGCAGAGAGGCGGCGTCGAGCTCCCCCGGGCGCACCCCATACAGCAGATCAAGCGCGTCCACCGGCCCCCGAACGAGGTGCGCGCCCTGCGCCAGCAGCGCGTTCGTTCCCCTGCTCGCCGGCGAGGTGACCCGGCCCGGGATCGCCGCCAGCGGGCGCCCAAGCTCCAGCGCGCAGTGGGCGACGCGCAGATCCCGCGGCGTCTCCTCGGCCTCGACCACGATCGTCAGCGCGGCCAGCGCCGCGAGGATGCGTCCCCGGACGAGCGTGCTCCAAGGGCGCTGCGCGATCCCGCAGGGCGTCGCCGAGATCGCGCACCCGCCGGCGATCACTCGCCCATACAGTCCGGCGCGGCTCACCGGCGCCACCACGTCCACGCCCCCGACCATCGCTGTGATGGTCGGCCCATC
>DASXMO010000190.1:0-3181 GCA_036495605.1 Solirubrobacteraceae bacterium
CCTTTGAGTTGTGGTCTCACGTGTCGGGGTTCATCTGGATCGCGGCGATCTCCCAGCGGCCGGCCACGCGGTCGACGTCGAGCGCGTAGGCGAGCTCGTAGCGGGTCCCGCGCGCGTCCTGGGCCTGCACGGTCGCGCTGAGCGCCTGCGCGCCTTCGGTGGAGTAGGCCAGGCGCTGCACCGATTCCAGGCTCAAGGCCTGCGCGGGCGGCGACACCCGTGCGGCGACCGTGAGATCGGCCGCGAGCTCCGCGGGAGAGTCCGCGAGGTAATTGCGCAGCGCGCGTTCCACGACCGTGCGCAGCGCGGGGTCTGAGACTTCGCGCAGACCGTTCTCACCGGGTCCAGCGCCGGGGCCGACCGCCGGGGCGCCCACGAACGCGGGATAGCCGGCCAGCTCCAGCACGCCACCACCACCACCACCGGCACCGCCGCCGCCGCCACCACCACCACCACCACCACCGTCGGCCTCGCCGCCGGCCCGCGCGACGCTCACAGACAGATACAGAAGACCATCAGTGTCGGTCTGGGCCGCGACCGTGTAGACGCGTTCTCCGGGCACGCCTGTTCGTTCCTGGACGACCTCGGTCCACAGCACCCGCTGCTCTCCGGCCGGCGGCGGCGCGAGTCCGGCGCCCGGTTCCATGCCTGTGCCGAGGTAGGAAGCGAGCGCACGCTGATGCGCTTCGGGGTCGTCCGCTTCCCAGGTCAGGTAGCGGCGCGCGAACAGCTGCGCGAAACCTTCGGCGGCAAGATCGCGCGAGGGCGCCTGCGGAGATACGCGCGCCTGAGCCGGAGGTTGTGGGGGCGCGATCGCAAAGCGGGCGCTCGCCGCAAGCCCCGCGAGCGCGACGGTGAGCAACAGCGCGCGCGGCAGTTCGCGCGCGAGTCTGACTCGCCATAGGGGCATCGAGATGACGGTCACGGCGGGCACGCGCTCGCTCACCGCTCGAACCCGAACTCGCTGTGGGTCTCGGGTAGAGCAGCGGGCGTCGATGTGACCTCGGCCGGCGGCGGAGCCTGCGCGACGACACTTGTTGCCTGCGTGGAGGCAACCGTCGTGGTGTTCGGTGAGCGATCGGCGATCTCCTCGCCCTGCAGTCGGTGTGCGCGCGCAGGACGTGACGCACCCGCGGCGAGCGCCCGCGCGAGGAGTGGGCGCGATTCACGCGGCCGCCGCGATGGACGCCGATGGAAGACGTGGCTGAGAGTCGCGCGCCGTCTGACCGGTCCCCGCACCGGAGGCCAAGCGGAGGACACCAAGACCCGAGCAGTGGATACCGGTACGTGAGCGGACCGGGCAACGTGCTGGGCGACCTCGCGGCGATCGAGCCCGCTCACATGGGCGCGCGGCCCGGAGAGGCCCACGACGCTGCCGACGGCACCGACAGTGCCGGTGAGCGCGGTCGCGCAGGCGATCCGACGCAACCCGTGCCTTTGTACCGGCCCGACTGGGACGGTCAGATCATCCTCGTGGGAACCCAGGGTGTCGAGGCCGGCGAGGTATTCCTCCTCTCCATACACGCGGAACGCCGCGGGTGAACTGCACCGACGCACGCTTGCGACCGGAGGCCGAGCTGGGGATGTACCCAACCCCCGGCCGCTCGCGCGCATATGGGCATCGCCGTGCTGTCGTCCGTCCGATCGACTGCCGACGTCCCGGGGGACACGCTTATGAGTGGGGTGAGAGGTGATCTTCATAAGCGGTCCCTATCTCCTCTCCCGACTCGCGCGCGCGAGCGGGACACTTTTCTTCGAAAGGCGACTCGCGGGCCAGCCTCCGCAGACGCGCACGCGCGCGCTGGGCGACCTTGCGGTACTTCTCTGCGGACCATCCGAAGGTCGCGCAGAACTCCGCGGCGTTCATCTGCAGGGCGATCTGACACGCCAGCACGAGACGCTGGTCGTTGCTCAGCCCGTCCGCGGCGCGATGCAGCTCGCGCAGCTCATGGCGCAGCAGCGCGAGCCGCTCGACGTCGGCGCGGGGATCGGCCACCTCGACCGAGCGCCCGTCGGCGCCCGGGTGCGCGAGCGCGCCGTGGAGCATCGCCTGGGCGGGGCTGCGCCCGCGCAGCGCGCGGCGGCGATCGCGCACGCGCGAGATGAAGCGCAGCTCGAAGAGGCTGCGCAGGTGGGCGCGGTTTGCGTAGCGCAGCTCACCGCGGCGGGCCTGCGCGAGCATCTCGAGCGTGGCCTGACTGTGGCAGTCCTCGAGGTCATCCTGACGCAGCCACGCGCGGTGCACCGACAGCAGCAGCCGCCGCGTGGAGTGAGCTACGAGGGCGACCTCCTCGACGGCGGAAAGGCACGGGCCGCGGCGTGCCGCGCTCGGCCAGGAGTCGCCCAGGACTCGTATTCGCGGATGCGATGGGGTAGACACATGTGGATGTCGCCCCCGCACACGCCCTGCCCCCCCTCCCGATTTCGCCGCCGGACGCCTCGACGGGCCGGCGAGCACGCGGGCGCACGGGCGCACATCCTCTGCCCAGCGCCTCAACGGACCGGCAGGCACGCCGGCGCGAGCGAGAGACGGGAGCACGCGCGATGAGTCTCGGCGAGCGCGTGCACGCGCTGGATCGCCTGCAGCAGCGTCATCGCTGGCTGGCGTTCCCAGCAGGGGTGATCAAGAAGTTCGGCGATGACGAAGCGGGGAGCATGGCGGCGCTGATCGCCTACTACGGGTTCGTGTCGTTGTTCCCGCTGCTGCTGGTGCTGGTGACGGTGCTGGGGTTCGTGCTCGAAGGCGATCGCAAGACCCAGGAGGAAGTACTGCACTCGACGCTCAGTCAGTTCCCGATCATCGGCGATCAGCTCGAGAGCAACGTCCATTCGCTCAAAGGCAGCGTGGGAGCGCTGGCGATCGGCGTCGCGGGCCTGCTGCTGGGCGGCTTGGGGATCGTGGGAGCCACACAGAACGCCTTCCAGCAGGTGTGGCACATCCCGCGCAAGCGCCGTCCCAACTTCCTGGCGTGGCGCCTGCGCGGCATCTGGCTGCTGGCGGTGCTCGGCCTGCTGCTGGTCATCTCGACGGTCGCCGCGGGCTATGTCACCGCGCAGATGGCCGGTCCGATCGCGGTGCTCGGCGGGGTCCTCGTGGCATTGGCGTCGAACCTGCTGCTGTTCTTCGCCGCCTTCCGCTTCCTCAGCCCCGACGAGATCCAGACTCACGACCTGCTCGCGG
>DASXMO010000191.1:0-1932 GCA_036495605.1 Solirubrobacteraceae bacterium
CCCCTGGCTGATCGCCAAGCAGCCGGTGCCCGAGCGCGAGTACATCGTGCCGAAAGAGTCGATGGTCGACATCACCCAGTCGATGGCCTGCATCCAGTGCGGGGCGTGCGTGTCGGACTGCCTGGCGATGGAGGTCGATCCGGGCTTCGTCGGTCCGGCGGCGCTGGCCAAGGCCTATCGCTTCGTGGGCGATCCGCGCGACGATCAGCAGGACATCCGTCTGAAGGACCTGGCGGAAGACCCGCAGGGGATCTACGACTGCACGCACTGCTTCAAGTGCGTGGAGGCCTGCCCGAAGGGCGTCAACCCGATGGGGCAGATCATGCGCCTGCGCCGGATCGCCGGCTCCGATCAGCACATCGTCGACAAGAACAACGGCGAGCGCCACGAGGCGGCGGTGACGACGCTGATCCGCGACTACGGACTTCTGCACGAGGCCGAGCTGATCCCGCGCTCCTATGGCGGGAACTCGTGGTTTGGCAAGTTCCATCCGGCCGCCGGCAAAGAGCTCCTCAGCTCGCTGCCGACCGTGATCAAGGGTCTGATGCGAGGGAAGGTGAACCCCAGGATCGCGATCTTCGGGCACAAGCTCCCCAAGCAGGATCTGAACGCGGTGAAGGCGATCTACGACAAGGTCGAGGGTCGTCCCCAGCGCTATGAGCTGAACTTGTACGTGACGGGCTATGACGAAGACGAGGTTTCTCAGGCGTCGCCGGCGGAGCCCGTGGCCGCCGGTGCGACGTACGAGGTCGGCGGCAAAGAGTCGCTCCCGTCCGGAGCCGAGCCGACGGACACGCCGACAGAGATGCGCGAACCGAGGGAGGGATGAACCGATGAAGGTCGCCTACTGGCCCGGGTGCGTAAGCCGCGGGTTCACACCGGAGCTGCACGGCTCGATGGCGAGCGTGGCGCCGCTGCTGGACATCGAGCTGGTCGAGCTGGACCGTGCCTGCTGTACCGGAGCGGGCGTGATCGCCGAGCACAACCAGGAGCTCGCGGACACGCTCAACGCGCGCACGTTCGCGCTGGCCCAGCAGGTGGAGGGTGCGGAGCTGATGATGAACATCTGCTCGACCTGCCAGGGCGCGCAGGGTGAGTGCCAGGAGCGCCTGGACGCCAACGCCGAGTACCGCGCGCAAGTCAACGAGACGCTCGCGAGCGAGGGCCTCTCATATGAAAAGGATCCCGCCCGCCCGCTGACGAACAAGAACTTCCTATGGCTGCTCGTCGAGGAGATCGGCCTGCGGGAGCTGCGCTCGAAAGTGCGCCGCCCGCTGACGAACCTGCGCGTCGGCCCGTTCTACGGCTGCTACATCGTGCGCCCGCGCGAGCGCTTGGGCATCGACAACGAGCACCCGCGCGACCACTATCTCGAGCAGGTCATCGACGCGCTTGGCGGCACCGTGATCGAGTACGCGGGGATGCGCAAGTGCTGCGGTTTCCCGATCGTGACGATGAACAAGCAGGCCTCGCTCGCGCAGGCCGGGCGCCATCTCGGCGACGCGGTGGACGCCGACGCCGACTGCCTCGTGACGCCCTGCCCGCTGTGCCACCTGAACCTCGATCTGCAGCAGCCGGCCGCCGAAACGACGGTGGGTCGCGAGCTGAACATGCCCGTGCTGCACCTCCCTCAGCTGGTCGGGCTCGCGCTCGGATTGGAGCCCAAGGAGCTTGGTCTGCAGCGCCACGTCGTGCGGCCCACCTCTGTGATCGACTGGTCGACGTCGGTCGTCGGAGCAGCCGCGTAGAGGCGTTGTTCCGAGCGGCGCACGCGCCGAAGAGAGGCGGCTCCGGATGCTCGTAAAAGCTGATGCTGTCCCGGGCGGCGCTTGCGCCGACCGGGACAGCATCAGCTTTTACGAGCATCCGGAGCCGCCTCTCTTCGGCGCGTGCGCCGCTCGGAACAACGCCTCTACGCGGCTGCTCCGACGA
>DASXMO010000192.1:0-10176 GCA_036495605.1 Solirubrobacteraceae bacterium
CCTTGGGGTTGGCGCTGTGTCCTGCCCGCAGCCGCGCGGGGTCGGCCGTGGGCAGGATCCTGAACAGCACGAACGTGAGCGCCGAGACGATGATCAGCAGCAGCACGCCCCACAGCAGGCGCCAGATCACATACCTCCTCATCGACGGCTCACCGCGACCGCGGGCCGCGCCCGCGGTCGTCAGCTCGGCTCGGCGCGCGCATCGACTCAGCTCACTTCAGCGAGGTGAACGAGTAGTCCCACGCGCCGATGTTCCACACGTCGCCGACGCCCGCGACGTCGTGCGCCTCGATGTTCGGCTCCTTGTCGAACGCGAACGGGATCGCCGCGGCCTGGGCGACCAGTTCACGGTCGATCGCGCCCCACGCGGCAGCGCGGGCCTGCGTGCCGACGATCGGTTCGGCTTCTTCCATCTTGCGGTTGATCGTCGGGTCGTTGACCTGGCCCCAGTTGTTGTTGCCGGACGCTTCGATGTGCTTGCCGTTGAAGGTCACGTCGAGCACGCCCTGGGGATCGCCGAAGTCCGCGGCCCAGCCCACGCTCGGGCAGACGTCGATCTCTTCCGCGGGCGTGCCGCAGAACTTCGAATACATCACCGACTGATCGACGAGGCTGAACTTGGTTTTGAAGCCGAGGTTCTTGAGCGTCTGGTTGACGATTTCGGCGTCCTGCGCATCGGGGCTGCCGGTCGAACCGACCACCTGCAGCGTCGCGCTACCGGTGTACTTGCCGCTGGGATAGCCCGCGAGGCGCATGTACTTGGCCGCCACCTGCGCGTTCCCGGATGGGTACGCGTTGTAGTCGACCTGCGGCCCCTTCAGCCCACCGGCCTGTTCAAAGCCGGGGATTTCGGGATAGATGAAGTGCGTCATCACGTTCGTCACGAGTTCACCGCCGCGGGCCTTATTCATCGCCACGCGGTTCAGCGCCGCCCAGAAGGCCTTGCGCGTGTTCACGTTCGCGAACGGGCCCCTGTGGTTGTTGACCGCGATGTAGTTCGTGCCGGCGCCCGGCGATATCTCCAGCTGCGAGCGGTGCTGTTCATAGGCGAGCTGGACGATCGACTGCGCGGGCGTGTCGTTCTGGACCATGTGCGAGCCTTCGAGCACCTGCCGCCCGATCACGTTCGGGTCGCCGCCGATCTGGATGTTGATCTGATTAAGGTAAGCCGGGCGGAAATCGGTCGAGGAGCGCCAGTTGGGGTTGCGCACGAGCGTCGCGGACTTGCCCGGTTCATAACCGACCCCCAGCACCTTGCCTTCGCTGTTTGACTTGAACATGTAAGGGCCCGTCGCCACGAGGTAGTTGCCGTATTCGGTCGGTTTGTGCGCGTCATACTTACGCGCGAACTCCTGCGGCACGGGCGCGCTCAACGGCAGCACGAGCGCCGAGGCGAGTATCTGCGCCTTCGGTTCGGTGAGGTGAAAGACGATCGTGTGCGCGTTGGGCGTGGCGATACCGGGAATCGCCCCGCCGTTGGCTTTGCTCGCGCCTTCCAGCGCCCCAAAGTATGTGGAGAAGTATGGGTTGGCCACGTTTTCGTTCGCGCCGCGCTCGATCGCATAGGCGACGTCCGCGGAGGTGACTTCGCGGTTCACGGGCGGACTGAAGTGCACGCCCGAGCGCAGGTGCACGGTGACGGTCTTGCGATCGGAGGATATTTCCGCCGGTCCCGAGGCCATGTCGGGGGTGGGCGCGGCGAAGGTGTTCGGCTTGTAGGAGAAAAGCGGGCGCTGCGTCGCGTACATCGCCTCGTAGTCGACCGAGGAGTAAGCCTGACCGGGGTCGAGCCGTTCGAAGTCCTGGTGGTTGAGGACCGTGAGCGTGCCGCCGTGCACGCCGCCCGTCAAGGACTCGCTCGTGGGGGTCAGCACGCCGGGCGGCGCCTTGATCCCGCTCGCGCCGGAGATCGTGCCCGAGCCCGAACCGCACGCGGAGAGGCCCAGCGCGAGCGCCGCGCCGACGCCCCCGACAAGCGCTAGCGAAGCCGACCTATCGATTCCTTTAAGCAACAACGGTACCCCTCCTGTGTGTGGCGAATCGTGTGGTGAATCGCCGCGTCATCGCGCGATCCTCGGGTTCAGAGCGTCCTGCAGGCCGTCGCCGAACAGGTTGAATGCGAGCACCGTCAACAGCAGTGCTACGCCGGGAAAGACCATGTACCACCAGGCCGTGCTGAACGTGGGCGTCGCCGCCGCGATCATCTGCCCCCAGCTGGCCGTCGGCGGGCGCACACCCACCCCGAGGAAGGAGAGCGCCGCCTCCAGGAGGATGTTCTGCGGAATCAGCAGGCTCGCGTAGACGACGATCGGAGCGAGCAGGTTGGGCAGGATCTCGCGGCCCATGATGCGCCCGTCCGAAGCACCCTGCGCGCGGGCGGCGATGACGAACTCCTGCTCGCGCAGCGAGAGCACGAGACCGCGTACGATGCGCGCGATGTACGTCCAGTTGACGAGCGCGATCAGGAAGATGATCACGCCGAGGCCCGACTGCACGTGTCCACCCAGACAGCCCCGCACCTCACAGGCGGCGCCGAGCCCGAGCCCGAGCAGCAGCACGGGGATCGCGAGCACCACGTCGACCAGACGCGAGAGCAGCGTGTCGGTCCAGCCGCGGTAATAGCCCGCGAGCAGGCCGACGATCGTGCCGAGCACGGTCGCGACGGCGGTGCCGACGAGACCGACGATCAGCGAGACGCGCGTGCCGTAGATCACGCGCGAGGCCACGTCCTGGCCGAGCGGGTCGACGCCGAAGGGATGCGCCGCGCTCGGTCCGAGCGGGCTGCCGAAGGCGTTCGTGAGGTTGGGGTTCTGCACGCTCGGGCCCGGCAGCCCCAGCAGCGAGACGATCAGCGGCGCGGCGATCGCGACGACGATCAGCAGCACGATGAACCACAGCGAGACCAGCGCGACGCGATCGCGGCGAAAGCGCCGCCAGAACAGCTGCAGGGGAGAGCGCGCGGCCTGCACGCCCGCGCCCGAGTCCGAGAGGTCGGGCAGATCGAGGCGTCCGCCAGTCCCGGGCAGCAGCTCGGCTGCGCCCACGCTCATGGCTGGATCCTCCGCGGGATTCTCATCGCATGCAACACCGGGTACAAGAGTTCGACACGAACTCCTCGGCAACCTCCCGAAGAAACTAAATAGGTGCAAGGCGCCCGTAGGCGCGTGTGCATATCCCGCGCGCGGGATACATTGCGATATGGAGACCCCGTGATGGAGACCCTGTTCGAGGACGGCGACATCGACGACTCAGCCCCGAACCGTTCCGCGAGGACACGGGCTACAGGAGATTCGGCGGTGGCGCATCCGCTCGCGGTGCGGATGCGCCCGGGGCGGCTCGAGGAGTTCGTCGGGCAGAGCCACCTGCTGGGCGAGGGCTCGGGACTGCGCACGGCGATCGAGCAAGGCCGGCCGCACTCGATGGTGCTCTACGGACCTCCCGGGACGGGTAAGACCACGCTTGCGCGATTGGTCGCAAGCAACTCCGATGCCTCCTTCGAGGAGCTGAGCGCGGTGCAGGCGGGGCGCGCGGAGGTGCGCGCGGTGATCGAGCGCGCCGCGCACCGCCGCACGCTGGGAACGCCGACGGTGCTGTTCCTCGACGAGATCCACCGCTTCAACAAGGCCCAGCAGGACGCGCTGCTGCCCGCGGTCGAGGACGGTCTCGTGACGTTGATCGGCGCGACGACCGAGAACCCCGCCTTCGAGGTCAACGGCGCGCTGCTCTCGCGCCTGCGCGTGTACGCGCTGCAGGCGCTCAGCGCGCAGGAGGTCGCGACGGTGCTGCAACGCGCGCTCGCAAGGGAGGAGACGACGACGCCTCCCCTCGCCCCGTCGCGGACGGGAGAAGCGGAGCGGGGCGGCGAGGAGGAGCGGGGCGGCGAGGATCACGCGGAGGGGAACTCGGCGAGCGAGGCCTCCGCAGTGGAGGTCGCGGAGGAGGCGATCGAGTTCCTCGCGGCGCGCAGCGCGGGCGATGCGCGCACGGCGCTGAACGCGCTCGAGCTGGCGCTGGAGACGGCGGCGGAGCTCGGCGAGCCGCGCGTGGACGTGGCGCGCGTCGAGGACGCGCTGCAGCGCAAGGCGGTGCTGTACGACAAACGCGGCGACCGCCACTACGACTACATCTCCGCCTGGATCAAGGCCACGCGCGGCTCTGACCCAGACGCCTCGCTGTACTACCTCGCGGTGATGCTCGAGGGGGGCGAGGACCCGCGGTTCATCGTGCGACGGATGGTGATCCTCGCCTCCGAGGACGTCGGCAACGCCGACCCGAACGCGCTCACCGTGGCAGTCGCAGCGGCGCAGGCGGTCGAGCACGTGGGCCTGCCCGAGGCCACGTTCGCGCTCGCCCAAGCCGCAATCTACCTCGCGCTCGCCCCCAAGTCGAACGCCGCCGGGCGCTCGCTGAGCGCCGCGCGGGCGCACGTGCGCGAGCACGGCGCCGCACCGGTCCCTCCATGGCTACGTCCGGGGGCGCGACCCGGCCTACAGGTCGGCGGCTATGACTACCCGCACGACCACCCAGGGCAGCTCTCCCCGCAGGAGCTCGCGCCGGAGGGCGTCGTCGGGGAGCGCTTCTACCGGCCCGGCGAGACCGAAGCTCGCCTGGCCGAGCGCCTCGAGGAAGTGCGCCGCCTGCGTGGGCGCTAACGCCGGCTGCGTGGGCGGTAACGCTCAGGCCGCCCGTCGCAGCGCGCTCGGGAGCGGACCCACTCCCAGCAGGCTGCGCACCTGCAGCTCGATCTGCTCGCCTAGCCACGGAACCTGGCGACTGGCGATCATCGCGCGCGCCGCGAGCACGACGACGGCGCCGGCGGGGAGTGCGCGCGGATCGCTCTTGGGCAGGCCGGCAATCGGGCGCAGAGAGCGTGGAACGAGCGCGGTGGCGGCATAGCCGAGCGTGCGAAACGCGGGCGCCAGCGCCGCCTGCGCACCGCCGCCGGGCAGGTGGGGGCGACGTACGAACTCGATCGTCGCGGCTGCATCGGCGCTCGAGCGAAGCGACGGAAGCACTTCGGCGAAGTAGGAGCGATAGGAGTCCAGCGAGTCGGGAACCAGCGCCGTGGGGATCTCCATCAGCTCCGCGGCCGCGACCTGCTCGCGCAGGTAGCGATCCTGCTCGGATGGGCTGAGTCGCCCGCCATAAGCGCGGTACGCGGCCAGGAACGAATGGACCTCGACGCAGTGCACCCACAGCAACGTCTCCGGATCGCGCGCCGAGAACGGCCGTCCGGTGACGGTGTCCACGCCTGCGACGCGCGCGTGCAGACGACGTACCCGCTCAGCTGCCGCGTTGGCCGCGGCGGTGTCGCCGAAGGTCACGGCATGGACGTACACGCTGGTACCACGCAAACGCTTCAGCGGATCGGAGCGGAAGTCCGAGTACTGCGCGACACCCGCCATCGCCAGCGGATGCAGCGCCTGGATCAGCAGCGCACGCAGCCCGCCGACGATCATCACGGGATTGGAGTGCACCCGCCAGGTGACGCTGCCAGGCCCGAACAGGCCGTGGTCCATGCGCCGTGCGGCAGGCGCCGGGTAGGGAGTCGGGGTGGTCATCGCTTAGCCCCAACCCTAACCGCTCGTCAACCCGGCGTCTCTCTGGACACGGCTCTGCCGGCCGGTGACGGTGAGTGGGTGAAGAGTCTCCTAAGGACCCGCGCGCGAGCGGCGATAATGACGCCGTGCAATCCCGAGACCCAGCCACGGGCGAGCTGTTGGGCGAGGTGGCCGACACTCCGCCCGAGCAGATCGACGCACTCGTCGCGGGCGTGGCGCACGTGCAGCCGCTGTGGGCGCTGTTGCGTGTGGTGGACCGCGCGCGCTACATGGACCGCATGGCCCAGGCGATCGTCGACGAGTACGACGCGCTGGTAGAGACGATCGCGCGTGAGCAGGGCCGCCCGCGGGCGGAGGTCGCGAGCCTGGAGCTGCTGAGCGCGATCGACGCTCTGAGGTGGATCGCGCAGGAGGGCGCGAGCGTGCTCGGAGACCGCCGCGTGCGCGCGCATCGCTCGCTGAATCTCGGTACCCGCGCGCGCGTGACGTTCGAGCCCTACGGCGTGATCGGGGTGATCGGCGCCGGCAGCGCACCGTTCGCGCAACCGCTCGGGCAGATCGCCGGCGCGCTCTTGGCCGGCAACGGCGTCGTCTTCAAGCCCGCCGCGCGGGCGCGCCTGGCGGGCGAGGCGATCGTGCGCGTGATCGCCCGCGCGGGACTCCCGGAGGGCCTCGTAGCGATTGCGCACGGCGACGCACAGACCGGCGTCGCACTCGCGCGGGCGCCCCTCGGCAAGGTGCTGTTCACGGGCTCGCCCACGGTCGGGCGGGCGATCGCACGAGAGTGCGTCTCACGCGAGCGCGAGGTGACGGTCGAGCTCGGGGGCAAGGACGCAATGCTGGTGCTCGCCGACGCCGACATCGCCAATGCCAGCGCCGGCGCCCTGTGGGCCGGCTGCACCGGCGCCGGGCAGGCGCGGGGGGCGCTCGAGCGGATCTACGTCGCGCGCGAGCTCGCCGAGCCGTTTATCGAGCGCCTGGTGGCGCGCGCACAGGCTTACCGGGTGGGCGACCCCGCCGACCCGCGCGTGCAGATGGGTCCGCTCTCCTCGCCCCGGCGCCTGCGCGAGCTGAGCGTGCTCGTGCAGGAGGCCCTCGCGCAAGGCGCGATGCTGCGCTGTGGCGGACCGTTGGATCCTCCGCCGGGGTGCACGGGCGCGTGGTACGCGCCGACGGTGCTCACGGACGTGAACGCGGAGATGCGGCTGATGCGCGAGCCGCTGGACGGACCGGTGCTGGCCGTGACGGCGGTCGACTCGCTCGAGCAGGCGATCGCGCTGGCGAACGACTGCGAGTACGGGCTCGGTGCGTCGGTGTGGAGCGCCGACCGCTACCGCGCGCTGCGAATCGCGCGCGAGCTGCACGCGGGCATGGTCTGGTGCAACGACCACCTGCCCGCACCGACGCTCGTGCGCGGACCGTGGGGCGCCGCCGCGGGCGCCGGCCTCGGCAAGACGCTCGGCGAAGCGGGTCTGCGGGCCTGCGCACAGGAAAAGCTGATCGCCTGGAACCCGCCCGGGCTGCGCGGACTGTGGTGGGGCCCGTACGACGAGACGACGCTGCGCGCGGCGCGGTCGGTGGCGAGACTGCGCTCGGGACGCGAGTCCGACCGCGAGCGCGCCTGGCGCCGGGGCGCTCCGGCGCTCGCGCGGATGGGCGCGCGGATGCTCGGGCGGGGCGTGCCGCGGTAGAGCGCGACAGCTCACCCGCGGCGACGGACCCCTGCATACGCTTCCAACAGCGGTTCGGGCTGACCGAAGTAGCGCACGAGTGCGGTGAGTCCCCTTGGGGGATGACCGGTTGCCAGTCGCTGCGCCGGGAGCGCCGAGGCGAGTTGCGCCGTGGTGCCCCAGGACACGGCCACTCGCGGGCCGAACAGCGTCAGGTTGATGCTGCCGGCAAGTGCCGCCGATGGAGAAAGCAGGCCGCGAGCGCCTTCGCCGACCAACCACTCCGCCTCCGCCTGGCAGCGCTCGTGATCGTCGCTGACGAGCGCCTCGGCTTCGAACCCAGCGGCATCGGCGAGCTCGAACGTGCTGTAGTCGACGATCGACCCATCGTCGACCTGGAGTTGCCAGATGGTCGTCGAGTAGTGTGAAGCCTCCTCCTCGGTGCGCAGGTCCTCGTTCCGGAGGATCTCGGCGAACGGCGCCTGGGCATCGAGCGACATGTATTGCGTGGGACGCCGGCCGGGAACGTTCCAGCGCCCGTGACGCCGATTCGGGTTGACCCACAGGGGCACGTCATACGAGGTCGCACGATATGCCACACACGTCCGTCGGGTGAATCTCGGTCGAGGCCTGCTACGAGGCATATTGGTTACGTCCCGACCGAGCCGCGTCGATGAGCTGGTCCTCGAGATCCGGATTGTCGAGCAGGACGACGGGCCGGCGACCGCCGAGATCTCGTCGCGGACGTTCAAACCAGGCGATGACTCCCTCCTCGTCCCAGTTGTGCCGGAGGATCGCGACGAGACCTGCGAACACGCGCAGGGTGCGTCGGGGCGGTCCCGTCTGGGCTCGCCAGCGTGAAAGCGTGCGACGATCCACTCCCAGCAGGCCGGCGACGGTCCGATCGGAGACGTGTGGCAACCATCGCGCCAACTCCGCCATCACCACTCCGACATCGTCGGACACGCCGCTCACATGCTCATCGAGAGCATCGCGCACCACATGGCGGATACGCTCGAGCAGAATCATCAGCTGGTCACAGACGTCCAGACTCCAGGGAGCCTCTGCCAGATCCAGCTGGTCGCGAATGTCGAGCAGAGCGCCCGCCAGGGTCACGAGCTGATCCTTGTCGTAGTCCTCCGCCTCCACTCCCTCACGCAGCGCCTTCATGCGCCGGGAGATCTCCTTCCAGCGCCGCTCGTATGAGCTGTCTGCCTCGGGCACGCGACGCAGGTGTTCTACGGCCTCGATGAATCCACGCTGCAAGTCCCCGAGCTCCTGATCGAACTCGCCAAGCCTCTCCTCGTATGTCACCTGAGCGATCACGATGTCTCCTATGTGTCGTCGCTATAGGACATTATAGGGACATCCTGATGGAGACCATGGGCGGCTACCCTGTGGGGATGCCAGCCCAGGCCTACGCCGGCAAGGAGTGCGTGTGTCAGCTGCGTCGCGGCATGTGCGATCAGAGCTGTGTGCAGGGCATGCTCGACACGCCCTTCTACATCGCCTGCCTGAAGCTCAGCGGGCGTCGCTGCGTGGTCGTCGGCGGCGGCGAGATCGGGCTGGAGAAGGTCGAGGGCCTGCTCGCGTGCGACGGCGATGTGACGCTGATCGCGCCAACCGCGCTGCCTGCGCTGCGCGAGTACGCCCAGGAGGGCACGATCCGCTGGGAGCAGCGGCCCTACGCCGGCGCGGAAGACCTCGAGGGCGTGTTCATGGCGATCGCCGCGACCGACGACACGGACGTGAACATCGCCGTCTACGACGACGCCGAGCGGCGCGCGATGCTCGTGAATGTCGTCGACGTGCCGCCCCTGTGCAACTTCATCCTGCCCGCGATCGTGCGCACCGGACCGCTCGCGATCGCGATCTCCACCGCCGGCGCCTCCCCCGCGCTGGCCAAGCGGATGAAGCACGAGATCGAAGCGCAGTTCGGCGCGGAGTACGCGCGCCTGGCGATCCTGCTCAACGACGTGCGCGGCTGGGCCAAGGCGACGCTGCCGACGTATCGCGACCGCAAGGAGTTCTTCGAGTCGATCGTCGGCGGCGAGCCCGACCCGATCGCGCTGCTGCGCGGCGGCGATGAGCCGGCGGTGCGCGAGCTGATCGCCGAGGCCCAGCGCGAGCACGCGCCGCAGACCACGAGCGTGTGATCGAGCTGGAGGGGCTCGCCCAGTGCTACGGCGAGCGCACGGTGCTGAGCGAGGTCTCGCTGTCGCTGCCGGCGGGACAGACGCTCGTGGTGTTCGGCCCCAACGGCGCCGGCAAGACGACGCTGCTGCGCGTGCTCGCGACGCTGCTGCGCCCGCACGAGGGCGTCGTGACGGTGCTCGACAAGCGGCTCCCGGGCGAGGCGTGGCGGGTGCGCGGACAGATCGGGCTGCTCGGGCACGAGCCGCTGCTCTACCGCGAGCTGACCGCCCGCGAGAACCTCCGCTACCACGCCCGCCTGCATAACGTCGGCGCAGCGCGCGTCGAGGAGCTGTTGCAGGCGCTGGCGATCGCCGATCGCGCGGATGAGCCGCTGCGAACGCTCTCTCGCGGGACGATCCAACGGGTGGCCGTCGCCCGCGCCACCCTGCACGACCCGCGGCTGCTGCTGCTCGACGAGCCCTACGCCAACCTCGACCCGGCGGCGATCGATCTCGTGACACCGCTGATCGGAGCGCAAACGGGATGCACGCGAGTCCTCACGAGCCACGACCCGACCGGCGGACTGGCGCAAGCCGACCTAGTGCTCGGGCTGCGAGCCGGCCGGCCGATGCTGCTGAGCGCCGCCACAGACGTCACCGCGGATGAGATCGCGGAGCTGTATCGATGAGCACGCCTGCCGACATGGGGGAGGGTGGGCCGCATGCGGCCCACCCCGAGGACGTGCATGCACGTCCTCGTCCGTTGGCGCATGCGCCAACGGACGAGGACGTGCATGCACGTCCTCGGGG
>DASXMO010000193.1:0-8007 GCA_036495605.1 Solirubrobacteraceae bacterium
GCATCCGCATCGAGACCGAGCGCCACCGCATCGTCGGCGAGCTGACCCTCGCCCGCGACGGCTACCGCAGCCGCGTCTCGGACGTGCTGAACGCTCCCGAGCGCGACTTCCTCACGCTCACCGACGTCACCGTCGAGCCACTCGCGGGCGGACCGCTCGAGCTGTACCCCTACCTGACGCTCGCGCGCCGCCACATCGTGTTCGCGGTCGCCGCGCCCGCGGACTGATCCTCGCCCTGCACCGCTCGCCGGGCTCTGATACTGTTAGCCACATGGCTAACCAAATGCAGCTGGATCGGACGTTCGCGGCGTGCGCGCACCCGATCCGCCGCGGGATCATCGAGCGCTTGGGGACACGCGAGATGACCGTCGGCGAGGCCACGGGGGACTTCGCCGTGTCGAAGCCCTCGATCAGCAAGCACCTGCGCGTGCTCGAAGAGGCCGGCGCGATCGTGCGCGTGATCGACGGGCGCACCCACCGCCTGCGCCTGGCCGAGCACGGGCTCGACGACGCGCAGGCGTGGATGAACGACCAGCGCGCGATCTGGGAGCGAAAGTTCGACGTCCTCGCCGACTACCTCGCCGAGCAGCGCGCACGCCGGGCGGCGGGGGATCCGGCACCGCGCAAGGGGGGCGAGGCGGGATGAGCTCGCGCGAGCTGCAGGCGGTGCGCCTGGAGCGCACGTTCGCGGCCACCCCCGAGGAGGTCTTCGACGCGTGGACCGACCCCGAGGTCCTCACCCGCTGGTGGGCCGCGCAGCCGACCTGGACCTCGCCGGGGTGTGAGGTCGACCTGCGCGTCGGCGGGCGCTACCTGCTGCGCATGCGCTCCGACGAGGGTCGCATCTACGCGGTCGGCGGCGAGTACCGCGAGATCGACCGCCCGCGCCGCCTCGTCTACACGTGGTGCTGGGAGGGGACCGACGGTCCCGACCCCGGCACCGTCAGCCTTGTCACGGTCGAGTTCCGTTCCGAGCGCGACGGCACGACCGTGGTGCTCGAACACAGCGGACTCCTCTCGGAGTCCTCGCGCAGCGGCCACGAAGCGGGCTGGATCGGCGCTCTCGAAAACCTCACCCGCCGAATCTTCGACGCGGACGAGCGCAGTTGACCACGTTCACACCTACCGCAACCCGACCCAACCGCGCCCGAGCGGGCGCGGACTGACAACAACCCGACACACACTGGAGGCATATCGATGGGCAACTACCTATTCGCATACCGCGGCGGCAGCATGGCCGAGACCCAAGAGGAGCGCGACGCGGCGATGGCCGCCTGGGGCGCCTGGTTCGGCCAGCTCGGCGGCGCGATCGTCGACGCCGGCAACCCCTTCGCCGGTTCGACCTCGGTCGCCGGCGACGGCACGGTCTCGCAGGGCGCGGGCTCGGGCATCTCCGGCTACACGGTGATCCAGGCCGACAGCCTCGACGCGGCCTCCGAGCTGGCCAAGGGCAGCCCCGTGCTTGCTCACGGCGGGAGCGTCGACGTGTATGAGACGCTGGCGGTCATGTAGGGAGGCGGCGTAGGAGCACCGGGCGCGCGCCGCGCCGCACCATCTCCGTCGCCGCGACCCCTTGGCCGGTGGCGGCCCGGTGTGGCGCGGAGCGCCTGGTCCGGCGCCCCGTTCAGGCGCGGCTCCGGCGGCCCTGTTCAGGCGCGGCTGTAGCCCAGCAGGGCGAAGTCCTCGAGCGCGCGGTCCACGCCGGCCTCGGCCGCTTGCACCCGCGTGAGCGCTGCCGAGTAGCCGGCTGCACTGCTGGCGATGGACGCCTCGGACAGGGACCTGTAGGTGTCGCGCGCGTGCAGCATCGAGCCCGCGAGGGCGGCCTGCATGGGACCGGCCACCGGCGGCGCTTCGAGCAGCGCCAGCGAGGAGGCCGCGGCGGCGAACCTGTCCGCGAGCGTCGCCGCAAATCCGCCCATCGCGGCCGGCGCCGGGTGGGCATGCATCGCGCCTCGCAGCGCCAGCCGTTCGCGGTTCAGCCCTTCAACCAACGTGCCGAGCTGCCGCGCGTAGCTCGTGTCAGGCGTGAGGTCATAGGTCGAGGACTGCCCCAGCGGCGTCAGCCCGGCGACGATCTGCTCACACTGCGACAGGTAGGCGGAGGACGCTGCCTGCGGGGCGTAGCAGGCGAGCGCCGCGGGGGTCCTGCCCGCGTAGAGGATCACGTAGAGATCGAGCGCGCGCTCATACCTCGGGATGTCCAGGTGGCTGTAGCGAAACGCCTGACCGTCGATCAGGTTCACGACTTCGGTGTCCGGCGCCCCGCGCAGCAGGCTCAGAAAGCGTGCAGGCAACGGGCTCGGTTCGTCGCTGGGGAGCTCTCCGGCGAGCAGGCCCGCCCGGGCCGGATCGCCCGCCGGCGCGAGCAGCAGCGCATGGGAGATCGGCAGGCCCGGCACCGCGGCAAGCGCCTTCACGGGCTGCCAGGCGGAGGGGTATTCGAGCAGCACACCCGCCTCGGCGACGGTGTGCATTGTTTCTCGATGGGCCACCTTCGGCGAGGCGGCCGGCGCGCGCCTGTATCCGGCGGCGTAACCCAAGATCGCGACCGCCACGAGGACGAAGGCCGCGAGCGGCAAGAAGAGACTGCGGCTCGATCTGAACACGGTCTCAGCCCGAGCTGTCGAAAGAGGTTCCCGACCCGGAGCCCGTGTGCTGCTTTGAGGATTGGCCGCCTTCGCCCGAGCGCGCGCTGGCAGGAGCAGGCGCGGTGGAGCGCGCAGGAGCCGGTGCGCTCGCGACTTCCCTGACGGGGCTCGGCGCGCGCGGCGCGACCGGGGTCGGTACGGGCGCGACCGCGTGAGCGCGGGCCGCGGCCACCGCCGGCGAGCCTTGCCCCGCGCTCGCTGCCGGATGCTTGGGTGCGGGCTTCGCCCGCAGCTGGATCGCGGGAGCGCCGCTCAGCCGCAGCGGGCTCGCGGCGCCGGCAAACGCCACCGGCAGGCCCGGGATGGATTGCGAGGCCGACGACCGGGTCCGCGGACTGGCCGCGCGCCCGAGCGCGAAGCAGCCCGCGAACAGCGCGGCGCTCAGGAGGATCACAACGAGCACCCCGCGACGGTCCACGCCCACGGCGCCCGTGTCCATGTCCACGCCATGCCTGGCGATGCGAAAGGTGCTCATCAGGACGGGCACGCGATCGGCTTGATTCCGGACGGGCTGAGACACAGGTCGGTTCGTGTGGGCAGCCTGCCGTGACGAACCGTGAAGCGCGTGAACTTGCCGATCTGCCCGGGTTTCGAGACCCTGATCTCGAGCACCACACCCGCCCGCAGGGAGCGCTCGAAGCGCTGCAGCACGACCGTGACGACACCGGCCTCGATCTTGCTCCTGCCCTTCCCCGGCGTCGCGAGCACGCTCTGCGTGCGGACGGGACAGCCCGGCCCGCGGCAGGTCACGTTCACCGTGGCACCCACCGGTGCCTGCACGGTGAGGAGCCCCACCCTGGCGCCCGAGGCGGTCTCCGAGCCCGCGATCCGCACCACCGGGAACGGCTGCATGAAGACCGCCACCGACGGCGTCACGGGGATCGACTGGGGCGCAGGCGTCGGAGTAGGAGCAGGCGAGGTGCTCGTTGTCGTAGTCGTCTTCGGTTCGGACGCTTTCGCAGGCGCCTTGACCGTGAACGTCACCGGCTCGCTGAGGCCCGTCCCGCCGAGGTTGTTGTTCTGCTGCGCCCGCGCCGTGTATGTACCGGGGCTCAGTTCTCCAAACGCCGCCGACCACCGTCCGCCGGCGACAGGCACCGTCGCTTCCTTCAGAGGGGCTCTGCCCGCGATCGTCGCGCCCGCGAACAGCTTCACCGTGACCTGCGGCAAATCGCGTTCAGCGGTGCCCGCGGCTCCGCTGAACGCCTCAAAGCCAATGGACGTCGTGCTGCCCGGGGCGGGCGAGGTCAGCGTAACCGCGGGCAGGGTCGTATCGATTTCGAACGTCACCGCCGCGCTCACACCGGTGTTCCCCGCCGCGTCGGACTGTTCTGCCTGGGCGGTGTACTTACCGTCCGGCAGAGCGGCGACCGCGCCCGTCGTCCAACCCGCCCCGATGGGCGCGACGTGAAGGGTCCGCATCGGACTTCCGGAAACCGCCGCGCCGGCGTACAGCTTCAGCGTGACCGACGCATCGTCGCCGGACGCCTGCCCTGCTTCGCCGCCGATGTTCGGCTGGGATGAGGTCAGCACCGCTCCAGGCGCCGGCGACGTCACCGACACCACCGGCGGGGTCGTATCGACCGTGAACGTCACCGCGGGACTCGTACCCGTTTCCGATTCGGCGTTGGTCTGTTCAGCCACGGCCGTGTACTGGCCGGGTGCGAGCGACGCCGGGGCGGCTGACCAGGTGGCTTCCCCGATCCCGACTTCGAGCGGGGCGGGATCGACGAGTGTCTGCACCGGTGAGGCCGTGGTGTCCGTGCCGGCGTACACGTCGAGCTTGACCGGATCGAGCGCGTCGTCGGTCGTGCCACTGAACGGGGGCGCTTGTTCGCGGGTCGAGCTCCCGGCAACGGGAGCGACGACCGCAAGTGTGGGCGCGGCAGCCATCGCGACCCCCGTGGAGCCGACGACCAGCGCGGCCAGCGCTACAAGCGCAGCCACGACCACTCGCGCAACATTCCTCTCCACCGTCATCGAAGCGCCACTCCAAACCATGTCGTCTTCCAGCCCGCATCTGCACCTGGCAGCGGGGGCCAGCCCTAGGTCTCACGTCCTGCGCTTCCATGCCCTGTACGGCTTCCGCCGTCGAGCATGATACGGAGATTTGCGTAGGGATTGGTAGCTCTGCAACGGCTGGGGCGGCGCGCGACCGCGCCAGGCCGACGCGGCTTCGCACGCGCGAGTGCTCACGTGGGCCGCCATCTCAGGCCGGCCTACGAGCAGTCGGAACTTCGAGGACGGGTGGAGACCTACAGCGGAGGGGGGGAGATTCGAACTCCCGAGGCGGGGGTTGCCCGCCTGCCGGTTTTCAAGACCGGTGCATTCAACCGCTCTGCCACCCCTCCAAACGCGTCGCCGAGAAGGCTAGTTGATCACGATGACCGGCTCAGCTGTGCGCGCTCGTCCTCTCCCCGCGCCAGCTGAAGATCAATTTCGGACCGGAGAGCGAGCGGATTTGACGCCTCGCAGCAGCGTCTCCGTGGCGTCGGCTGCGTACATCGAGACGCCCCGCTCATGCTCGCTTCAGGAACCTCAAATAGAATGCCGCGAACACGAGGACAATCCCGACGTTGACGATCAGGCGCTCCAGGAACCGATGCCTGAAGAACAACACGTCCACGCCGACCACGACGGCTACCAGAGCGAGAACGTAAAGCACGACGCCGGCCTGTCGTCCCATCGTTCCACCCTACTGCCCGAGGACCGAGCGCACGCTCGCTTCTGGGTCAGCCGCCTAGGGCCCGCTGCTCCTCGACCGTGCGCTCGGCCGTGGGCTGCGCTTCCAGACGCGCGTCGGGAATCGGCTCGCCGCTTTCGACCGAGAGGCCGTAGGCGCCGGCGGCGAGCCTCGCCTCGGCGCGCTCGACCGCGGCCAACTGCTCCCCGAGATCCTCCGCGAGACCCGCGTCGAGCTCCTTTTCGTAGAGCTCCTGCGAACCGAGCTCGCCCGGTTCGCCCTGCTCAGCCTGCGCCTGCGCGTTCTCCTCGCCGAGCTCGGCGATCGCTCGCTCTACCCGTTCGCGCTCCTGCGCGAGCAGCTCTCGTGCGCGCTGCGCGTCCATCGCCGTGAGCGTAGCGATATGCGCGTGCACGCGCCACCACACACCGCGAAGCAGCCTCTAAACTGGCCAGACCTCTGGAGAGGTGGCCGAGAGGCTGAAGGCACTCGCCTGCTAAGCGAGTATGGGGGTCAAACTCCATCGCGGGTTCGAATCCCGCCCTCTCCGTAGCCTCGAATCTCCTGCAGATGTGCGGCTTTTGGCGAGCGCGGCGGGTTCGCTGACAGCGTCCCTAAGGCCGCCCACGACGCGATATGGAAGCGTTTTGGAAGCGCTGGCGCAGACGCGTGGGCGACCAGCTCGCGCAGACGCTCGCCGCCGCGCGTGAGCCCTACAAGACGCTGTTCGCCATCGGGTCCGTGACGGGCGCCCGCCTGAGCGAGCGCCTGGGCCTCGTGTGGGCCGACATGCAACTTGAAGACCTCGATGCAGCAGCGATCCGCTTCGAGTACCAGGCCGACCGCCAGGGCCGCCGGCAGCCGCTCAAGACCGACGAGTCACGACGCACGGTGGAGATTCCGCGGCAACTCGCGGTCATGCTCGTGGCGCACAAGCTGAGGAGCGATGACACGAGCGCGACTGCGTTCGTGTTCGCCACACGCTCGGGAAGGGCGATCCAGCAACGCGACGTTACTACCGCCCTGCAATGGGCGCAGAAACACGCCACTGACGATCGCGGACGGCCGACGTTTCCCGTCCTGCCCGTAAAGCAGGCGATCGGGCTGTGGAACGTCGATGGCTGGACAAGCTCTATCAGCCGGCAAAAAGACCTGTCGCCCACTCGACGGTATCTGCTGCGATCGAGTAGGCCGCGTCACGGTCAAGCGGTTCGAGCATGTCGTAGCGCAGCTGTGCCGCCCACGGCGTCAACCAGCGCGCCTTTTGAATTGAGTCTGGGACCTCGACACCGTTGTCGACCGCTATGTCAGCCAGCTCACGGAGATCGTGAGAGCGTGGGAAGTCCACGTCCGCCAATACGAGCGCAACCTTCAGCGCCTTCTCGATCGCCTGTTGAGCGTGGAACCCCACGACATCGTCGAGCATGTCCTCGTCTAGCATGAGCACGCGACAGGCACCGAGATCGCTTGCCGCACGCTCGAGCAGCAGCCCCGCGTACTCGCGCTGCTCAGGAGTCGGAGCTGGCAACGATCCGGCCCTCGCGGAGGGCGTTGTGAACCATCGTCCCGCGAACCTTCGCTCGCCGATCCGCCAGATCTTCATCCATCACGATCACGTCGACCGGCCAGCCGATTCGGCCGACGGCCTCGCGCAGGCGGACAGCCTCCGCAACGCGGTTCTCAACCTCACGCTCGATGACCAGGAAGTCCAAGTCGCTGTCGCGCGTAAGCTCTCCGCGCGCAGCCGACCCGAACAGGATCACCCGGGCCGGCGACACGGCAGCCTCTACCAGTCGCTGCCCAGCCAGCTCGATCAGCTCCTGCGTAGTCATAACAAGCAAAGCCTATCTGTAGGTGTGGCAGTGACCGTGCGTCAGTCAGAAAGTATGTCCAGAACGAGCGATGCCACCTCTGGTTGCCTCTTCATGCGGGACCGGCCATCGTCGTGGCTGTACCACGCTTCCCAAGGGAAGTCGTAGCCTCGGTTGCCAAACTTGCGACCAAATGCCTCCAGCGCGCCGGCGAGACTGTTCCAGCCGTCGGGGTGGAGCTTGGGTTTCCGTGGCGTCCCGGCTCTTGCGAGTACGGAGATGGCTCCGTCCCAAGGCTAGGCTCTCCGCGCCTGACCGCCTCGACCGCCCTAGCACGCGCATTGCGATCGATCGGATTTTTACATTTTCGCAACATATGGACTTTCCGGTTTACAGTATTATCTCAGCAAGAGGTATTTAAAGGGGGGAGAATGCAGGAAAGCCCAGAAGCAATCTTTCGCAATCGCGTGCTGGCGATCGTCGGCGCGGTTGTGGGCGGCGTGGGCGTTGTCGGCTTCGTGGCGGTGGTAGGCGGCATGGTGGTGTGGCTGCGCTTCGACTCGTTGAACCTGCCCGCCGACACGGCGGTCGCTGCAATCCCGCGCACCAACCTGATCGTGATCGGGCTCTCGACGCTGATCCCGTTTTTGATTCTGGCGTTCGCGGCGGTCTTCCTGGCGTACGTGTTCGCGGCCGACAAGCTGGTCCCCAGCCACCCGTGGAACTCGCTGAGGAGCACGTGGTCGGGTGGTACGTCTCAGCCGGCCAACGTCACAGCAGCCGCCGCCACACCAGTGAGTAAAGGGCCCGATCAGGCAGCTGAGCTGGCGCTCAGGCTCAACGAGCTCGAACAACAAGCCCG
>DASXMO010000194.1:0-10181 GCA_036495605.1 Solirubrobacteraceae bacterium
CGATGCACCTCGACCCCCAGGTTCGGCACCTTGGTGTCGAACTCGATCGTGTTGTTTTGGCCGGCGAAGATGGCCTGGGAGAGATCCTTGCCGACCTTGTCGGCGTCGATGTCAAACGCGGCCGAGAACTCCACGTCGCCCACGTGGTAGCCGCCGAGGTCGACATGCATCAGGCCGGGGACCTGGGTGCCGGCGGCGGCGTCACGGTAGTACTGGACGCCCTGCACGAACGAGCTCGCGCAGTTGCCGACGCCGACGATCGCGACGCGGACCTTGTCGCGCTGATACCGGGCGGCGCCATTCTGCGACGCGCCGTTCTTCGCGGCCGCGCCATTGCGGACAGCGCCGTTCTTGCTAGTGGGAGTCAAGATTTTCCTTCCTGAAAGATTTCGATAACTGCTCCGTCGGGCGGAAACCAGCCGCCGCGCGCCCCGTCCGAAGCTACCATGCCTACCCCGCCAGGCCTGTTAGGTCACACGGATGGAGAGGCAGGCGCCGACAGCTCTCCTCGCACGTGCGCGATGCGCTGCGCGACCGTGATCAGGCTGAGCCCCGCCAACACGTACACCGCGGGGGCCAGCAGTTGGAAGTTCCCCAGCGAGGCGCCTTGGGCGAAGATCAGGCCGATCGAGAGGATCACCACGCGCACCGGGCGGGTGGCGATGCCGACCTTGCACTCAACGCCCAGCGCCTCGGCGCGGGCGCGGGTGTAGGAGACCATCAGCGAGGCGAGCACCGCCACGACGACCGCCGCCGCGGCCACGCGGTCGCCCTGCAGCGCGAAGTAGCCGGCGACGGCCGTCAGCACGACGCCCTCCTCGATGCGGTCGAGCGTCGAATCGAGGAACGCGCCGAACGGCGTGCCCTTGCCCGACATCCGCGAGTAGCGCCCGTCGAGCGTGTCCATGATCGAGCCGACGATGAAGGCGACGCCGCCGAGGAAGAACAGTTGTTCCCACACGAGCACCGCCGCGAGGAGGTTCAGCACGAGGCCCGTCAGCGAGATCGCGTTCGGCGTCAGCCGCGACTCGATCAGCGCGTTGCGCATCAGCTCGCGCCGCTGCCCGGAGCCGATCGGCGCGCGTGTGCGTTGCGGTCGGCCGCCGCGGTTGGCTCTGCGCCCGCCGCCGCGCGGTGAGGCTTCGTGTCGGCGTGGCGCCATCGTCGTATTCGAGCCGGCGGGCGTGCCGCCGTCGGGCTCGGTCATCCGGCCGGCGCTCCGGCGAACCGCCACACTTCCGGTCGCGCCCGCGCGAGCCAAGTCGCGCCGTAGGCCGACGCACCCGCGGTGAGCGCGCCCAGCAGCGCGTCGAAGATGAAGTGGTTGGCGGTGACCACGATCACGAACGCCATCAGGAACGGGTACAGCAGCCACAGCACGCTGACGATGCGATGGCGAGCCAGGCGCGCGAGCGGCCAGCCGATCATCAGCGCAAACGCCACGTGCATCGAGGGCACCGCGGCATAGGGGTTGAACAGCGCGTTCATCGAAGCGCTCGCATGCGAGACGTGCACGCCAGTGAAGTCCGAGACCGAGTCGATGAAGCCCCACTCGGGCATGAACCGCGGCGGCGCCGTCGGAAACACGATGTAGCCGATCAGCGCGATCACCATCGCGATCATGAACATGTTGCGCACGAAGTAGAAGTTGCGGTTGTGGCGCATGTACAGGTACACGAGCGCGCCCACCGTGACGGTCGTCTGCGCGTTGACGTACAGCCAGCTGGAGACGTCCATCAGCACCCTGCTGCCCGATCCCCACGCCTGCACCGAGGGCTCGACGAACAGGTGCAGCGTGCTCTCCAGCGAGATCACGTCGCGGGCGTGGGCGAAGGCCGCGTTGGCATCGCCCTCGACGAGCCCGCGCACGAGCCGGTAGGCGAGATAGGCGAGCGCGAACAGCGCGATCTGACGGAGCACGTCCAGCCATCCCTGAGGCAGCAGACGCGCCTGCAGGACACGAACGCGGGCGAGGGCGGACCCGAACATCTGGTGTGAAAGCCTAGCGTGGGGGAGCTTGGAAGGCGTACAACCGCCAGTGCGCCGAGTGCCAGAGCTCGTGCAGGTATGGCAATCCGCGGGCGATCAGCGCGCCCTCGGCATGCCCCGCTTCGTCCAGGCGCACGTCGGGCAGCGCGACGTAGACGACGCGGTTGGCGCGCAGCCAGGCCTCGTATCCGCCGGCGCTCAAGCCCGGGACGTAGAAGAGGTGCGCGTAGCGCGTGTCGAGCTGGCGCTCCCAGCCGCGCGCGAGCGCGACCCCGTCATGTCCGGCGAGATACGCGGCTTCGCCGTGCGAGCCCATCATCGGCACCTCCACGATCGCGCGCCGGCCACCGGTGAGCGTGCGCAGCTCGGCGCGCAGGGGCGCGTAGTAGGAGGCGTGCACCGAGGGGTCGCCCGCTAGTTCAAGCTCGTCGTTGATCGGTGTCTCGATCTGCCAATACAGGAGCAGCGGCACGAGCAGGCACAGGATCAGGCGATGGCGATCCCACACCACGCCGGCGAGCAGCGGGCCGGCGAGCAGCGCTCCCAGGCGCGCGGAGTTGCCCCCCACCGGCGTGTGCAGCGCGAACGAGCCGATCAGCGCGAGCGCGTACAGGACCGCCCCTACCCGCACGAGCAGCCGCCCGCGGGTGCTCAGCGAACCCTGCGGCAAGAGCAGGGCGATCAGCAGCACGCCCCCGAGGGCCGGCCAGAAAGCCGACGGGGCGAACGGCTCCCAACCCCCTTCGGGAAAGGCGAATGCGAGCACCGCGATCGGGACGAGCGTCGCGAGCGCCAGCGCGCTTCCCCGGAAGAGCGCCTGCGAGGAGGGCCCGCCGCCGATCTCGTCGCGGGCGCTGGCGCCAGCGCTAGGGCGAGCGCCGGCTCCGGCGCCGCGTCGCTCCCATGCGCCGACAAGCGCATAGGCCACGCCCGCGAGCGCCAGGAACGCCCCGGCCACGGGACTCGCGAGGCTCGTTAGCACCGCCAGACCGAGCGCCACGGCCAGCCGCTCCTCGAGCAGCGCGAGCACCGAGCCGAGGCCGATCGCAAAGCCGAGGTCGTAGGGGACACGCCCCGAGAGCAGTCCCACGCCGAAGCCCAGCGCGAACCAGCCGGCGGCGACGCGGGCGCCGGCGGGGGAGAAGACGCGCTCGGCGATCAGACCGAACAGCACCGAGGCGGCGACCGCCGAGAGGGCGAGGACGGTGTACACGCCGATCCAAGCGCCAAGCTCGGGAGAGATCAGCGAGTAGCCAGGCAGGTAGTGCCCGTGCGCGGCGTACCAGCCGTTGTCGCGCAAAGCGAAGCCGACGCGGGCGAACAGGTCACTGCGGTAGATCGCCGCCGCGAGGTCGCCCGCGGGGGGCTGGACGATCAGATATGCGAGCGCGAGCGGCGCGGCGATGACGAGGGCGATCGCCCACGGCGGGGCGTTCCGGCGTGCACGCGGGGCATCGCCCGTGCTAGATGAGCCTGTGCCGGACGGCGTGGCGGGAGTCTGCTGTGTGGCCACGGTCGAGGAGGCCATCGATCGATCACTCCGTCCCGGACGGCGCAGCGCCGGCGCCGAGGAAGTCGCCCACGTGCTCGATGAGATCGGGTCGGTCTATCCACGGCCAGTGCCCCGCGTCGGCGAGCTCGAGCAGCTCGGCGTCGGGGAGCGCCTGCGCAAAATCACGGCCGAAGCGCGCGGGGATGTAGGGGTCGGCCTCACCCCAGACGACGAGCGCGGGCATCTGCAGCGTTCCAAGGCGCGCGCCGGCGGCGGCGAGCACGTCCGGGGGAGCGCTCCGGTAGAGACGCAGGATCGCCCGCTGGGTGCCCTGATCGAAGTGCTCGATAACGCTGTCGAGCCATGCCTCGGGCATTGACTCGCGTTCGGGACGCGCCTCGCGTGTGCTGTAGCGCATGAGCCTGCGCGTGGTCGCGCCCATCGCGAGCTCCCCGAGCAGTGGTGTGCGCCACAGGCGCGCGGTGCGGTGCCAGCGATATCCGGGCAGGAACGGGATGGCATTGATCACGACCAGGCGCGCCACCCGCTCGGGATGGCGCTGAGCGAACGCGAGCCCGACGACGCCCCAGTCGTGGACGACCAGGCTCACGCGATCGACGGACACGAGATCGAGGTAGCGCTCGACGAAGTCGGCGTAGCCCTCGATCGTGTAGTCGAGGTTGCCGGCCTTGCCGCTGCGCCCGAAGCCGAGCAGGTCGGGCGCGAGACCGCCGGTGCGTTCCAGGAACGGCAGCCAATCGTCGGAGCTGGTCGGCACTCCGTGCAGATACAGGGGCACCGCAGGCGCGCCACCCGGGATCGGAGCCTCGCGCCAGAACACCGGCATCGTCTCGATCGTGGCCGTGTGGTCGCTGATCGCCGGCACCAGCCGAGGATATATACCGTGGGCCCATGCCCGCGAAGGATTGGAGATCGCCCACAAGTGCGCGGGTGCTGCGCGTGCGGGAACGGTTGCGCGAGGTCTACGGCGTTCCGCTGATGAAGCCGCACGCCCACCCCATCGCCGAGCTGGTCCTGACGGTGCTCTCGCAGAGCACGAACGACCGCAACCGCGACGTGGCCTACCTGCGACTGCGCGAACGCTTCGAGAGCTGGGAGGCCGTGATGCGTGCGCCCGTCGCCGAGGTCGAGGAGGCGATCCGTCCCGGCGGCATCTCCAAGGTCAAGTCGGCCCGCATCCAGGCGATCCTCCGCTCGATCGCCGCCGAACCGCGGGATCCGGACCACGAGTTGTCGCTGGACTGGCTGAAGGACGCACCGATCGAGGAGGGGCGCGACTACCTCACCGCCCTGCCGGGCGTGGGCCGCAAGACGGCCGCGTGCGTGCTGCTGTTCGCCTACGGGATGCGCGACGTGCCGGTGGACACGCACGTCTCGCGCGTGGGGATGCGTCTCGAACTGCTGCAGCCGGGGGCGCCGTTCGAGCGGCTGCACGACCAGATGCTCGCGCTCACCCCGCCCGGGGAGGAGCTCGAGCTGCACGTGAACCTCCTGCGCCACGGGCGTCGCACTTGCTCCGCGCGCAAACCGGCCTGCGGCGAGTGCGCGCTGCGGCGGATGTGTCCGAGCGCCGGCCTGTTTGGCTGAGAACGCGCACATTCGTTCAGAACAAGCCCGATCCGCTCAGCAGGACACGTTTTGAAAGCGCTCCCGTACGGCACACGCGATTGGCCGCGGGCACATACGGGCAGACTCCCAGCTACGCCCGGTCTCGGCACCAGGAGCACAAACACTTTGACATCCGCAGGAAATCTGCTTCAATGTGACTCAGATTTTATAACCGTCTTTAGAAGGAGCACCATTCATGGGCAAGACCATCGGTATCGACCTCGGCACGACCAACTCGTGCATGGCCGTGCTCGAGGGGGGCGAGCCCACCGTCGTCGAGAACTCCGAGGGCGGGCGCACCACCCCCTCCGTCGTCGCCTTCACCGCCTCCGGCGAGCGCCTCGTGGGCACCGTCGCCAAGCGCCAGGCCGTCACCAACCCCCAGAACACCGTCTTCTCGATCAAGCGCTTCATGGGCCGCAAGGAGGCCGAGGTGCGCGAGGAGGAGTCGATCGTCCCCTACAAGGTCGTCTCCGGCCCCAACGGCGACGCGCGCGTGGAAGCCAACGGGGAGCAGTTCTCCCCGCCCGAGATCTCCGCGATGATCCTGCAGAAGCTCAAGTCCGACGCCGAAGCCTATTTGGGCGAATCCGTCGACGGCGCCGTCGTCACCGTCCCCGCCTACTTCAACGACGACCAGCGCCAGGCCACCAAGGACGCCGGCAAGATCGCCGGTCTCGACGTCAAGCGCATCATCAACGAGCCCACCGCCGCCTCGCTCGCCTACGGGCTAGACAAGGAGTCCGACCAGACGATTCTCGTCTTCGACCTCGGGGGCGGCACCTTCGACGTGTCCGTCCTGGAGATCGGCGACGGCGTGTTCGAGGTCAAGTCCACCGCCGGCGACAACCACCTCGGCGGGGACAACTTCGACAAGGCCATCGTCGACTGGCTCGTCGCCGACTTCAAGCGCGACCAGGCGATCGACCTCTCCGCCGACCCGATGGCGCTGCAACGCCTCTACGAGGCCGCCGAGAAGGCCAAGATCGAGCTCTCCACCACCCAGGAGACGCAGATCAACCTGCCCTTCATCACCGCCGACGCCTCCGGGCCCAAGCACCTCGACACGCGCCTCACCCGCGCCAAGCTCGCCGAGCTCACCTCCGACCTGCTCGACCGCGTCGTCGCACCCGTGCGCCAAGCGATCGACGACGCCAAAGACAAGGGCGTCAAGGAGATCGAACACGTCGTCCTCGTCGGCGGCATGACGCGCATGCCCGCCGTGCAGGAGAAGGTCAAAGAGCTCACCAAGAAGGAGCCCCACCGGGGCGTCAACCCCGACGAGGTCGTGGCAGTCGGCGCTGCCATCCAGGCTGGCGTGCTCGCGGGCGACGTCAAGGACGTGCTGCTGCTCGACGTGACACCGCTGACGCTCGGCATCGAGACCAAGGGCGGCGTCATGACCAAGCTGATCGAGCGCAACACCACCATCCCCACACGCAAGGGCGAGGTCTTCTCGACCGCCGAGGACAACCAGCCCTCGGTCGAGATCCACGTCCTGCAGGGCGAGCGCGAGATGGCCCAGTACAACAAGTCGCTCGGCAAGTTCCAGCTCACCAGCATCCCGCCCGCGCCGCGCGGAATCCCGCAGATCGAGGTCGCCTTCGACATCGACGCCAACGGCATCCTCAACGTCTCCGCCAAGGACCTCGGCACCGGCAAGGAGCAGAAGATCGAGATCAAGGCCGGCTCCGGACTCTCCGACGAGGAGATCAAGAACATGGTCTCCGACGCCGAGTCCCACGCCGAGGAGGACCGCCGCGCCCGCGAGCTCGCCGAGGCCCGCAACAACGGTGAGAACGCCGCCTACCAGGCCGAGAAACAGCTCGCCGACCTCGGGGACCAGGTCGATGCCGACTCCAAGGGTCGCATCGAAGAGGCCGTCAAGGAGGTCCGCGAGGCGCTCGAGTCCGAGGACCCCGCGGCGATCAACGCCAAGGCCGAGGCCTTGCAGGTGGCCTTCCACTCCGTCTCCGAGGCGATGTACCAGCGCGCTCAGGAGCAGGCCGCCGCGAGCGGCCCGGGACCGAACGGCTCCTCCGCGGATGACTCGAGCGGCTCCTCCTCCGACGAGGAGGATGTGGTCGACGCCGAGGTCGTAGACGAGTCATGACGGACATCGAGCAGGCACTCGAAGAGGAGGAGTCCTCCGAGGACGCCGAGCGCGTGGAGAGCGCCGAGAACGGCGACGAGCAGGCGCTGCAAGGCGACGTCGAGGAGCTGGTCAAGGTGTCCGCCGAGCGCGACGATTATCTCGCGCTCGCGCAGCGCACGCAGGCCGACTTCGAGAACTACCGCCGCCGCACCGCCCGCGAGTCCGCGCTCGCGCAGGAGCGCGGCGTCGTCAAGCTCGCGAAGGAGCTGCTGCCCGCGTTGGACAACCTCGACCGCGCGCTCGAGGCGGCCGACCAGGACGATCCGCTGCTGCAGGGCGTGCGGCTCGTGCGCGAGGAACTCACCGCCGCGCTTGGCCGCGTCGGGATCGAGTCCTTCGCGCCCACCGGCGAGATCTTCGATCCCGCCCTGCACGAGGCCGTCGTCCACCAGCCGGTGGAGGGGGCCACGAGCGGGACCGTGGCCGAGGTCTATCAGCCCGGCTACCGCCTGCGCGATCACGTCATCCGCCCCGCGCGCGTCGTCGTCGCCGCGTAGCCCAGGAGCCCGACATGGCATCGCGACCCGACTACTACAAGACGCTCGGGGTCGACAAGAAGGCGACCCCCGAGGAGATCAAGAAGGCCTACCGCAAACTCGCGCGCAAGTACCACCCCGACCGCAACCCCGACGACAAGGACGCCGAGGCGCGCTTCAAGGAGATCTCCCAGGCCCACGACGTCATCGGCGATCCCGACAAGCGCAAGCAGTACGACTCCGGCACCGGGCCGTTCGCGACCGGCGGCACTCCTGGCGGCGGCTTCGGCGGCTTTGGCAACTTCGACTTCGACGCCTCCGGGATGGGCGACATCCTCTCCAACCTCTTCGGCGGCGCTCGCGGCGGCGGCGGTGCAGGTGCGGGAGCCCGTGGTGGACGTCCGCGCGCGCAGCGCGGCGCCGACCTCGAGGCGCAGGTCTCGATCACCTTCGACCAGGCGATCTCCGGCGCGCAGATCCCGCTGTCGGTGCCGATGCACGACAGCTGCCCCACCTGTCACGGCACGGGCGCCAAGCCCGGCACGACCCCGACCGTCTGTCCCGTCTGCGAAGGGCGCGGCGTCGAGACCCAGGGCCAGGGCATGTTCTCGATCTCCCAGCCCTGCTCGCGCTGCGGCGGCTCGGGCACGATCATCGAGGAGCCCTGCCCCACCTGCCACGGGGCAGGAGCCGTGCGCACCGTCAAGCGCCTGCGCGTCAACATCCCAGCGGGAGTGCGCGACGGCGGGCGCATCCGTCTCGCCGGCAAGGGCGAGCCCGGGCGCGACGGCGGACCCCCCGGCGACCTCTACCTCGTCACCCACGTCTCCCCCTCGCCCGTGTTCAAGCGCCGCGGCGACAACCTCGAGGTCGAGGTCCCGCTGAGCATCCCCGAGGCGCTGCGCGGCGCCGAGGTCCAGGTCCCGACGCTCGACGGCTCGAAGACGCTGCGCGTCAAACCGGGCACCAAGCCCGGCACCGTCCAGCGCCTGCGCGGCGAGGGCCCGCCCAAGCTCGGCGGGAAGTCTCGCGGGGACATCCACTACCGCTTCGTGCTCGACATCCCCGACTCGCTCACCGACGAGCAGCAGTCGGCCGTCGACGCGCTCGCCGCCGTCATGAACGGCAACCCCCGCGCGCGCCTGTTCGAGGAGGGCGGCGGCGGCGCGTCTGGCAGCGGCGCGGGCGCTAGTGCGGGAGCCAGTGCTGGAGCGGGAGCCGCAGGGGGGGCTTCCTCATGAGCTCCAAACCGGTAGCCCGCATCCAGGTCGAGACAGATCGCGGCGTGTTCATGATCTCCGTCGCGGCGGAGCTCGCGAACATGCACCCCCAGACCCTGCGCACGTATGAGGCGCGCGGGCTGATCACACCCAAGCGCTCGCCCCGCGGTACGCGCCTGTACTCCCAGGAGGACGTCGAGCGGCTGCGGCGCATCCAGGAGATGACGGCAGAGCTCGGTCTGAACCTCGCCGGCGTCGAGCGCGTGCTCGACCTCGAGGCCGAGGTCAACGACATGCACGAGCGCATCGAGGAGCTCGAGGTGCAGGCCCTGCGCGCCCAGGTCGAGCTCGCGCAGCGCCTGGAGGAGGTGCGCCGCTCCTTCCGCGCCGAGCTCGTCCCCTACGAGGGCCCCTCCACCGACATCGTGCGCGCGGCCGATGTACGCTCAACCTTCGCCACCCCGCCCCGGAGGTCTCCGCGATGACTCCCAACGGCACGCCCGGCTCCGCCCCGCCGCCCCAGCAGTCCGGTCAGGGTGAGGACGAGCAGAGCCCGCTGCAGCGCTTCGGGCGCGACCTCACCGAGATGGCAGAGCAGGGCAAGCTCGACCCGGTGATCGGTCGCGACGAGGAGATCCGCCGCGTGATCCAGGTTCTCTCCCGGCGCACGAAGAACAACCCCGTGCTGATCGGCGAGCCCGGCGTCGGCAAGACCGCGATCGTCGAGGGGCTCGCCCAGCGAATCGTCTCTCACGACGTGCCCGAGTCTTTGCGCGACAGGCGCGTGATCGCCCTCGACATGGGCGCGCTGATCGCCGGCGCGGCCTACCGGGGAGAGTTCGAGGAACGTCTCAAGGGCGTCCTCTCGGAGGTCTCCGAGGCGCACGGCGCGATCATCCTGTTCCTCGACGAGCTGCACACGATCGTCGGCGCCGGTGCAGCCCAGGGCTCGGTCGACGCCTCCAACCTGATCAAGCCGATGCTCGCCCGCGGCGAACTGCGCTGCGTCGGCGCCACCACGCTCGACGAGTACACCAAGTACATCGAGAAGGACGCCGCGCTGGAGCGCCGCTTCCAGCCCGTATACGTCGGCGAGCCATCGCTCGAGAACACGATCGCGATCCTGCGTGGGCTCAAGGAGCGCTACGAGGCGCACCATGGAGTGCGCATCACCGACGACGCGATCATCGCCGCGGCGACGCTCTCGCATCGCTACATAG
>DASXMO010000195.1:0-24222 GCA_036495605.1 Solirubrobacteraceae bacterium
CGATCCGTACGTTTCGATGGTCGGGTTGCTCGTTCCCCTGACCAGCAGCGGGCGCTTGACGTTCTGTTCCGGCGAGTCGTAGAAATATGCCGAAGCGTTGTATTCGACGAGAATGCGAGCCACCGCTTCGGCGGCTGCGTCGTGACTCGCTATCTGCTGGTTCAGGTCGGCATCGCCCACGACGATCGCCGGCTTGGACTCCGCCGCGGCTTCCTGCAGCCGGCTCTTCAACCATTCCCGCTGGGTGGGGCCGACGTCGGTGGTGTCGTCGAGAACGATCACGCTGACGTCACCGGTAACTGCCTTGGGCAGCACGTAGTAGGCGCCTTCCGCGCCGAACGGCAATCCGCTGAACACGGACTTGAAGGTGGTCTCGCTGAGCGCGCCATCCAGATCCGTGGGCGAGGGCGCGACGAAATCGGGCAGCGGGCTCGAGCTCGCGACCTGGCCATAGCGAGTGAGCTCGCGCAGGTAGGGAACCGCCTGTGTGACGACCGTGGCGGCGCCGGTGGTCACGCGGGGGCCCGTGTAGAGGAACGCCCGTACATTGGGGATCCGTCCGGCCTGCGACAGCGCCGATGACAGCCACACGTCGGGGCCGATACCGGCGTTGGCCAGATCGGCGCAGGGCGCCGCGCACTGAGCGCCACCGCCGATAGCCAGGTCGAGGTCTCCCGGCTCGCGTTCGCGCACCGCTTTTTCGACCGGCAGGGGTCCTGTGCCTGCGCCCACGGGAGGGGTCCCATCCGCGGGATAGCGATCGACGTCGGCAGTGTCGAGCGCCCCGTTGCCGTCGGCAGTGTCGACGAAGCCCCCCACGGCCCATCCTTCGGTGCCCACCGGGTTGACGAGCACGGAGGAGATCGGGTCTGGTCGGTAGACGGTGTCGTACTCCAGGTAGTTGCCCGGGGGTTCTTGGGTGTTGTTGAGCTCGTGCTCCTCATCGCTCCAGCCGCCGGCCGTCTGGCGTATGACATGGCCGGCGCCGTATTCGGCACTGAGCGGATACGGCGGGATCAGATTGGCCGGAAAGCCCGGCGGCGGCAACGGTTCGCTTTCGAGCGAGTAGGTGTTGGGCACACTGCCCGAGGCGATCGCACGTAGCGCGCCGCCTTCGCGGAACAGCGCCAGCGAGCCCGGCTCGGCTCCACCGGGCAGGGGGGTCGAGGTTTCCTGCCATGGCGCGCTCTGCCCAGAGCGCTCGAACACCGCGCCACCGAAGCCCGAACCCGACGCTTCCCCGGCGGCGAACGCCGCGCCACCGTCGGGGAGGCCGGCGACCGCCCAGGGGACGTTCGCGCCCATCACCCTGTCCGCTTCTTCGTCGACCTGCCAACCCGAGCCGTCGTTGACGAGCAGGCCGCCGACATAGTGGTTGGTCGAGGGATCGGGCAGCTTGCGGTAGGCCGCGATCGCCTCCGAGCCGGCGAACGCGACCGACGTGAACGTCGCTCCGGCGGCCTGCGGCGGGAGCGGTTCCTGGGTCCAGGTCTTGCCGTAGCCCAACAGCAGGCCGCCCTGCCCCACCGCGTATCCACGTTCGGGGTCGCCCGGATCGAACGCGATCGAGAGCAGGTTCCCACGGAAGTTGAACGGGGTCGCGGGGTCTTGTTCCCACAGACCCGTCTCGGCCCGCCACAACCACATCTGGCCGAGATCGCCGACGGCGTAGGCACGGGTGGGCGTCGGCCAGGCGATCGCACGCAGCCGCGGCGTGACGATCCGCCCGGCCGGACTGAGCAGGCTTTCGGGCATCCAGCCCTTGCCCGGCTCGTAGCGCGCTACCTCGCCCTGGTCGCCGACGGCCAGCGCTTCGCTCGAGAGCGCGCCGATCGGGGCATCCGGCTGGGGGGCGATAGCGACCAGCGCGTGGCGAAAGGCCGTGGGCCACGGTGTCAGGCGGCTCGGCGCCGGGTGCAGCGTGACGTGCACCGGCAGCCGCGCCTGGCCCAGCCAACCCTCGCGCGGGTTGGAGAACGCCGCGCCGAACGTACCGCCAACGTCATTCGGTGGATTCGATCCGCCGAGCGCCAGCACACGCGTGAACGAGGTTCCGTCGAGGCGCAGGGTGATTCCTTCGGGCAGCCCGGAGATGATCCGTTCGCCCACGCTTTCGGGCGTCGATGGATTCGCCCAGGCGATGCTGCGGGAGGGGCCCGTGGGTAGCGGTTCGGGCAGTTCGTGCGCGCACGGTTGCCCGGCGGAAGGCTCGCACCAGCCGGCGATCACCCGTCCGCTGTCGGTTTCGCCTTCGGGCTTGAAGAACAGCGTCGCCGAGGCCGGCGTGTCCAAACGCTCGCCGTCGATCCATACGCCTTCGCTCGTGACGGTCAGAATCTGCGCCAGAGCCGTCGGCGGACCCCCCGTGCCCGAGACGCTGAACGGTGCGGCGGAGCCTGTCACCGGGATCGTGAGCGGTTCGCCGGGTGGTGTCGCGGGCGCCGGTGCCACCGGCTGCCAGCTCGGGCCTTCACTGCCGCCCAGCCGGCGGCGAAACAGCGCCACGGCGCCGGGCGGGTAGTGCGGGTTGGAGGCGAGCTGGGCCAGCAGCCAAGCGTTGGATGGCGAGCTCGCGCCGATCGCGAGCACGCGGAATTCTTTGGCGCTGTCCGCCGGTATCTGGATCGGCTCGCGCGTCCATTGGCTGCCGTCCCAGTGCAGGACGCCGTTCTCGACGCCGCTGCCTTCTTCGTTGACGGGCACCACCAGCGCTCCCGCATGACCTCCAGCTTCTTCGAGTGGGGCCAGCAGCGGCGCGCGAGCGGCGCCGAACAGCGTCTCCCCCTGCTCCAGCAGCGGTTCCGGGCCTCCTTTGGGTGGGCTCGCGGGCGGCGGCGGCACCGGTGTCGTCTCCTGGAAGGCGCCGCCCGCGCTGTTCGGGTTGCGCACGAGCACGACCTTTTCGGTCCCGCTCGCACCGAGCGCGGTGCCCACCAGCACACCGTCTCCGTGCGGGGTCATCTGCCCGGCAAGCGGGCTCGTGTCAGAGGCTCGAGGCGCTTTCGGCGAGTCCGGGTGAAAGCCCGCGAGCGGCTTGCCGGCGCTGTCGAGCAGCCCGGGTCCGAGCGACCAGCCGGCGCCTTCGGCGTAGCGCACCACCACCCAGCTGGAGACCCCGTCCTGATCTGCTTCGCCTATCCCCCACGTCTCGTCCGGCGCCTCCAATGGCGAGGCGCCGATCATCGTCACCCTGAAGGCCGGAACCGAGGCGTCGGTCTGGACCGAAGGTTCCCCGCCCACTCCGGCCGCTCCAGAAGCCCGCGAAGCGCCTCCGACCACGAGCAGCGTCACCGTCAGGACCATCATGGATACGAGGCACGCGACTGCGATCGGCCACCGCACGCGCGCTCGGCCTCTGCCCACGCGCATGCTCATGGCAGTCGCCCTGACAGCCGCCGCGCGAAAGCCGGGGTCACGAGCGAGGTGCCAACCGTGGTGGGTCCCGTGCCCGGCCCGGGTGAGCCCGCGCCTTCGCCCGAGGCCGCGGGCAGGGGAGCGAGCGCGTGGGTCTGCAGGTCGAGCTTGGTCGGCCATCGTCGTGGATCCAGACGCAGCAGCAGATGACGGTTGCCCGCCGTCAGTGTGCGCGTCGGCGTGCTCGCCACGATCCGCTTACGGCGGCTGGCGAGCAGGCGAACCCGAGCCTTGACCGCGAGGTGGAAGCGCAGTTCGAGCGTGTCGCGGTGCACGATCCGGGTGTGCACGTGCGAGAGCAGCGGCGCGGTCACCCGTGCCTGCGCCGGCGGGGCCGACGTTTCGAGTAGCGCACCGATCGGCGAGGAGGGTCCTTCGTCGACTCCCGAGTCATCGATCGGCGGCGCGTCGGGGCCCACCTGCGGAAGGCCTTCGTCTGGCGGGCGATAGGTGATCGGGCCCTGGAACTCCGGATCGGCGTCCGTCGGCACGCTCCGTTCGCCCGCGGGGGCGAGGTGGAACAGCCACCCCTGGGTGGTGGTCATCCAGCAGTCGTGCGGCGCGGGGCAGGCGATGCGCTTGGCCGCGCCCTCGGGTCCGGCTACGGCGCCCGTTTCGATTTCTTCCTGCGAGGGCAGGGTCTGCTCGTCTGAGATCGTGCCGTCCGCCGAGATGCGCGCGACGAGCGCCGGCGCGACGGGACTGGGATTTTCGGAGTCGCCGCGTGAGTCCAACGCGATCCACGCGCTTTCGCCGCCCGGCTCCGCCGCGATCGAGTTGACCACGTCTTCTCCGAAGGGATTCCCGCCCGCGGGGTCGTGAAAGGGACCGAGCACCTGACTCCAGGCGCCGGCGGCGTAGCGCAGCACCGTGACTTCGGCGGGTGTCAATCTGGAGGACGGTCCGGCCGCCGCCCACATCGCGTTCGCGTCGGCGCCGAGGCGCAGGAAGTCGAGTGCTTCGGGCAGCTCCCGCGGCGCGTATTCGGGTAGTCCCGGAGACAGCGGCACGAACGTCGGCTGCACCCCTGCAGGGTTGATGCGACGCAGCACGGGCGGGTGTTCGGAGGACTCGTGTTCGGTCAGCTTGTCTTCGCTGGAGAGGCGCAGGCTCTCGTACAGCCGTCCTTCGAACAGGCGCATGTCCCGCACGGCGTGCCCCTGCGGATCGGGGGCGGCCCCGAGTGAGCTGCCGTTCCAGTGCAACTGGAACGCGCCGACCTGCGGTTCGGGCAGCGGATCGCCCGCGAACCAGCAGTCCGACGGGCCGATGCAGCCGGCCGCGTGCATCGGCTGATAGGAGCCCGCGGTGAACGCCGGAGCGGCGTAGGAGGTGGCGACCTGTCCGCCGGCGAAGCGGCAGAGGGTGTTGTCTTCAAGCGGCGGGGTCTCCCCGTTGGCTTCGCTGGCCTGACCGGGACGCCCGTCTGAGATCGTCCAGAATTCATCCGGCCCAGCCCAGGCGATGCGCCCGTCGGTCGCTCCACAGACGCTCGCCAGCTCGTGCCAGCCACTCCCGTCGTAGGTCCACAGTCCCGGTGGGATCGTGCTGCCGTTTCCGGCGGTGATCAGCAGGCCGTGGTTGGGCGCCCAGAACTCGATGTCGCCCACCGCCCCCAGCCCGATCGGCGTGAGCGGCGGTTCGCCGGGTACGAGTGCCGGCGGCGGCGGTTGTTCCTCGTGCCAGGAAGCCCCTCCGTCGTCCGCGAGCCCCTGGGCCGTGGCTCGGGGGGATGTGAGGCATGCGCAGGCTCCGAGGAGCATCACGGCGGAGACCGTCGCGGCGGCGAGCAGGCGGCGTGCGCGCGGTGGCTCGGCTCTCATCGACGACCCTTCTTGCGGCCATGCCCGCCGTGCGCAGTTCGGGCTCGGCGCCGCGGTGGCGTGCGCTCGGTGCGTGTGCGCTCGGTGCGCCGGAACGTCACCGCGACGCTCAGGCGCAACGTTGGGCGCCCGGGCGCCGAGAAGGCGATGCTACTCATCGCGGACAGACCGCCGCGAGCCAGCGCGAGCGCGCTATAGCGCTTGGCGAGCTTCAGCGCCACCACGATCAGACCGGCGGCATGCGCGCGGGCACTGCTCGTGGCGACCGTGCGCTCGAGGACTGTCACGCGTGCGCGAGCACGCCGGGCGAGCGTCCTCTTGCCGTGCGCCCGGCCCCGCGCGGGGATCGCTACATCCACGGCGCTCTGCGCTCCGACGCGGAGGGCGCCGGAGCCGGGCGCCTGGATCTCGAGCACGACGGTCCCGTCGGGACGCGAGAACGCGCTGAGGCCCAGACGCCACGCTGGGATCAGAGGCGGGCCCGGTGGCGGGCTGGAGATGTACTGAGGCGTAGTTTGCGCGGCGAACAGCTTGCGGGAGACGACGAAGGCGTCGCTGCCGTCGAATGTCTGGCTGCCCGCTTTGGCCGGAGAGTTGCCGTCGCCGTAGACGAGGTTCGCCGCGGTCGAGGAGAAAGCGAGAGTGTCGCCGTCCGTAGAGAACGAGGGCGAGAGCGCACCATCGGTGCTGATATAGGGATCCTGGCCGGGGACTTCGGTGCCATGGGGTGCTTCTCCGGCGCCCCCGGCGAAGCCGCTGGTGACGCGCGTGAGCGTTTCGTTGTCCAGATCGACGTCGAACAGTTCGACCATGCCGGCGGTTGCCGCCGGCGCGGTGACATACGCGGGCGAGTCGAGCGGGAACACCGTGCGCTGGGTCGTGAACGCAACCTGGCTGCCGTCGGGTGAGACGCCGAGATCGACGATCGGCGCGGTGGTGGCCGGATCCTGCGCTTTGCCGCTGGCGAGCTCGGTGAGAGGACGCTGCGCCTGCACGCGAGTGAGTCCGTTAGCCATGCTGGCCACGTACAGGTCGCTTGAGCGGTTGAGGATTTCGCCAAACGTCGCGCCGACCGGAGGCGCGTTGGCGAGAAACGCGACCGTCGCTCCGTCGGCGCTCAGCTGCGGCACCGGATTGCCCGTGCCGCCTGACCAGACGCCGTACGCTTCGATCGCAAACGGGCCCTGGCAGGGGTCCGACGCAGACGCCAACGGCGGCAGGACCGTCTCGCCGTTCGCCGCGCACGCCGGGTTGGCGGGGTCCGAGCCCCCCGTGATCCGCCGTGTGGGTGCTTCTGGGCCATCGGCGATACGTCGCCACAGCGGCTCGCTGTAGCGGGCAGGCAGCAGTTCGGCTGAAAGAGTCCGTGCCTGCTCGGAGACGTTTTGGCCCATCCAGGCGACGGTCGAGCCATCGGCGCTGATCGACGCGCCGATCGACGATTGCAGGGCGTATGCGACGGGGGCCCTGAACGGCGCCAGCGGCAGGGTCGGAGAGTAGACCGCTCCATATGCCAGCCCGCCTTCTTCGCCGGAGACCGGCTGCTCACGGCCGGTCATATGACCGATCGCGGGTCTGCCCGTCGCCGGGTCGTAGGCGACGCTGACAAGCTGCGTGCTGTCGGTGCTCAGATCGCGCACCGCCACTTGCAGCGCGGGCGTTCCCGCGCCGTCGAGATTGGAGACCGCGCTCGTCACGAACACGACCTCGCGTCCATCGGCACTAAGCGCCGAACGCCCGCTCGCGATCGAGCCAAAGCCCGCGCTCGACGGTTCATACGTCAGGCCCTGAGCCGAGCCGTCGATCGCCGAGGCAAGCGTGAAAGACCCCGCCGGGGCGGGGCCCGACTGGGAGGCGGGAGGGTACGCGGGGATGCTCATGTCGCGCACATAGACGTCCGGTCCGGCATTGGTGTCATCGAGCGGGTCGAGCCGCGCTGAGGTGGTGAAGCTCACGTACCGCCCGTTTTCGCTGATCGAGGGAAGCTCGGCGTCGGGAGCGCTCACGGCGGGGTCCGTCTGGTCTTCGACGGCCACGGGTTCCACGGACCCCGTCTGCAGGTCCTTGCGCCACACGCCGGTGGTTCCGCCAAACGAGCCGTCAAACGCGACATAGCGTCCGTTGCCCGAGATCGCGGGATCGTGGGCGTAGACGACCTGCTGGGTGGCGCTCTCGGAGATCAGCGAAATCGGGCCGAACACGTCGGCCGATACAGGGCTGGGCGGCGCGACGAGCATCGTCCCGAGGGTCGCGCTCAGCGCCAATGGGATCGCGACAAGCGCGCGGCGCCTCATCGCACTTTCACCAGCCTGCGCACGACGGCGCTGTTGCCGAGACGGTCGCGCACGCGGACGGCGATCCGGTAGATCCCCGCGTGGCTGTATCGGTGGATCAGCCGCTTGCGTCCGCCGGCATGGTGGCCGTCGCCGAAGCTCACGCTGACCGCGTGGACGTCCACACCCGAGTAGGGGTCGCGAATGCTCACGCTCACCGCGTGGCCACCCCGGGCACGCCGGATCCTTACCGCCGGAGGCGTCCCGTCCACGTGCAGGCTCTCCGGTGAAGACAGGGTCGCCTGTCCGTCAACATCGGTGGCGAGCAGCTGGATACGATGCACGCCGTCGCCGAGACCGCGTGCGCTGAAGCGCAGCGACAGCGCACCGGGTGGGGTCGCGACGAGACGTCCGTCGAGCACGACGCCATACCTCATGGGCCCGTTAGCGCTGAGCACCGGTTCCCACGAGACTTCGGCGTGGACGGGCTTGACCCAGCCGGTGGGTGTGCTGAGGATCAGTTCTTTGGGTGGGGCCGTGGCGCGCGCAGCGACGATCGCGGCGTCGCCGAGGGATCCCTGCTGGAAAGCCACGAGCCCATCTCCAAGCGTCGAGCGCCCCACCGCCAGTTCGCCGATCGGGCCTCCTGCGCCGCCACTCACCAGCGCGGTCTGCGCGGCTCCACCGGGGAAGTCCTCGCGCACAGCCACAGCTGGGACGCCCTGAGGGTTGGCGCTGGGCCACGCCGAGACTCCTCCCCCGGCGGGGTTCATCACGCTCTCAGCGGCAAGGTCCGAACCCGCGAAGGGCGGTCCCAGCGAAACGACACCCGTTAGGCCCTGATCGTTGCCCTCGACCACCCGCGGGACGCCATCGCTGTCATAGAGCAGCCGGATGTCGCGTTTTTCGTCGATGTCGATGCTCGGAGGGCCGACGGTCGCGCCCGTTCCTCCCGGGACGGCGCCGTCGGCGATGCCGGCGCCGAGAAACTCCGCACCGCTGGTCTTGGCCGCTTCGCCGTCGGGCAGCGTGTTGATCATGATGCGTGGTCCCGGCAGCGGAGAGCCAGGGCCGGCGGCCTGCCGGTAGGCGACCTCAGCCTGGCCGAAGCGCGAGAAGGTCAGGCTCGGCGCGTCGGCGTCGAGGCCGATCGGCGCACCGGCGAAGCTCGCGGCGCTGACCGGAAGCACGTAGTTGAGGGTGCGGCCGAACAAACGTCTGGCCCAGATACGTGCGACACCTTCGATGTCGGGCTCCTGCCAGACCACGATCGCGCTGCCGGTCGGGTTGACCGCGATCAACGGAGCGTTGAACTGCGTCGGCGGGCGCATCGAGACGCCGGGATCGCGATTTATGGCGCCGAGATCCGACCAGGTCTCCTGGTTGTAGTGAGCCACGCGCACTTCCTCGACGACGTCACCGGGCCGCAGCAGCGGGACGCTCGAGACCTGCCCCGTTTCGTCCTTGACCACGCGGTAGACGACGTCGGCCTGCCCGGTCGAGCTCATCGCCAGATCGGGGCTCGTCCCCGTCCCCGCGCCAATGTTCTGATCGACGATCATCGGCGGTCCGAACGTGGAGGAGCCGGCTCCGAGCGTCGAGCCGAGCAGCTCATCGACGGGCAGGTTGTGCTCGGTGGCGAAGGGTGTGGCCCAGACGACGACCAACTCACCGCCGTCGGCCGCGGCGATGCGCGGCCAGCTGGCCGCGTAAGGCTGATTGCCGTCGGCCTGGATCGGCGCCTGCCATTGGCCACCGAGATAGCGCGAGACGAACACGTGCGGCACACCGTCGACGCGCTTGAGATACACCAGCCCGCCGGTGCCGTCTTCGGCCATCGCGACGCCCCCGAAGCCGACGATCTCCTCGTTCGGTCCGTCGATCGTGACTGCCGGGAGGATCACCGCTCCAGCCGGCGCGGCACACACGCAAAGGGCCAGTGCCGCAACCCCGCCGAGCGCAAGCACGAGCCTGTGCGGACGGAGCCTCACAAGCACGCCGCCTGCGGCCGGAGCCTCACGAAGCACGCCGCCTGCAGCCGGAGCCTCACGAAGCACGCCGCCTGCGGCGAGCACTTTGGAGTAAGCGGATGGGCATCGTCTTGGCGCTCATGGGCGGCGCCAAGATAAACGTGATCGACGGCCGTTCGGGCCGACTGGCCACGCGGTTTCACCAAATGATCACGCGATGGCCCGATCTACGGGAAGGTATGTACGAATTTCATACCCCTCTCATGTGGCCGCATGAGTAAAAGGGATATTCGACCGCCCCACCAAGGGCGGTCATTCAGGTGGTGATGTCAGGACCGATTAGACCCTCGGAGGTTGCCTTCCGGATACGGGCTGAGCTCAATCCGGCGCGCGATTCGCCCGCTGTCGACGTCGGCGAGGTAGTAGAGCACCGAGAAGCTGACGAGCTCCTCGACCGAAACCCCCAGACGGTCGGCCTCCTCATCGATCGCTTCGGCGGCGAAGCCGTCAAGCTGCAGTGCCACGCGCCGACCCTCCTGGACCCGGCGAGCGGCGCTCGACGAATGATCCCCGCGCGCCGATGACCCGCTCACGGCTCGCCCCGTTGCAATGCCAAGACACTCCTCTTCAACGCCGGTCGGACGCGACAGCTCGCGCGACGGACGCTCCCAGCGGGTACCAAAAAGGTCCGGGCTTGAGATCTGGCGCGGGTGCCCGGGCGTTCGGCTCGTGGGGCCCGCGAGATCGGCTGGCGTGAAATCCGGATCATGACCGAAGGTCTGTCGAATTCTAGTACGCAGTGAAGTGTAGCGGCGCGGCGCGTCGCGTCGCTACGGCGCCCCCGCAGCCCCCACGGGGTCCTTAGCCACGAGCCCGAGTAGACAGACGTCCAAAACCGTCGCGAGATCCGCCAGATTCCCGGAGCGCCGTCCGATAGCGCTCATGCCACGCCGCGGAATGGGTCTGCGGTTGCATTCGCCGAGAACGAAGTGGACCGCACATGAACCTGCCTGCACGCAACCTGTCCGTCACCGGCGTTTCGCTGTGGATCGCGATCGTCATTGCTTTCGTGCTGGATGCTCACCCACCTCTGGCGGCGGCCTCGTCTGCCCCCCATCCGAGGATCCGCGCCAAAGCCGCGTCGCGCGGGAAGGCGCGGGTCAAGCCTAAAAGCAAGCGCTGTCAGGAGCCGGCGGCACGCGGCGCGGCCGGCCGCGGGCGCAAGCGCCAAAAGGCGCGCACTTGCACCACGAAGGGCTCTGGCAAGGACGCCAGCAAGAGGTCAAGCGGCTCCCCTCGTCGGACGCCGATCCCCCCTCGCGGAGCACCCCGCAACGCATCCCCAGGGATGCCCGGCTCGGAATCGGGCCCCGCCACCGGTCTCGACCCGCGCGAATCCCCGGGAGCCGCGGGCACGCCGAGCGATCCGGCCACACCAATCGGGGCCGCGACCATCGAACCGCCTGCGGCAGGGCCGGCCGAATCCCCCCCGCCCCAACCCGGCGAACCCAAGGCTCCCGGCGAAGCTCCGTTCCGGTTTTTCTCGGCTACGAGCCTGTGGAACGAGCCGCTGCCCGAAGATGCCTCGGTGGATCCCACGTCTGTAGACGTGATGAGCGCCTTTGACGAAGAGATCGCAACCGAAGAGCAGGCTCACGACGGACCTTGGATCAACACGACCTCCTACAGCATCCCGGTCTACACGGTGCCGGCGGGCCAGCCGACAGTCCCCGTCGTGCTTGACAGCGAGGTGGACCCTCCGCTGTCCTCGGCGTGGAGCGCGGTGCCGCTGCCCCCGACGGCCGTGCCGGCCGTCGGTCACGACGGCAGTCTGGTCGTGTGGCAACCAAGCACGGACCGGCTGTGGGAATTTCACCAACTGATACATGAAGGCAATGCGTGGATGGCCTCGTGGGGTGGCGCGATACAGAACGTGTCGTCTGATCGGGGTGTGTATGGGACTGAAGCGTGGCCGGGCGCGCAGCCGTGGTGGGGTATATCTGCCTCCTCGTTGTCACTGGTAGGCGGTCTGATAACCCTTGAAGATTTGGAGAAGGGCCAGATCAATCACGCGCTGGAGATAGCCATCCCACACGTGCGCGCCGGTGTGTTCGCCTCACCGGCGCAGCGCACCGACGGCAAGACAGGAGGTGCCCTGTCGCTGCCCGAGGGCGCTCGCCTGCGGTTGGATCCCCACCTGAATCTAGCGGCGCTGCACTTGCCGCGGTTGACGCTGATGATGGCCGAAGCCGCACAGCGCTATGGGATCTTCATCACCGACGGCTCAAGTGACGTCGAGTTCTTCGCACAGGACCCAACCCCGACAGGGACCAACCCCTACATCGGCGCGAGCGGCTACTTCGAAGGCAAGCATCCCTATCAGATCCTCGAATCCTTCCCCTGGCACCACCTCCAACTCATGAAGATGGAACTCCACAGCAAAACCGCAGGCACGAAAGCCTCATCTTGAGGCTGGTACTGGCCTCACCGAGCACGACCTCATCGTGTGGAGGTCTCCGGCATCAGCGAGCCGTCTCCGTGTCATCGGTCCGCGGACGGCTCGGCAGCGAGAGCTCCGCACCGGTCAACCAGTAGGCGGGACCGCGTTCCGCCAGACGAGAGGCCGGGGTGCGGCTCTGACCGGGGCGGCGCAGCAGAATGCCCCGCTGCTCCGCTCGTAGCTGGCGACGTGCGCGTGGGTCTGCCTGCGGAGCCCCGATGAGGCTGTACCAGCAGAATCCCAGAGCCAGCACAATGCCGCCCAGGACCGGCGGATGCTCGACGAGCATGCGATAGCCCGCCCGGCGCGCGGCGGCACTGAGGCGGTAGCCCATGTAGTGAGCGCTCTGCCCCTCCTCCCAGCGTGCGCGCAGCCAGGGCTGCGCCGATCCGCGCGTCTTGTAGTGCAGGACGGCCAGCTCGGTAAGCACGTGAACGTTCCAGTCTCGCGCCCTGGCGCCGAACTCGTCGATCCCATCCCAGCCCATCGACTCGTGCAGGCCGCCGATGTCATCGAGGCAGTCGTATCGATAGGACTTGATTGCCCCGTGCACCATGCGCCTGGTCACACGGTCATAGACCCATTCGCCGTTCTGGTTGACGAACACGATCCCGCCCACGACCCCCGCGCGTGGGTCGACTTCGAAAGCGGCGGCGACCCACGCGAAGTAATGCGATGGGAGGAAGAGATCGCCGTCCAGCTTGACTACGAAATCGGGGCGTACCTGTAGCGAGGCGAGCCCCCGATTGAATGCACGCACGATCGGAGCGCCCCGTTCACGGCGACCGGATGCTCGTGAGCGAATCACCGTGATCCAGTCGTGCTCGGCGGCGTAGGCGCTGGCGATGTCGAAGGTGCGGTCGGTCGAGCCATCGTCCACCACCACCCACTGCAACGGCCGGTGCGTCTGAGCCACCAGTGCTTGTGCAGTGCGTTCGAAATGCTCCGCCTCGTCCTTGACCGGCGTGATGACCGCATAGCTGGGCGACTCGGACATGTTCATCTCTCCCCCAGCGGGACCGTCGGACGCCGTGCGAGCGCTCGACGCTCGCGCCAAGAGCGGCCCATGTCGAGCGCCTGGGTCAGGCGGTGGCGATCCCGGCTGTTGACGCCGCCGCAGGCGACGAGCACCGCCACGTACGCCAGCGTGCCCGCGAACAGACACGGCAACAGCCCGATGACCGCCGAGGAGACCATCTGCTCCACCCCGTGGGCCGCCGCAAACCCGGCCACGTAGGCTGCAACGAGGGCAAATCGCTCGCGCAGCGGCCAGGTGGCGCGCAGCGGCCGAGCCATGAAGACACGCAGGGCGAGACCGCTCAGAGCAATCACCAGCAGATAGCCCGCCAGCAGCGCGATCGCCGGGCCGATGATGTCGATTTTCGGCGTCAGCACCACCAGCAGCGCGATCGTCACGGTGAGCCGGATGATCGCGATCACGCTGGTACGGCCAGGTTGGTTCGTCGCCCACAGCGCCTGGGTCTGGGTGGCTGTCACCGATGCCAGCGCTGGGAACAGCATGAGGAGTGCCAACGCCGGCGCCGCACGGCTGAAGCCCGGACCGAAGATCTCGAGTACCGAATTGGCGGCCCCGCCGATCACCGCCGCGATCAGCAGCATTCCGACCATTTCATAGCGGATGGAATCGATCAGCGCGCGATCGAAGCCATCGCCGTCTCCCGCGGTGTGACGGCCGACGAGAGTCGGGTAGAGGACTTCGGTGATGCGATTGGTCGCCTGCTGGAGGCGTTGCGGAACGTTTTGCGCGCGACTGTACGCGCCCACGAGGGTCACCGGCGCGACTATGCCGAGAGCCCATATCCCGGCCTGCTGGCTGAAGCCCTGAGCGATCTGACCGGGAGTGGCCTTCAGACCAAAGCGCAGCAGCTCGGGAAGGACACGCATCCCGATGCGATATTCCTCCCAACTCAAGCGTGCCTTGACGAACGGCCGCACCACGATCATGCGGTGGATGAGCGCCGTGAACGATGCGCCGATCGTCGCGATCACGAGCCCCCAGACCGATCGCCACACGAAGCCGAGGGCCATCGCGATCACGATGAAGCTGAGCGCTTCGTGCAGACGCACCCAGAAGATCTGGCGACCGGCGACGAATGCCGAGAGGATCGAGTCGATGTTCCAGCCGGTGTTCGTTACGGTCGCGCGCCCCGCGATGCTCACGAAGGTCGGCGCGATCAGCTCGGGGGCCTGCAGCGGACCGCGGAAGACGAACCAGCAGACCACCATGTCGAGGACCGCCACGGCCAGGGTCAGAGTTGAGGAGAATGTGAAGACGGCCGCGAAGAGCTGCGTGACACGTGGGTGGCGCGGGGGCAGGCGGGTTATCTCTCTGATGAGAGCCTGCTGCTCTTTGACACTCGAGAGCGCCCACAACGCGGCCACCGGGACGGTGATCAACGCGAACATGCCGATTATTCGGACGCCGTACAGACGCGCGGTGAGAACAGTCGAGATGAGCCCGGTCACAGACACGGCCAGGAAGCTGAGCGTGCCGAAGGCGAATCCGGCGCGGTAGGTACCACGCTTGCCGATCGGCTGAGGGTTGTTCGGGGGAATGGAGTTCGCTGCGACCATCGACTTTCCATCAACGTGAGCAGGGTGGTGCGTCCTTGCGGCGTCACGATCTGATTTGAACTTGCGACGGTCTGGGTCGCCCGTGCAAGTTCGAGGCCGGACCGGTCGTTTAGATGCGGTAGACCCATGTCCGCTTCCACCAAGATCGCCAACTCCTCGCCGCCGGCGCCGAGCCTGCCAGACGCACCCGCGCAGGGCGTCTTCGAGCCGCCCACCGGCGTCGTCGTGGCCGCGCTCGGGCGCAACAAGCTGATCGTCTGTCTCTGCGCTGTCGTGCTCGCATTGATTGGCACGGGCTATGGGCTCTCGCGCCCGCGGATCTACACCGCGTCGGCGACGCTGCAGGTCGGCCAGGTGAATCCGAACTCGCCGGGATTCTTCAGCTACGTTCAGTCGGCTTCCGCACTGGCCACGGCCTTCAGCCGCTCGATCAACGCGGAACCTGTGCTCGCGACGGTGCAGCAAAAGCTGAAGCTCACTCCGGCGAAGGCAAATAACAGGCTCTCAGCGGAGCCGATCCCCTTGAGCCCCGTCTTTCGGGTAATCGCCACCGGTCCGACTGAAGTCGCGGCCGTTCAGCTGGCCAACGTCACCAGCGGCGCGATCATCGCCTACGAGAGCAAGAGCAACAGCGCCAATCCCGAGGCCGCGTCGCTGCTGCATGAATACAGCGCCGCTTCGCTCGCCTTGGAGCATGCCGTGGCGAAGCTCGCACAACTCGAATCTCAAACCCGAGGGCATGGGCCTTCGAAGGTCGTCAACGCGAGCGCGTTCGCGGCCGACAAGGCCGCCGTCGGCACGGCGCAGGCTCGCCTGAAAGCTATCGATGTGGCATACACCGCGGCCGTCACCAGTCAGGCTCCCCGCAGCGGACTCGTATCGCTCCTGGCCGGTGCGACCAGCGCCACCAGCAACCGCAAGTCCAAAGTCGAGCTGTACGGTTTCATCGGTCTCTTGATCGGCCTGCTCGTCGGCTGCGCCGTGGCAGTCGCGCGCGAGCGCCGCCGAGCCGGCCGCATGGCCGAGGGCTTCGAGGTCGAGATGTTCAGGTCTCCGCAGGCCTGATGGCCGTACGCGCTGTATGGCGTCCCCCGTGGTACGCGTGGGGCCTTCTGGGGATGGTGGCGCTGGTGTTGACGCCGGTGGCCGCACCGGGCCGGCTGCACGGCGCCGGGCTGCTGCTCGTGCCTGTGGCCGTGGCGATCGGCGTGCTGGTTGTGCGCTGGCTGTGGGAGCAGCCGCCCGCGGTGACGATGTGCGCGGCCATCGCACTCACGATCTTCTCCGGGGCCTGGAGCCAGATCGGACTGGGGGGCCTGCCGTTCGACCGGTTGCTGGTAGTCGTCGTCCTGTTTCAGTTCCTGCTGCGGGCTCCCGGTGTCGCGCAAGTGCCGCGCCCGCAGATCCGCGGTGTTCATCTGCTGATGTGCTTGGCCGCGATGTACGTGGCGGCGTCCGCGCTGGCGGCGGGCACGCTCACCAACGAAATGAGTTCGCTGACTCTGATCGACCAGTTCGGGATCGTGCCGTTTCTGATGTTCCTGCTGGCGCCCGCGGTCTTCTCGGGACAGCGCGAGCGCAACATGCTGCTCGCAACGCTCGTGGGTGTCGGGGCGTATCTGGGCCTGACGGCGATCTTCGAGTCCCTCGGCCCGCACAGTCTCGTCTTCCCGCGGTACATCCTTCACGTCGACGCGGCGCTGCCCGGCGAACGCGCCGGCGGTCCCTTCCAGAGCTCCGTCGCCGAGGGCTTTGCCACCTTCGCCTGTGCGGTCGCCGCGATCATGGCCTACATGCAATGGCGCGGGCGCGCCAGTCGCTATCTGGCCGCCGCCGTCACCGTCATATGTATATTTGGATGCTTCCTCACGCTCGAGCGTGGCGTGTGGATCGGCGCCGCGGCGGGCATCGCGGCAATGGCTTTCGCGACACGCGCCGGGCGCCGCTGGCTGCTTCCCGGGCTGCTCTCCTGCACGCTTGTGATCGGGGGAGCGCTGCTGCTCTCATCGACGCTCGCAAGCAAAACGTCCAATCGGGCGAACGACCAGTTGAGCGTGTGGGTCCGCGAGAATCAGACATCGGCCGCCCTGCGCATGCTTGCGGCCAAGCCGCTCTTCGGATTTGGCTGGAGCAGGTATCCGGTAGCGAGCCTCAATTACTTCCGGGAGACAGCTGACTATCCGATGAACGGATACAGCACTCCCCCAACCTGCTCGCCCCAAGGTTGCCTTCCCGCGGTGCAGGAGCCCCTCCACGACACCTATCTCGCCTACGCGGTCGAATTGGGCCTGGTCGGCGCGGTCTTGTGGCTGGTCTCCCTGGTCTGGGGTATCGGGCTCGGAATCCTCAGTCGTGGTCCAGCCGACTTGCGCCCGTGGAAACTCGGCCTGGTGGCAATCACGGTGGCGTTCCTGGTGATCGCGCTCGTAAATCCATATCAATCGGCGTTCACGATGCTGTTGCTCTGGGTCTGGGCTGGGGTCGCGTGGGGTTGCGCTCCGCTGGCAACGCAGGAAAGGCGAGCAAAGCGGATGGTCGTCGTCCCCAACTCGAGGAGCGAGGTCGCATGGGCGCCGATTTGAGATCGGTGAAGGCGCAGACCCCCGCGGGAGCGACGACGGATGGATGGGCCGCCGGCGTAGGAGCCCTTCCCACATTCTTCATCGTCGGTGCGGCCAAGGCCGGCACTACCAGCCTTCACTACTATCTGGACCAACATCCGGAAGTCCAGATGTCTGTCAACAAGGAGCCGGATTTCTTCTCCGGCCCTGAGAACGGCATCCCATATCTTGGGCAGCGAGTGGAGCGCCTGGATGAGTATGAACAGCTGTTCGATCCCGCCTTTGCCGTACGTGGCGAGGCCTCCGTCAGCTACACGACCCATCCCCGCCGCGCCGGCGTACCGGAGAGAATCAAGGAGCTCGTCCCGAAGGGGAAGTTCATCTACGTGGTGCGTGATCCGATAGAGCGGACCTTGTCGCAGTACCAGCAGCGGGTCGCGATCGGGGGTGAGCGCAGATCGCTGCGCGAGGTGCTGGGCGACCTCTCGGACCCTTACTCCGTCTGCATATGTCGCAGCCTCTACGCTACGCAACTCGATCTGTACCTGCGTCAATTCCCGCAGGAGAGCGTGCTCGTGGTCGACCAGGCCGATCTGCTCGCCGACCGGCAGTCGACGCTGCGCGAGATATTCGGCTTCCTGCAGGTGGATGACACCGTCGACTCTTCGCAATTCGATATCGAAATCCTCAAGAGCAGCGAGCGTCGCGTGTATCCCCTCGGCCTCGCTCGCTTCGTTAGAAACACAGTGCGCCCGCATTCGCGATGGATGCCTCGAAGCGTTCGGCAGGCTCTTCGCGTCTCCATGGAGAGAGCTCTCCTACGTCCCCTGCAGACCGTGGAGCTCGATGAGGAGCTGCGGTGTCGACTCCAAGATCTCTACGCCGGGGAGGTCGGGCGCCTGCGCGCTCTCACCGGCAAGACATTCTCGAGCTGGAGCGTCTGATCGGAATGCTCGAGCGAGTCTTGGTCACCGGAGGTGCGGGCTTCATCGGCTCGCACATGGTCGATGCCCTGCTGGCGGAGGGTGCGCGGGTGACGGTGATCGACGATCTATCCTCGGGTGACGCTCGGCGCGTGTCGCCCGACGCCGAGCTTTGCCGTGTCGACATAACGGATCGTTCGGCGCTCGACGCCATCGTGGACGGAGCCGAGCCCGAGGCGATCTTCCATCTTGCGGCACAGTCGAGCGTGACCGTCTCCGTGACCGATCCAGTGCGCGATTGCGCCGTCAACGTGGGGGGAACTCTCAACGTGCTCGAAGCGGCGAGTAGACATCGAGCGCCGGTCGTATTCACCTCCACGGGGGGAGCGCTCTACGGCAACGACGCGCCAATCCCAACGTCCGAGGAGCGCATACCGGCGCCGCTTGCCCCCTATGGAGCCTCGAAGTGGGCTGGAGAGGCGTATATCAGAACGTGGTCGGCGTCCTCCGGCATACCGCACGCGGTATGCCGGCTGGGCAATGTGTATGGTCCGCGCCAGAGCCCGTACGGCGAGGCCGGAGTGGTCTCCATCTTCACCCACCACCTTCATGTCGGGCGTTCACCAAAGGTATACGGCCATGGCCGCCCCACCCGCGACTATGTGCACGTAATGGATGTAGTGAGCGCACTGCGAGCGGCGAGCGGAACCTCGGGCACGTTCAATATCGCCACGGGCGTGGAGACCGATGTGATGACGGTGTGGAGCACGTTGGTAGCAGTGTCCGGGGCCGACATCGAGCCGGAGCTCGCGCCGCTGCGCGAGGGAGAGCTCGAGCGAAGCTGCATGGATCCCACAAGAGCACGCGATGAGCTGGCCTGGAAGGCGCAGATCCCCTTGGATAGAGGCCTGCGCGAGACCTATGACGCTCTGATCGACGAGTTCGAGCGTCACGAGCCCTCGTCGGTCAAATGAGCGCTATCACTCGATCCATCAACAGGGCCCTGGGGCACACGGTAGGGGTACAGATCCTGCAGGCGCACGTGCGGCCCGTCGCATTGGACAGCGTCTGGTTTGCCAGGCTCGTGTATTTCAACAAGCTCGTCGAGAAGATCGCCGCCGTCGATGGCGACGTGGTCGAGTGCGGCGTCGCCGATGGAACGAGCCTCGCCACGCTGGCGAGCCTGCTCAAGGCTCACGATCAGACCCGTCGGGTCTGGGGGTTTGACTCCTGGGCCGGTCTACCGGCCCCCAGCGGAGCGGATCTCGGTGACACCAGCATCGCGGTCAGCGGCATGTTCTCTCAAGCGAGCACCGCCAAGGTTCGCGACGAGCTGCTCGCCTATGGTCTGGAGGGTGGAGAAATCGCCCAGACCATCAACCTCGTCCCGGGCCTGTTCTCCGAAACGCTGCCGGGCTACAGCGGCTCGATCGCGCTCCTGCACGTGGACGTCGATCTCTATCAATCTTATTTGGATTGCTTGACGAATCTCTGGCCCCATGTCGTGCCGGGGGGAATCGTCGCGTTCGACGAGTACGGCGAAGACGCCACATGGCCGGGGGCCCGACGAGCGGTCGACGAGTTCCTGGCGACGGTATCCGTGGATGTCGCGGAGATGCGTCACGACGAGATCTCCGGCAAGTGGTGGATTACGAAGACGGAGTGAGTCGGTCGGAGTAATGACACTCACGTGTTTGGGGGTCACGCACTTCTCGTGGTCGTGCACTTCTCATGATCATGCGTTCTCTAGAGCGGGCTGGAGATCTACCCAAGCCTGTTGCGCGCCAGCTCCAACATGGCGGGCGTGCCCACGTCGATCACCGGTGAGGCCAGGATGTGCGCCATGATCGTGCTTCCCCGCGCCAGCGCGGTGGGGAACACATCGTGGCCGAAGTCCAGGGCCGTGCTCGGGGGCAGATCTCGCAGCAGGCTCGGATCGACGACGTACAGACCCGCGTTCACGTAGGCAGGGCCGTCGACGTGGGAGGTCGTTTTCTCATGAAATTTGCTCACCGTGCCGTCATCGGCGAGCTCGACGGTTCCCTTACCCTCGACCTCTTCGGTTTGGTAGAGCGTAATGGTGGCCGAAGCTACAGCGCCTCGATGGGTGCGTGACATCTCGACCACCGGCTCATCAACGATGACATCGCCATACAGCACGAGGAACGGCTCCTCGCCGAGGCGGCTGAGCGCGTTGCGCACGCCCCCGGCCGTGCCCAGCAGCTCGGGCTCGAAGATCACATCGATGTCGTCCGCAAGCGGATGCTCGGCGACAAAGCGCTCGATCTGATCTGCCAGGTGGTGCGCGTTGACGACGATGCGATCGATTCCACCGTCCTTGAGATAGCTGATCTGGCGAGCCAGCAGCGGTTGGCCGCCGACGTCGACCAGGGCCTTCGGGATCGTCTGCCCAAGCTCACCGAGGCGCGTGCCGCGTCCCGCCGCGAGGATCATCGCGTTCATCGCGTCAGGGGCCGGCCGTGGTCGCTGCCGATCGCGGGTGAAGAGGATTCTGCTTTCGTCGAACGGGCCCGGCACGCCGCGCGAACGACGGCTACACGACGCATGGCCGAGTCTCGGCGAGGCGGATCTTGAAGTAGTCGACGAGAATGTGGTTGATGATGAGGTGAACGTCCTCGACGACACCGTAGTGATCTGAGGGCACGATCAGGGCGATGTCGGCCAGCCCCGCGGCTGCGCCGCCGTCGAAGCCGAGCAGTCCGACGACCTCGGCGCTATGCGCACGTGCGTAACGCATCGCCTGCAGCACATTCGGCGAGTTGCCGCTCGCCGAGACGACGATCAGTATGTCACCGGCTTGGATCAAGTTCGTGAGCTGCTCGGAGAAGACGTTGTCATAGCCGAGGTCGTTGGCGAGAGCGGTCATGATCGCGGCGTTGTCATTGAGGCTCATGATGCGAAATCGCTTCATGTTGGGCCCGATCGTGTTCTTGGCCAGGTCGGCCGCCATGTGACTCGCCGTCGAAGAGCTCCCTCCATTGCCCAGGATGAAGACCTGCTTGTTGTTGCGATATGCGCGAAACAGCGTCTCTCCCAGCGCGTTCATGCGATCTCGCGGAATCGCCGTGATGGTCGTCTGCAGCCGGCCCAGATAGTCGTCCATGTGGTCGTCCATCACGGGTATCCACTGCGTTCCATAAGCGTGATCTGCGTTCCCCGCGCGGCGAAATGAAACGGCACCTCACGCAGGTCGGCCAGTGCGGCGCGCACCTTTGCCTGCTGTGCTGTTGGAGCCATGATGAGCAAGAAGCCGCCGGCGCCCGCGCCGAGGAGCTTGCCACCGATCGCGCCCGCCTCCCGGGCCTGTCCGTACCACCGATCCACCTGAACGTCGCTCAAGCCGTCGACCAGTGAGCGCTTGAGCTCCCAGTTGCGATCCAACAGTGAGCCAACGCCGTCGACGTCGCCCCGGCCGAGCACCTCGCGCATCTCATGGGCGAGGTCGCGCATTCCCAGCAGGGTTCTGGTGACGCTGCCCTCGACGATGGCCTCGCGTTGACGGCTGAGCACATCGGATGCGGAGCGTTGACGCCCTGTATAGAAGAGCAGCAGCGAGCGGTGCAGGCGCTCCAACGTGTTCGCGGGGCACACGATCGGCTCGATCTTGACGCCGCCCCCGCTCGGCATGAACTCGATGAAGTTGAAACCTCCTTGAGCCACCGCATATTGATCTTGACGCCCGATCGGCTTGCCCAGAACGTCGATCTCGATTCGCGAAGCCTCCTCGGCCAATTCCAGGTTCGAGCGGAACATGCCCTGGTAGGCGTAGAGCGCATTCAGCAGCCCGACCGTCACGGCGCTGGAGGAGCCGAGCCCGGTGCCCTGGGCGGGCACGTCGGCCAGGGTGACTACGTCGAGACCTCGTGGCAATCCCGTGAGGCGCAGCGCCTCCCGCACGAGCTCGTGTTGGACCTCCTTCGCGGTGGACACTATCTCGGTCTTGGAATAGCTGACTCGCAGATCGCCCTCAAAGCGCGGCGCAACGACGACGTGTATCCACTTGTCGATCGCGCTCGAGACTACCGCGCCCCCATGCTCGTCGCAGAAGTCGGCGAGATCGGTGCCGCCACCCACGAACGACACACGCAACGGCGTCTTGGAGATGATCATGTTCTGAGATCCATTGCCGACACCCGATCAACAACGTCGCCTCGGACCGAGATCTTGTGCGGTGGACTCCGGCTCCGAGGGGCTACGCTCATGCGATGCCAGAGGCTCGCGTCGCTTCGGTGCGACCATCCAACAGGCCGATCAGGTGGGTGTTCTTGGACCGGGACGGCACGCTGAACGTCAAGCCCCCGGAGGGTGAGTACGTCGAGCGTCCCGAGGCGCTCGAGTTGCTGCCAGGCGCCGCCGAGGCGGTGGCGACGCTCAATCGCGCCGGCCTGTGGACGGCCGTCGTGACCAATCAGCGAGGCATCGCGCTGGGTAGGATGAGCGTCGAGGATCTCGACGCTGTCCATCAGCGTCTCAGGCGTCTGCTGCACTTGGAGGGCGCGCACGTGGATGCGATCTACGTGTGTCCACACCAGGTTGGTGAATGCGATTGTCGCAAGCCTCAGCCGGGTCTGATGTTGCTGGCACGCGAAGAGCACCCGGCAATCGACTTCGCCCACGCCGCGATAGTCGGCGATGCTCCGAGCGACGTGCAGGCCGGTCAGCGCCTGGGTCTGATGACAGTGCTTCTCTCGGACGGGGAGGGTGATCGGGCGGAGGCTCCCGACGCCGACCATGTGGTTGGGAATCTCGTTCAAGCCGCTCAGATACTGGTCGCCGAACCGGGAGCGCCGATGCGCCGCGGCGATGATCCAGGCGTGTAGAATGGCCCGCGATGGTGCGCCTGTCGATAGGGGCAGCAGGTGCAAAGGCCGCATTTACAACATCGCATCAGGGATGCTGAGACCGAGACATGCCAGCTAGTGCGTTGAGCGCGAAGGCGACTCGCCTTGCGCTCGTGCTCGCTTGCACATGTTCCATGTTGGCTGGTTGTGGCGGTTCGTCCGGAGCTCCGTCAAGCGGCGCGGCGCTGGCCGGCGGCGCGCTCACCCACGGCAAGGGTGTCGTGGACCCCGTCGCCGCGAACGGAGCCGCTCCTTTTCGGTTCTTCTCGGCGTCCAGCTTCTGGAACAAGGCGTTGCCCGCGGATGCGCCTGTGGACCCAACGTCGAAAGCTGTGATGGGGGCCTTCGATGAAGAGATAGCTACGGAACTGCAGGCCGGCAGCGGCCCGTGGATCAACACGACCTCCTACAGCATCCCGGTCTACACGGTGCCGGCGGACCAGCCCGTCGTCCGGGTCGCGCTCGATAGCGAGGTGAATGTTTCACTCTCCTCAGCGTGGAGCGCGGTGCCGCTGCCCCCGACGGCGGTGCCGGCCGTGGGCCACGACGGCAGTCTGGTCGTATGGCAACCTGGCACCGACAAGCTGTGGGAATTTCACAAGTTGGTGCATACCGGCTCGTCGTGGCAGGCTTCTTGGGGCGGCGCCATGCGCAGGGTGTCATCTAATCGGGGTGTGTATGGGACCGAAGCGTGGCCGGGCGCGCAGCCGTGGTGGGGCATGTCTGCATCCTCGTTGTCGCTGGTAGGCGGGCTGATGTCTCTTGAAGATTTGGAGAAGGGCCAGATCAATCACGCGCTGGAGATAGCCATTCCACACGTGCGCGCAGGTGTGTTCGCCTCACCGGCGCAGCGCACCGACGGCAAGACAGAAGACGCCCTGTCGCTGCCCGAGGGCGCTCGCCTGAGACTGGACCCCACCCTCAACCTCGCGGCGCTGCACTTGCCGCGGTTGACATTGATGATGGCCGAAGCCGCGCAGCGCTACGGGATCTTCGTCACCGACGGCTCGAGCGACGTCGAGTTCTTCGCACAGGACCCAACCCCAACAGGGACCAACCCCTACGCCGGTCCGAGCGGCTACTTCGAAGGCAAACACCCCTATCAGATCCTCGAATCCTTCCCCTGGCACCACCTCCAACTCATGAAGATGGAACTCCACAGCCTCGCGCTCACCCGCCGCCGCAGGCGAGAAGCGCTGCGTCGCCAGCGGCATGCCTCCGGGCAGCGGCTCCTGCACGAATGAGACAGCGCGGCGGTCAGAGCCGCACCCCGGCCTCTCGTCTGGCGGAACGCGGTCCCG
>DASXMO010000196.1:0-8137 GCA_036495605.1 Solirubrobacteraceae bacterium
CCTCGCGCATGCGCGAGGGGGGCTCTCCGACTCCCCTCTCCGCCGTCTCCGCCGCCAGCCGCCACAGCCGGCTGAGGAACCTATGCACGCCCTCCATACCCTCGTCCGACCAGTCCGCGTCCTGATCTGGGGGGCCGATGAAGAGGATGTAGCAGCGCGCGGTATCCGCGCCGTAGCGCTTTACGATCGCCGCGGGCGAGACGACGTTGCCGCGCGACTTGCTCATCTTCGCGCCGTCCTTCGTGATCATCCCCTGCGTGAACAGCGCCGCGAACGGCTCCTGGAAGTCGAGGTGTCCGAGGTCCGCGAGCGCCTTCGTGAAGAAGCGCGCGTACATCAGATGCAGGATCGCGTGCTCGACCCCGCCGATGTACTGATCAACGGGCATCCACTCGCGCAGCACGGCCGGGTCCCACGCGGCCTCGTCGTTGGAGGCGTCGCAGTAGCGCAGGAAGTACCACGAGGAGTCCACGAACGTGTCCATCGTGTCCGTCTCCCGACGTGCCGGACGCTTGCACTCCGGGCAGGTGGTGTTTACCCACTCCTCCGCCGCGGCCAACGGCGAACGCCCCCGGGGCGCGTAGTCCTCGACGTCGGGCAGGCGCACCGGCAGCTCCCCTTCGGGCACCGGCACCGCACCGCAGTCCTCGCAGTAGACGATCGGGATCGGGCAGCCCCAGTAGCGCTGGCGCGAGATCAACCAGTCGCGCAGGCGGTAGTTGACCGACGCGTGCCCCTTGCCCTCGCGATCGAGCCAGCGCACGATCTCCGCGAGCGCCTCGCGGTTGTCCATCCCGTCGAACTGCGCGTTCGAGTCGGTCAGCGGCCCGTCGCCTATATACGGGAGCCCATCCTCGTGGCCGTGCTCATCGCCCTCGCCCTGCCCGTCGCCCTCGCCCTGTGGCGGCTCGATGGGTGGGCCTTCGATCACGCGCTTGATCGGCAGCTCGAACGCGCGCGCGAACGCGTAGTCGCGCTCGTCGTGCCCCGGCACGGCCATGATCGCACCGGTGCCGTACTCCATCAGCACGTAGTCCGCGACGAACATCGGGATCTGCTCGCCGTTCACCGGGTTCGTGACCGTGCGCCCGAGCGCCACCCCGGTCTTCGGCTTATCCGCGTTCCCGCGCTCCTCGCCGGACTCGGTGATCGCGTGGCTCACGTACTCGCGTACTTCCTGCTCGCGCTCGGTGTCCGCGACCAACCGCAGCACGTCCGGGTGCTCGGGGGCCATCACGAAGAAGGTCGCGCCGAACAGCGTGTCCGGGCGGGTGGTGAACACGGGGTAGTCGATGCCGAGCTCCTCGCAGCGAAACGTCACCTCGGCCCCCTCCGAGCGCCCGATCCAATTTCGCTGCATCGTCTTCACGTGCTCGGGCCACTCGATCTGCGAGAGATCGTTCAGCAGCCGCTCCGCGTAGTCGGTGATGCGTAGGAACCACTGCTCGAGCTGTCGCACTTCCACCGTCGCGCCGCAGCGCTCGCAAGTGCCGTCGGGCGAGACCTGCTCGTTGGCGAGCACCGTCTGGTCTTTCGGGCACCACTTCACCGCCGCCTCCTTGCGGTAGGCAAGCCCCGCGTCGAGCAGCTGCAGGAAGATCCACTGCGTCCAGCGGTAATAGCTCGGTTCGTGCGTGGCCAGCTCGCGCGACCAGTCGATCGAGATGCCCCACTCGCGGAACTGGCGCTGGAAGGAGGCGATCGAGGCTTCGGTCGACGCGCGGGGGTGAACGCCCGTCTTGATCGCGTGGTTCTCCGCCGGCAGCCCGAACGAGTCATAGCCCATCGGGTGCAGCACGCGCCGCCCCAGACGGCGGTGGTAGTGGGCGATCGCGTCTCCCACCGAGTAGACCTTCAGGTGGCCGATATGCGGCTCGCCGCTCGGGTAGGGCAGCATCTCGAGCACATACGAGCTCGTCTGCTCGGGCTCCGCGCTCCCGGACCCGGGCGTGCCCGCCGCGCCGCGGGCGCCGGCCGTGGGCGCGCCTTCGTTGGCTACCTCCCACGTGTGCTCGCGCGCCCACACCGCCTGCCAGCGGGGCTCGATCTCCTGGGGGTCGTATCTGCGCTCTGACATCCGAGTGCGGAGGTTAGCGAGCGGGCTGGGACGGAACTCTCGGGGCACGCCGCCCAAGCTGGCCAGCCTAAGCCAGATCCGACGAACTCGGGCACGGTGACAGCCGCTTCACGCATCGTGCGAGCGGGCGTGTAGCATTTCCGCCTGATCAGGGCGAGCGCGCGCTCGTCATTACCCGCAGATTTCGCCGTAGGGGGTCGCAGCTCATGAACATGTCCATGTCCGCCTCGACGCGCTCATCTCGTCGCGGCCGAACATCCACGCTGAGAGCAGCCACATTGCTCGCGACCCTCGCGATCATGGCGATCGCCGCCACACCCGCCGCGGGCCGCGGCGGACCGGGCTGGGGCCCGCATTCACCGCGGCTGTACTCGCCCCAAGGTGCACATCTGCCGTTCGGCGGCGCTCAACAGCAGGTCTGTGGATCGATCCTCGCCGGCGCCGGGCAGTGCCTGATTCACATCCTGCAGCCGGGCGGCGGCGGCGGCGCAACAACGCCGCTCGCGCGCAACGGCAGCACGATCGTCAACCCCACAGGTCTTGCGCCCGGCACGCTCAAGAGCGTCTACGGGTACGCGACCGCCGCCACCGCGGGCGCCGGCGAGACGATCGCTCTGGTCGACGCCTACAACGACCCGAACGCCGCGAGCGATCTGAGCAAGTTCAGCGCCCAATACGGCCTGCCCGCCGCGACCTTCGCGCAGGTCAACCAGACCGGCGGCAGTTCCCTGCCCGCGACCAACGCGAGCTGGGATCTCGAGATCAGCCTCGACATCGAGTGGGCGCACGCGATCGCGCCCGGCGCGAACATCCTGCTGGTGGAGGCCTCGAGCAACAGCCTCGCCAACCTGCTCGCCGCCGAGCACTATGCCGCCGCACACGCCAACTACGTCTCCAACAGCTGGGGCTCCTCCGAGTTCTCCGGCGAGGCCGCCGACGACTCCAACTTCACCGCGACCGGCGTCAGCTACTTCGCGGCCGCCGGCGACAAAGGCTCAGAAATGCTCTGGCCCTCCGCTTCGCCCGACGTCACCTCCGTCGGCGGCAGCAGCCTCACCCTGACCTCCGGCGACACGCTCGCGCAGGAAACGGCCTGGAGTGAAAGCGGCGGCGGCTGCAGCCGCTATGAGTCCCCCAACCCCGCGCAGCTGACCGGCTCGATCAGCTGTGCCGGCAGGCGCGCGACGCCCGACGTCGCACTCGACGCCGACCCGAACTCCGGCATGTCGGTCTATGACAGCGTCACCTACGAGGGTCAGTCGGGCTGGTGGACGGTCGGCGGCACGAGCGCCTCGACCGTGCTGTGGGCCGCCGAGTCCGCCGTCTCCGGCAGCGACGTCAACGCCTCTTACGTCTACGCCAATCCCGCGAACATCCCCTTCCGCGACATCGCCTCGGGTAGCAACGGGCATCCCGCGCTCACCGGCTTCGACCTCGTCACGGGCCTCGGCAGCTGGTCCTACACCCCCGGCGCGCCCACCGGCCCGATCGCGACCAGAGGCGCGAGCGGCGTCTCGCTCTCATGGAACGCACCCACCGGCGCGCCGCCCACCGAATACGTCGTTTGGCGCGGCACCGCGCCGGGCGAAGAGACGACGCAGGTCACGAGCCTGACCGCGCCCGCGACCTCCTACACAGACACCTCCGCGACCAGCGCCACGACCACCTATTACTACGAGGTTCAAGCCCTCGACGGCGCCGGCGCCGGCCCGTTCTCCAGCCAGGCCCTAACCGCTCCGCCGAGCACGCCGCCCGTGGCGAAATTCAGCAAGAGCTGCTCCGGCGCCACGTGCAGCTTCACCTCCACCTCAACCGACGAATCGGGCACGATCGACGCCTACGCCTGGAACGGCGGCAACGGCAAAACCGGCAGCGCGGCGAAATTCTCAGACACCTACGCGACGGCCGGCAAATACACGGTCACGCTCAAGGTCACCAACACCGCCGGACAGGCCTCGGGCCTCGCCGAAGGGCCGGTGACGTGCTCGGTGACGACGACCAGACAGCGCGGGCGCACGCAGTCGACGCTCACCTGCACCTGAGGTCGAACGCGAACCGCAGTCCAGGCACGGATGTAGGGAATGTAGGCGAGCGGATCGGCCTGGCCCCGGACGCATGCCGGGGCTGGACCGGCCCCGCCGGTATCGGACCGCCCCGCCGGTGCCGGCGGCCTCAGCGGCCGCCGAAGATGCGCAGCAGGGTGAGGAAGATGTTGATGATGTTGATGAACACGCCCGTCGCGATCCACACCACGTCGCGCTCGGTCGCCCCGCGGCGGATGATCTGGAAGTAGATCGCCAGGTACGCGCTCACGATCACGTAGATCGCGAGGTTCAGCAAAAAGCTTTCGCCCGAGCCGATCAGGATCAGCACGATCGCGAGCCCGAACACGCCGAGCAGCGCGAAGAACAGCGGTCGCATCCAGCGGATCAGATCGCGCGAGGTCGCAAAGCCGTAGGAGCCCATCACTCCCACCGTCAGCGCCGTGCCGCCCGCGGCCTGGTAGATCGCGCTCTGATCGACCTGCGCGTACTCGTTGATCACCGGCCCGAGGCCGAGCCCCAGCAGCAGCGCGAGCCCGAACATCCACGTCATCCCGCTCGATCCCTCGCGCAGGCGGGGGACGAACATCTGCACGATCAGCATCCCCAGCGCCGCCAGCTCGAGGATCAGCCCGGTGCCGTAGGTCAGATCGCGTCCGATGTAGGTGCCGCCCGCGAAGAACGCCAGCGCGACCGCCACCAGGAACATGACCTGACCAAGCAGGAACGTCGAGCTGGCTTCACGCTCGCCCGCGTGCGAGTCGAAGATGCTCAGCGCGGCCGGCTTCGAGGTGGTGCTCGTTGCGAACGGGTTCTCGGCCATCCGCCCCAATGTTACGTAAGCGACGCCTGTTCGGTTGTGAAGCGCGAGTACGCGCGCACCGCCTCGACGATCTCCGTGGGCGCCTTCTCGGGCGAGCCCGCGTCGAAGGGCGGCTGCGGGTCGTACTCGATACCCAGCTGGATCGCCTGCGCGACCTCCTCGCCGGCGATCGTCGCGACCAGCGTGAGCGCCATGTCGATTCCCGCCGAGACGCCCGCGGCCGTGACGATCTTCCCGTCGAAGACCACGCGTTCGGACACCGGCTCCGCGCCCAGCTCGCGCAGGCGCTCGAGCGCCAGCCAGTGACTCGTCGCACGCTTGCCCTCCAGCAGCCCCGCCGCCGCGAGGATCAGCGAGCCGGTGCACACCGAGGTCGTCCAGGCGCTCGTCTCGTGGACCGCCCGCAGCCAATCCAGGGCCGGTCTCCCGGCGCGCGCGGCGACCTCTCCCGGACCTCCCGGCACCAGCACGACGTCCGGTGTGTTCGCGTCCGCCAACGAGCTCTCGGCAACGAGCGTGAGCATGCCGTTGTCGGTCGTGATCGGACCCGGCTCGACCGCGACGAATCTCGCGCTCGCGCCCGGCAGGCGACTCAGCACCTCATACGGCCCGATCGCATCCAGCGCGGTCAGGCGGTCATACAGCAGGATCGCGATGTCCATCGTGAGGGTCCTTTCGTGGTTTCAGGCAGCGAGCGCTCCGGAGGGCGCCCCGTCGGGGTGGTAGCGGCGGCGGTACTCCGCCGGGGCGACGCCCAGCGCGCGGATGAACGTGCGGCGCATCGTCTCCGGGGTGCCGAAGCCGGAGGCCTTCGCGACCGTCGCGATCGGCTGTCCCGTGTCCTCGAGCGCGCGCCGCGCCGCCTCCAAGCGCACGCGCTCGACGTAGCGCGCCGGCGTGATCCCGGTCTCCGAGGCGAACGCGCGTGCGAAGTTGCGCGGGCTCATGTGCGCGCGCTCGGCGAGCGCCTGCACGGATAGGTTCTCCGAAGGGTGCTCCACGACGTAGCTCTGCACCTCGCGCAGCGGCTCGCGCTCTGGCTCCTGCGCGGCGAGCGTCGCGCTGAACTGCGACTGGTTGCCGGGCCTGCGCAGGAACAGCACGAGATGGCGCGCGATCGTCAGCGCCGCCTCACGATCGAGGTCCTCCTCGATCAGCGCCAGCGCGAGGTCCATGCCGGCGGTGACCCCCGCGGAGGTCCACACGTCGCCGTCGCGCACGTAGATCGGCTCGGGGTCCACCTCCACCTCGGGGTGGCGCTGGGCGAGCTTCGCGGCCGAGGCCCAGTGGGTAGTCGCGCGGCGCCCGTCCAGCAGGCCGGCCGCGGCGAGCACGAACGCGCCCGTGCACACCGACGCCACTCGGCGCGCGCCGGGCGCTCTCTCGCACAGCCAATCCAGCAGTTCCGGCCGCGCGCTCGCGGCGGCCGACCCGGCGCCGCCGGGGATCAGGAGCGTGTCGATCCGCGCGGGCGCCTCGCTCAGCGCGATGTCGGGGATCAGCCGCAGACCGCTCGAGGCGCGCAACGGCGCGCCGTCGAGACTCGCCACGCTCACGCGATAGCCAGGCTCGGTGCGTCCCGTGGCCGCGATCAGCTTCCGCGCGGCGACGAACACCTCCTGAGGTCCAACGAAGTCGAGGCTCTGCACGTCCGGATATACGACGATGACGACGTTCCCGGGGTCCGGCGCTCGTTTCGGCATCGCTCGATCATGGCCCATGCCGCGCCTGTCCGCAAGGACATATCTCCAACAATTCCCGCCATCCCTTCCGGCGGCCCACACGCTGCGGTGACGACCGGCGGCACCCAGCGCCGAGGCGCGGGTCTAGGATTGCTTCGTGGACTCCCCCGACGCCCCGCACGCGGCCTCCGAGCGCGTCGCGAGCATCATCGAAGCGGCCGAACGCGCCGCCGCGGAGCTGCGCGAGCAGGCCGAGTCCCGCGCGCGCGAGCGGATCTCCGAGGCCGACCGCGCCGCCGAGCATCGCGTGCTGGCGGCCGAGGAGGAGGCCCAGGAGATCCTGCGGGCCGCGCGCGCCCAGGCCGAGAGCGCGCGCAACGAGGCGCTCGCCGCGGTCGCGGAGATACACGGCGAAGCCGACGAGCGCCTGCGCGAGGGCCAGAGCGTCCTCGGGGAGGCGCGCGAGCAGGCCGCTCAGATCGCCGCCGACGCGCACACCGCGGCCGAGCAGACGCTCGCGGCCGGCCGCGACCAGGCCGAGCAGCAACTCGCGGACGCGCGCGCGCAGTCCGAGCAGGCGCTCGCCCATTCACGCGAGCAGGCGACCCACACGCTCGCAAACGCACAGGAGCAGGCCGCCCAAGCACTCGCCGAGGCAAGCGCCGAGTCAGAGCGCGTGCTCGCGAGCGCGCGCGAGGAGGGCGCCGGGATCCTCGAGGGTGCACGCACACAGGCCGAGCTGCACAGCTCAAGCGCCGAGGAGGAGTTGACCGCACGCCACGCCGAGGCCCACGCCCGCGCCCAGGACATCCGAGCGGTCGCCCGCGCCGAGGCCCGCGAGATCGTCGGCGAGGCCCACGCCGTGACCCACGAGGTCGTGCGCGAGGGCACCGAGATCTCCCGCAACCTGCGCGAGCTCTCTTCCTCCCTGCGCAACAACGCCGAGCGCCTGCTGCGCGACGTGCGCCTCGCGCACGGCAGCATGACCGCACGGATCGATCAGGCTGGGCCGGGCGGCGGACCGCGTCGGCGGACAGCGCGCGATGAAGGACGCGACCTGCCTGGCGAGGCGGAGCTCCCCGTTCCGGAGTTCATCCCGCCGGGGTGAGCACGCCCGCGTCCCAGGACCTCGTTGTACGATGTCTCTGCACCCGGGGCTATAGCTCAGCTGGGAGAGCGTCTGGCTGGCAGCCAGAAGGTCGTCGGTTCGAGCCCGACTAGCTCCACTGACGTTGATTTGCAGCGGATTCCTGGCGGCGGCCTTGACGGTGGTCGAACCGCTCTTGCTTAGTGGCACTGTCTCCCAGGCCGGGATAGGCTGGACGCTGATCTCCTCCCAACTCAGGCCCCAATCCCCTGGAAGCCGACGGGGCCCTGGTTGTATGTTTCCCAGGCTTCCTCGGCTTTGAGCGAGGTGAGCCCGCCGGCGACGCTCTCAACGTTGCCGGCGCCGCCGGAGCTGACGGACGCGTTGTAGTGGAGCAGTTTCCCGCTGGTGCCCAACGGCAGCAGC
>DASXMO010000197.1:0-30102 GCA_036495605.1 Solirubrobacteraceae bacterium
CGACGCCCTCATAGATGTCCGCGAGCGCACGCGCCACGACCTCCGGGGCGCAGATCGCCTCCACACGCTCGCGCCCACGCCGTGCGCCGTCCGGATCGGCGAGCACCCGCGCGATCGCCTCGGCAAGCGCCGGTGCGTCGCCCGGCGGCGCCAGCGAGACCTCGCCGAGCAGTTCCGGCAGGGCCCCGACCGAGCTCGCGGCGACGGGTAGACCCGCGGCGAGCGCCTCGGCGGCGGCCATCCCGAACGTCTCGGCCGAGCGCGAGGGGACGAGCGCGATCGAGGCATGCGCGCGCAGGCGAGCCAGCTGGGCGTCGTCGACGCGACCGACGAAGGTCACCTCGCCGCGCTCGCCGGCCAGATCTCCTACGGCCCCCGGCTCCGATCCCCCGCCGGCCATCCTGCGCAGGGCCGCCAGCTCCGGACCCTCGCCGGCGACCACGAGCGCGATGCCGGCGAGCCGGCAGGCGGCGATCGCGACGTCGACGCCCTTCTCGGGCGCGAGCCTCGAGGCGACGAGGGCAAAGGGCCTGGTCGCGGGGGTCGCACTGGCGAGCTCGCGCGATGGTGCTCCATCGCCCGCGGGCGCGGCGTGCGCCCACAGGGGAGGCGCGAGGACGTGGACGCGATCCCAGGGCAGCGGTGCGCCGAGCGCGCGCAGCCGTTCGCGGGCGAACGCGCTGGGCACGATCAGCGCGTCGGCCTGCTCGACGAGGCGGTGCTGCCACAGCGACAGCGCGGTGCCGTAGGCGGCGGCCTCGGGCAGGCTGCCGCGACAGCGCAGGCGTACACCGGGAAGCGTGTCGCGTCCATGACAGCGAGTGCACTCGCCCCCGCGGGTAAAGCAGACGCCGATCGCGCAGACGAGGCGGTACTGGTGCAGGTGCAGCACGACCCGCGCCCCGGCCTCGCGCGCGGCGGCGAGCGCGCGCCAGCCGAGCGTCGGGTGCAGGTTGTGGGCGTGCACGACCCGCGCGCCACTGAGGCGGACCGCCCGCGCGACGTCGCCCGGCTGCAGCCCACCCCGCACGAGTCCTGCGGCCGCACGCGCGCGCCCGAGCGAGGCGGAGTCGCGCTCGAGCAGCTCGGCGGGCTCGTGCAGGTGCTCGCGCACGAGCCGGAGAAGGTCCTCGACGGTGCGCTCCTCACCGCCGGTGGTGCGGTAGCGGTTGTGCAGGAATAGGACCATGAGGGGATCAAACCTAGACTCTGCCAGTCATGAGCACCGAGACCCCACCCGCCTCGATCGTGATTCCCACGCGCGCGCGTCCGGCTTACCTGGAGGTGGCGCTCTCCTCGATCGTCCCGCAGGCGCGCGCAGTCGGAGCGGAGGTGCTGGTCATCGACGACGCGGGCGCCTCGCCGCAGGCGCGCGAGCAGGCACGGCGGCTGGGCGCGCGCTATGAGCCGCACGAGCGCGAGCTGGGGCTGAACGTGGCGCGCAACACGGGCGTGCAGCGCTCGGCGGGCGAGCTGGTGGTGTTCGCCGACGACGACATCGAAGCCGCTCCCGGCTGGCTGGCGGCGCTGCTCGCGGCGCAGCGCGAGCACCCGGACGTGGACGTGCTGGCGGGACGGATCAGAGCGCGCCTGGAGGGCCGCGCGCCGCACACGTGCGGGCGCGAGGGACCGCCGATCACGACGCTCGATCTCGGCGAGCGCGACACGGAGACGCGATATGCGTGGGGGGCGAACATGGCGATCCGGCGCGATGCGCTGGAACGGATCGGCCCGTTCGACGTCTCGCTGGAGCACGGCGGCGACGAGCAGGAGTGGCAGGACAGGCTGCGCGCACGCGAGCCCCGCGCACGAATCCTGTATGTGGCGCGCGCCACCGTGGACCACCGCCGCACCGGAGCCGACGCCCGGCTGCGCGCGCTCCTACGCACCGCCTACGCGCGCGGCAGAGCAGCGCGGCGGTTCGATGCCCGCAACGGGCGGGCGCCCGGCGCGGTCGGCGAGCTCGAGACGCTCGCGGGCTGCGCGTGGCACGTGCTGCGCCACCGCTGCCCGGCGGGTCTGACGATGGTTGCGCACAGCGCCGGACGCATGCGCGAAAGCCGGCGCGGCGAGCACGCGCCGCGGGCCACACCGGTAATCCCCGCCGCCGACGATTTCCTCTCAGGCCAAAGCGGGACGGTCGGGGGAGCGGATGCGATCGTGCGCGGTGCGCGCGACGCGGCCGTGGACGCGTGGGAGCTCGCGAGCGTGAGGCGGCTGCGCCTGGGCCTGGCCGCGCGCCACGCACCGCCGCTGCGCAGCGTGCTCGCGATCGGCGTCGTTCGCGACGAGCACGCGGCCCTCGCTGCGGGCGTGCGCGCCGAGCTGGAGAGCACGCGGCACGAGCTCGAGTTTCGCACCTGTCCACCCGGGGAGCTGGGGAAGTTCGAGAACCTCAACCGTCTGCTCGCCGAGCGGGCGGGTGGGTCTGCGATCCAGGAGCACGATTGGCTGCTGGTAGTCGACGACGACATCGATCTGCCGCGCGGGTTCCTCGATCGGCTGCTGTTCCTGTGCGAGCGCTTCGACCTGAAGCTGGCCCAGCCGGCGCACCGCGCCCGCTCGCACGGCGCGTGGCCCGTGACAAGGCGGGTACCGGGGAGCATCGTGCGCGAGACGCGGTTCGTGGAGATAGGTCCCGTGACGGCGTTCGCCCGCGCGACCTTCGAGACGCTGCTGCCGTTCCCGATGCCTTTGCGCATGGGTTGGGGGCTGGATGCGCACTGGGCCGCGATCGCGCGCGAGCACGGCTGGCGCTGCGGTGTGCTCGATGCGATCGCGATCGCCCATCGTGCGGCGCCGGCCGCGAGCGCCTACTCGCACGCGGCCGCGGTGAGCGAGGCGCGCGAGTTCCTCGCCGACAGGCCCTACTTGAAGGCGAGCGAATCGCAGCTAACCCTGACGACGCACCGCCGCTGGTGAATCCCCTGAGCGGACACGCGCGAGCGGGCACGACCGCACGGACGAGCCCGGCGCCGGCCGTCGCAGCAGCCGCCCCGACGCACCCGGTGCCGGCCGCCGCACACCGGGGACCTGCATGAAGGTCGCGGTCATAGCCGAGTTCTACCCGAGCCGTCGCGATCCGGTGCTCGGCGTGTGGGCGCACCGCCAGGCGCTGGCCGCGCGCGACGCGGGCGCGGAGGTGCGGGTGCTCGTGCTGCATCGCCTCGTTCCGCCCCGGGCGGCGCTGCGCGAAGGGCCGGATGCGCTGACTCACGAGCTGAGCGCGCGGGTGCGTGAGCCCCGTTCGCAGACCCTCGACGGGCTGCCGGTCTCATATGTCTCCTACGTCTCACCCCAGCGCGGGCGCTCGTACGCACGCTGGGGCGCGTGGGCGGCGCCGGCGCTCGGGCTCGCGCTGCGCAAAATGAGGCGCTCGTTTCCCTACGAGCTCGTGCACGCCCACAACGCGGTGCCCGCGGGCGACGCGGTGCGCAGGGCGCGCGTGGACGTGCCGCTGGTGGTCTCGGTGCACGGCGGCGACGTGCTCTACACGGCGGCGCCCGCACCGCTGGGGAGCGCCGCGGGAGTGAAGGCGGTTGCACGAGGGCTCGGCGCGGCTCGGCTGACGCTCGCCAACAGCCAGGGCATCGCCGAGCTCTGCCGCGCGCACGGCGCGCGCGAGGTGCGCGTCGTGCACCTCGGGGCCGACCCGCCCGACTCGCCGCGCGCACCCCGGCGCGAGGGCGCCGTGCCGACGCTCGTAACGGTGGGCCATCTGGTGGCGCGCAAGCGCCACGCCGACGTGCTGCGCGCGCTGGCGGTGCTCGGGCGCAGACACCCCACGCTGCGCTATGAGATCGTCGGCGACGGGCCCGAGCGGGTCGCGCTGGAAGGCCTCGCCGCGCGCCTGGGCGTGAGCGATCGCGTCGACATGCGCGGGCAGCTCGAGCCCGCGCGGGCACTCGAGCGCGCGCGAGCGGGAACGCTGTTCGTGATGCCCTCGACCGAGGAGGCCTTCGGCGTGGCCTACATCGAGGCGATGGCCGGCGGGGTGCCCGCGATCGGCTGTCGCGGCGAGCCCGGCCCGGAGGAGATCGCCGCTGAGGGCGACGGGTTCGTGCTGGTGCCGCCGGGGGACATCGAGCGTCTGACCCAGCGCATCGACGAGCTGCTCTCAGACCCGCACCGGCTGCGCGAGGCCGGCCAGCGGGCTCGCGAGAGCGTCGCCGCGGGGTTCACGTGGGAGCGCTGCGGACACCAGACGCTGATCGCCTACGAGCACGCGCTGCACGGCGCACGATGAAGCCGGTTCTGTTCGTCACGGGACACGCGCCACCCGATCGGGTGGGCGCGTTCGCGGCGCTGCACGAGCGCGAGGACATCGAGGTCGCGCTCTATGGGGGACGCTCGCTGCACGGCCCCGACCCAAGCGGCACACCCGAGCGGCTCGACGAGCCCGCGAGCACGCCGTGGCGAGGCGAGCCGCCATCCCGGCAAGCCGGGTCGCCGCCCCCGCGCGAGGAGTCGCCGCTCCCCCGAACCGAGCTTCCGTTCCCCCACAAACACGTGAGCCAGCGGGCGACGGGGCAGCTGGCGCGCAGCGGGGCATATCGCGCGGTCGTCTGCTCCACCGGCGGGCGCGTCGCGCTCCCCTCGACGTGGGCCGGCGCGCGCAGCGAAGGCGTTCCCTTGATCCTCTGGGCCTCGCTGTGGGCGCATCCGCGCAGCGTCCCGCACATGCTCAGCTATCCCCCGCTGCTCGCGCTCTATCGTTCCGCCGACGCGGTCGTCACGTACGGACCGCACGTGAGCGCCTACGTGCGCAAGCGGGGCGCCCGCAACGTGCACGTCGCCCCGCAGGCTGTCGACAACGCCTTCTGGAGCGCTCCGGCGGACGGAGCCCCGGTCGATCCCGCCTGGCCCGGCGAGGCGAAGTTTAAGTTCATGTTTGCCGGACGTCCCGATCGGGAAAAGGGAATTGGGGCGCTCATCAGGGCCTGGCAGAGGTCGGACCTGCAAGCGTCATCCGCCGCGCTCGTCCTCGTCGGCGTGGGATCCAGCCCCCCTTGGATCCCACCCGGCGGCGCGGTGGATCCCGAACGCGAGCGGGGGGTGCGTCCGCGCGTCAGTCCGCGCGTCGGGGTTCACTCGGGAGCGCACCCCCTCGTGGGAACGGAAGCAGCATCGAGAGCGGCACCCGCGGGTGTGAGCTACATCGCGCCCGTTCCGGCTGGGCAGCTGCGAGAGATGTATGCCGATGCCGACGTGCTCGTGGTGCCCTCGATCCGCACGCGCACCTTCCGCGAGCCGTGGGGACTTGTGATCAACGAGGCGATGAACCGCCGCCTCGCGATCATCGCCAGCGACGCCGTCGGGGCCGTCGCGGGAGGCCTGGTGCGTGACGGACGCAACGGGCTGGTCGTGCGCGCGGGCGACGCGGAGGGGCTGGCAGAGGCGATGGTTCGCCTCGCCGCCAACCCCGAGCTGCGCGGGCGTATGGGCGACGCCGGCGCGATCGACGTCGGCGCCTACACCTACGATGCCTGGGCCGACGGCTTCTCCAAGGCCCTCGCAACCGTCGGGCTCTCCCGGGCGCGTTGCTAGCTTTGGGTCTTCGCGTCGCGCCGTGCGGGGCCGAGCCATGAGCAAGATCCGTAAACATCACGCGCTTCTCCTCCCGGCCACCCTGGTGCTGCTGATGCTCTTCGCGGGCACGGCCGAGGCGAACGTGGGCGAAGAAATCATCCGTCGCTGCACCCACGCCGAATCGCTCAGCGGGTTCAGCCAGGCGGCATACAGGCAGGCGCTGAAAGAGCTGAGCGCCGGCACCGAAGAGTATTCGAACTGTGCCCAGGAGATCCGTCAGGCGCAGCTCGCCGCCGCCGGCGCGGGTCGCGGGGGCGGTTCCGGCGGAGGATCCCCGACAACGACGACCGGCAGCGCCGCGCCGACGCCCTCTGAGCAGCGTTCGATCGCCCACGCCTCGAGCGCCGGCGCCGTGCCTCTGCAGGTCGGCGCCCAGACGATCCATCCGGGAGTCGTCCACGCCGATATCGCCTCGGCGTTCAGCGCCCTGCCAACGCCGCTGCTCGCTACGGTCGTATTCCTGATCGTCTGCCTGCTCGCGGCCGCCGGCGCGGGCATCCGCAACCGCATCCGAGATGTCCGTCGCCCCCGCTGAGACGCCTCCCGCCCCGAGAGCGACGCCGGCGCCGGTGAGGCCCGCGCGCGGGCCATCGCGAGCCGGTACCTTCGGGCCCGCCAGGCGACTGACGCGCCCGGGCGCGTTGTGGTGGGTCACGCTGCTCACCGCCGGCGTGGCCTGCCTGGTCACGTTCCTCGCCAAAGGCGGCCTCAACCTCGAATCGATGACCACCACGGAGATGGTGCTGACGCTCGCCTCCGGCGTGGCGGTCGCGGTGGCGGTCGTGCTCACACCGGCCGCGCGATCGCTGCTCGAGGGGCCCAAGTACGGGCTCTGGCCGTTGGCGCTGCTGATCGCGTTCGCCGCGCTGAGCGGACTGTCGGTCGTGTGGTCTGTGCAGCCGGACGTCAGCTGGCAGGATGCGGGCCGCCTGCTCGCCTACAGCGGCGTGTTCGGCGCGGCGGTCGCGCTGGTGCGCCTGGCTCCCGAGCGCTGGCCGGCGATCATCGGCGGATTGACGCTGGCGGCGACGGTTGTGTGCGCGTACGCCCTGGCCACGAAGGTGTTCCCGGGCAGACTTGCACCAGCGGTCACCTACGCGCGGCTGGAGGAACCCTACGGCTACTGGAACGCCATCGGCCTGACCGCCGCGATGGGCGCGATCGGCTGCCTGTGGCTGGGCGCGCGCCGCTCCGGGCACGCGCTGCTCAGCGCGCTCGCCTACCCGGCGATGGGGATCATGGGCGTGACCGTGATGCTCGCCTACTCGCGCGGCGCGCTCGCCGCGCTGGCGATCGGCGTGGTCCTGTGGATGTGCATCGTGCCGCTGCGCCTGCGCGGCGCCGCGGTGCTGATCGTCGGCGGACTCGGGGCCGCGGCGGTCGTCGGCTGGGACTTCTCGCGATACGCGCTCACGACGGACAACATCCCGCTCGCCCAGCGCGCCACGGCCGGACACCAGCTCGGCGCGCTGCTGCTGGCGATGGTCCTGCTGCTGACCCTGGCGGGCGTGGCGATCGGGTTTCTCTCGAACAGGCGTCCGCTCTCGCGCCCAACCCGCACGCGCGCCGGGGCGATCCTGCTGGCGCTGATCGCGCTCGCGTTGATCGGCTTCGCCGGCGCGCTCGCGCACAGCCATCGCGGCTTCACCGGCAGCATCTCGCACACGGTCGACACGCTGACCAACCCGAACGCCAAAGTGCCTCCCAACTCCCCCGGCCGGCTGACGGCCGTGGCCAGCGTGCGCGCGCGCTACTGGAAGCAGGCACTGCAGGTGTTCGACGCACATCCCGCGCTCGGGGTCGGCGCCGACGGCTATGAAATCGCGAGCCTGCGCTACCGCACGGTGCTGCTGGAAGTCAAACACGCGCATGGGTTCGCCGTGCAGACGCTCGCCGACCTGGGCGCGATCGGCCTGGCACTCGCGCTCGCGCTGCTGTTCACGTGGATGGCCGCCGCGGGGCGCGCAACCCACCCGTTCGACCGCCGCTGGACGCGCTGGCGCGCCTGGCTTCAGATCCGCGCCGGCGCACGTCCTGGCTGGCGGCACTTCCCGGCGCCCTATACCCCCGAGCGCATCGGCATGCTCAGCATGCTCTGCCTCGTGGTCGTCTTCGGCGTGCACTCGTTCGTGGACTGGACCTGGTACGTGCCGGGCGATGCTTTCGTCGCGCTGCTGTGCGCAGGCTGGTTGGCAGGACGCGGGCCGCTGGACGCCTACAACAGCGACGCCGCCCCCACACGCGAATTTTCCGCCATCACCGCGACGGATCTCGCGCCGGCGAGGAGTGCAGCGCCGACACCGGCTCCTGCCACGCCCGCGGGAGCGCCCGCGCCCGGCGAAGCGCCTGTCGGCGGTGAGACGAGATGGCCGCGATCACTACGCGAGGTATCTCCGATGCGAGTGGGCGTGGCCGCGGCCGCGGTGATCGCCGCGCTGCTCGCGGCATGGTCACAGTGGCAGCCCCAGCGCTCCGTGACCGCCTCCCAGGAAGCGCTCACCCTCGTGAGCTCAAACCCCCACGAGGCGCTGGCCAAGGCGCAGACCGCCGTCTCGCGCGATCCGCTCTCCGCGCAGGCGCTGATCGTGCTCGCCGCCGTGCAACAGAACGCGGGCCAGCCCGCCCTGGCGAAGGCCACACTGCAACGTGCCGTGCGCCTGCAGCCCTCCAACCCACAGACGTGGCTGGCACTTGCCCGGCACGACCTCGCAAGCGAACCGGCGCTCGCATTGAAAGAGCTCCAGGCCGTGATCTACCTCAATCCCGAGTCGATCGCGCCGGAAGCGATCGCGCCGCCCTACCCGAATCCCGAATCGGTCGAAATCTACGACGACTACGTGCAGGCGCTGCGGGCCACCGAAACGGCGAGCGTCACCGGAGCGGGACACAGGCACCTATCCGCCGGCGCCCTCGCGGCGGCGGGCGCCGCGGCAACCACGGGAGCCGCGTCGCGGCTGGGGGCTCAGACTCACACTCACACCCAGACCCAAACCCGGGCGCGCGCCGGGTGACTACCAACGCGAACGCACAGCGCGAGCCAGCAGCAGCCGTCGCGCCGCGGGCGGCCCGGCGACGGCGCGCGCTGAGACTTCTTGGAATCCGAACTCGCAGAGAAGCCGGCTGAGCCCGGTGCGGGTGTAGAAGCGCAGGTGATCGGCGCGCGGATCGAAGTGCGCCTCGAACGCCCGCCGCGAGAGTGCCAGTCCCAGCACCCGCAGCCTTCCGTGCGCGGGGGTGCTCAACAACAGACGCCCGCCCGGGCGCAGCACGCGGCGAACCTCCGACAGCCACCCGGCGGTGTCGAGGACGTGCTCGATCGTCTCCCCCGCCCACACCGCATCGAAGCTCGCATCCTCGATCGGCCACGGCTCGTCGGCGTCGATGAGCCGAAGCTCGAGGGCCGGGTCACGCGCACGCGCGCGGCGCAGGGGCTCCTCGGCGACATCCACACCGACGACGCTCGCGCCGGCGCGCAGCAGCGCCGAGGAAAAATGACCTTCGCCGCAGCCCACGTCGAGGACGCGCTCCCCGGCAGCCGTGTGCTCCAGCAGGAAGCCCTTGCGCAGAGCGAACTCCGGTGGTTGGGAGCCCGCGGGCACGCTCTCCCAGAGTGCCTCGTAGTACGCGCGCGAACCCATCGGCACCGCCCAACCTACAGGGAGCCCCGCCGCGCGTCGGCCATCGCCGACGTCGGGCCATGCAGTGTCCATCTCATTCCTACACATACCTGCGTGAACCCTCTATGTTGCGTGGGTGCACCTCCGGGGCAAGGGGATGGCGTGACCGGCAGCACCGGCTCGATCGGAGCGCGGCGCGGGGGAGCGAGGCACTCTTGAGGGTCGCCTTCGACAGCCGCCCCTCCACCGACCCGCTGGGCGTCGGACGTTACGCGCGCTGTCTGCTGCGCGCCCTGCGCGACACCGCGGGCGCGCGCGGGGAGATCGTTGAGACACACCGTCCCCGCCGCGCCGACGTGTTCCACGCGCCGTGGATGCAGGGGGCGATGCTGCACAGCCCCTGCCCGATGATCGTCACGATCCATGACCTCGACGCGCTCACGCGCCCCAGTGAGCGCATGCGCGGCGGTGGCATCCACCTGCGCCTGCGCCATCTCGCGGTGCGGCGCGCCACGCACGTGATCGTCCCCACCGACGCGCTCGCCCACGAGGCCGTCGCGGAGCTCGGCTTCGAGCGCGAGCATGTGGTCGTGATCCCAGAGGCGCCCGATCTGGCCTTCGACGCCGCCCAGCCCTCCCACGGATAGCCGGCTTGGACCTGGCAGGACGTCGGACGGGAAACCTGGCGCGTCTACGAAAACGCCCTCGCGCGGCCCGAACGCCCTTGCGTGGGCAGGCTCGGCTCCCGCAGCGGCGTGCGCTGACCGCCGCCCGACGGGCGACGCCGAGCGGGATCAAGAGGAGCGGCCGACGCCGTGCGATCTGGGTACCCGCGCGGCAGGTCCACTCCACCCGCCCTACGACGGGCAGCGTGAATCGCTCAGTAGGCGCCGCGCCGCGAGATGACCGCGGGGATCGTCTTCAGCAGGATCGTCAGGTCGAGCGCCAGCGACCAGCGCTCGAGGTAGATGAAATCCAGGTGCACGAGGTCGTCGAAGTCGAGCTCCGAGCGACCCGAGACCTGCCACAGCCCGGTGATGCCCGGCAGCACGAGGTAGCGCTTGCGATGCCACTCCTCGAGCATCTCGTAGTCGCGCTCGGGCAGCGGCCGCGGCCCGACGAGCGACATCTCGCCGCGGATCACGTTCACCAGCTGCGGCAGCTCGTCCAGCGAGAACCGCCGCAGCATCCGGCCCACGGGCGTCAGACGGGGGTCGTCGCGGATCTTGAACAGCGCCCCCGAGGCCTCGTTGAGCTCGTCCAAGTCGGCCTGGCGCTGCTCGGCGTCGGTGTGCATCGTGCGGAACTTCAAGCACGCGAACGGCCGCTGACCGATGCCGCGCCGCGTGGAGCGAAACAGCGCCGGCCCGCGCGATGTGATGCGCACCGTCAGCACGATCAGCGCGAGCAGCGGACTGAGCAAGATCAGCAAGATGCTCGCCCCGATCAGATCGAACGTGCGCTTGAGCGCGAAGTCGATGCCCTCGAACACCGGCGGTCCGAGCTCGAACAGCGGCACCCGCTGGCCGGGCACGAACTCGGCGCGGTGAATCAGGATCTCCATCGTCGATGGAGCGATCCGCACGCGCACACCCCGCCGGTGGCACTGCTCGACCAGCTCGACCGCCTCGAGCTGGGGGAAGTCCGAGTCGGCGATGATCACCTCGTCGATCCGCTCGGCGCCGAGGACCTCCGCAAGATCCGCGAACCCGCCCAGCGAGCGCAACCCAGAGCCCTCGAGCGGGCGCAGCGAGATGTAGCCGACGACCTCCAACGGCGCATGGTGCGCGCCCTCGCCGAGCGCGTGCGCGACATCGGAGATGTGCGTGCCCGTGCCGATCAGCATCGCCCTGCGCCTGTAGCCGGCGGCCCGCAGCAGCACGCCCGTGATCGACTCGTAAACGGCGCGCAGCCCCGACACGTACAGGAGCGCGAACGCGAGCGAGCCGTAGAAGATGTAGAAGCTCGAGAACTCTTCGCCGCTGACCACCGCGAAGATCAGCGCGACGAACGCCACCTGGAAGAGCGCCGCGACGATGCGCGAGAGGCCGGGGCGTTGCGAGCGCGCGGCGTACAGCCCGGAGCGCGCGAACAGCAGCGCCGTCAGCAGGTACGCGAACGGGAGGAAGTGCCGCGTCTCTTCGTACACGCGCGTCGCGTCGAGGTTGCCGAGCACCACTTCCTTGAGCACCAGCGCCGTGTAGATCGCCAGCGCCACCCCCACGAAGTCGAGCACGAGCAGCGAGATCACGCGCGCCGCGCGCCGCGCCGTGTCCATCCGCAACAGCAGCGACATCGCCGGCGGACGCTTGCTGCGCATGTCGCGATCGGAGTGCTCGCGGCGCGCGGTCGCCTCCGACATCACCGTCCGCGGCGTCGGCGATCCCAACCCCGACCCCGCATCCGACGGCAGCGGACGCACGAACCTCGGCGGCCGCTCGCGCGTGGGCGCCGAGGAGCCGCGCGGCGTGGGCGTCGGAGCGGACGTTCTCGTGGAACGTGGTCCCATCTCTCTGCTCACAACGCCTCAGACTCGCAGATGTAGCGGTCGGGTGGCGATTCGGGCGCCGCCGACCCAGCCGCGCGGACCCCGATGGTGCCGCCGATGCGAACGTGATCCAGCGCGGTCCGTCGCCGACGAGCACCGCGGCGCCCGACTGCTCGATCGTGCGCTCAAGACCCTCGCGCAACGGCACCTCCGGCGACCAGCCGAGCAGCTCCTGAGCCAGCGCGATGTTCGGCCGGCGCTGCTTGGGATCGTCGATCGGCAGCGCCTCGTGCACGATCTCAGAGCTCGATCCCGTCAGCTCCTTCACGGTCTCCGCCAGTTCGAGCAGCGTGAACTCATCGGGATTGCCGATGTTCACCGGGTCGTGATGCCCGGACTCCGCCAGCGCGATGATGCCGCGGATGAGGTCGCTGACGTAGCAGAACGAGCGCGTCTGGCTGCCATCGCCGAACACCGTCAGCGGTCGGTTCGCGAGCGCCTGGCGCAGGAACGTCGGGATCGCGCGGCCGTCGTGCGGACGCATGCGCGCGCCGTAGGTGTTGAAGATCCGCACGATCGCCGTGTCCACGCCCTGCTGGCGGTGGTAGGCCATCGTCAGCTCCGCCGCGTAGCGCTTGGCCTCGTCGTAGACCCCGCGCGGGCCGATCGGGTTGACGTGGCCCCAGTAGCTCTCCGACTGCGGGTGCTCCAGCGGATCGCCGTACACCTCGCTCGTCGACGCGATCAGGAAGCGCGCGCGATGCGCCTTCGCCAGACCGAGCGTGTGGTGCGTGCCGTATGAGCCGACCTTCAGCGTGTGCAGCGGCAGGCGCAGGTAGTCGATCGGCGAGGCCGGCGAGGCGAGGTGGTAGACGTAGTCGACCGGCTCCTCGACGTGATAGGGCTCGATGATGTCCACACCCAGATACAGGAACCGCTCGGGGTCGCGGATGTGCTCGATGTTGCGCAGCGAACCCGTCTCGAAGTTGTCCACGCAGATCACCCTGTGGCCGCGCGCGAGCAGCTCGTCGCAGAGATGCGATCCGAGGAACCCCGCGCCACCGGTGACCAGACAGGTCGGCATGCGCGCAGGATAGCCACACGCGCGGCGGGCCTCACGCCCGGCTGACCCCGCACGCACGGCCGGCCCCACGCAGAGCCGGCCCCACACGCAGCGGTCCACACGCGCGGCGGCTCCACGCGGCGCGTGCCACGCGCGGGACACCTCCGGCGAGCACCGCACCCACCACCGGCACATATCATCTGGTCCATGGCCGCCACCGAAGAGAACCTCACCGTCGCCCCGATCGTCGGCCCCGACGACCCCCGCCGCTTCACCGACTCGGGGATCGAGGTGGCCGAGCTCTACACCGACGCCGACCTCCCCCGGGATCTGGACCTGGGCGAGCCGGGCGAGTACCCGTACACGCGCGGCGTGCACCGCGAGATGTACCGCAAGCAGACATGGACGATGCGCCAGTACGCCGGCTACGCCTCCGCGCGGGAGTCCAACGAGCGCTACCGCTACCTGCTCTCCAAGGGCTCGACCGGCCTCTCGATGGCCTTCGACCTGCCCACGCAGCTGGGCCTCGACTCCGACGACCCGCGCTGCCTCGGCGAGGTCGGGCGCACGGGCGTGGCGATCGACACGATCGACGACATGCGCACGGCCTTCGAGGGCATCCCCCTCGACCAGGTCTCCACGTCGATGACCATCAACGCGCCCGCCGCGTGCCTGCTGCTGCTGTACGAGCTCGTCGGCGAGGAGCAGGGCGTGCCGAGCGAGAAGCTGCGCGGCACCACGCAGAACGACGTGCTCAAGGAGTATATCGCGCGCGGCAACTACATCTACCCGCCCGCGCCCACGATGCGCCTGACGACCGACATCTTCCAGTACTGCCACGAGCACGTGCCCCGCTGGAACACGATCTCGATCTCCGGCTATCACTTCCGCGAGAAGGGCTGCTCGGCCGTGCAGGAGGTCGCCTTCACGCTCTGCTCGGGCATCGCCTACGTCACCGCCGCCGTCGAGAAGGGGCTCGATGTCGACGAGTTCGCCCCGCGCCTGGCGTTCTTCTTCAACGGCCACAACAACGTCTTCCAGGAGGTCGCCAAGTTCCGCGCCGCGCGGCGCATGTGGGCGCACATCATGCGCGAGCGCTTCGGCGCCACCAACCCGAAGGCCACGATGCTGCGCTTCCACACGCAGACCGGCGGCGTCACCCTGACCGCGCAGCAGCCGGAGAACAACATCGTGCGCGTCGCCCTCCAGGGCTTCGCGGCGGTCTGCGGCGGCACGCAGTCGCTGCACACCAACGGCTTCGACGAGGCGCTCGCGCTGCCAACCGAGCGCGCCGCGAAAATCGCCCTGCGCACGCAGCAGATCCTCGCGCACGAGTCCGGCGCGACCGACAGCGTCGACCCGTTCGCCGGCTCCTACTTCGTCGAGTCGCTCACCGACGAGGTCGAAGCGCGCGCGAACGAGCTGATCGCGAAGGTCGACACGCTCGGCGGGTCCGTCAACGCGATCGAGTTCATCACCGGCGAGATCGACGAGTCCGCCTGGGGCTACCAGGAGCGCTACCGCATCGGCCAGGACATCGTCGTCGGGGTGAACAAGTACGAGGAGGAGGAGCTCGAAGTGCCCGACCTCCTGCGCGTCGACCCGCAGTCCGAGCGCGAACAGGTCGAGCGGCTGGCGGCCTTCAAGGCGGACCGCGACCAGGCGCTCGCCGACCAGCGTCTGGAGGAGCTACGCGTGGTCGCGCGCGGAAGCGAGAACCTGCTCCCGGCGATCCGCCAGGCGCTGAAGGACCGCTGCTCGCTCGGCGAGGTCTGCGGCGCGATGCGCGACGTGTTCGGGCGCTACACGCCCACGTTTTAGGTGACCTTGCCGCATGCGGCAAGAATTGCTTGGGGCCGCATGACTAAGAAGCTGATAGCGACCTTGCCGCATGACTAATAAAGGCTGATTTGGTCGACCTTGCCGCATGCGGCAAGGTCAGCAGGGCCGCATGCGGCCCTGCTTGGAACCGCACATGTGCGGTTCCTCCTGACGGTGCATGCACCGTCAGGCCGGGTGGCGCATGCGCCACCCGGGACTACCTGTCTCCGAGATCGGCACCCGCCGCCCGGAGCACGTCACCGGGCGGCGGGATCCTGCCAGCGCAGGCCCGGGAAGCGCGCGAAACCGCGGTCGCCCGTGATCATTTCGCTGCCCGACTCGATCGCCATCGCCGCGAGGTAGGCGTCGGGGACGGCGTTCCCGACGGCGCGAGTGGCCCGGCAGAGGCGCGCGAAGATCGACCAGTGGCGGTCACCGGGCCCGACCGAGATCGCGTGCGGCAGCTCGCGCAGCCGCTCGGCGAAGGCGAGCGCATCCTCGATGTCGTCCGGCTCGTTGAACACGCGCGGATGAGTGACGACTCGCAGGAAGCCGCTCAGCGCGAGCTCGGGAATGCCGAAGGCCGAGTCTCCGTCCACGACCCCGTCCAGCCATGCGCGGATCGCGGGATGACGTGATTGATCGCCGCGGAAGGCATCCACGAGGATGTTGACGTCGAGCAGGATCACGTTTCGTCCATCACATCGCGCAGGCGCACCCCGTCCGCCACGTCGACACCCGGCCGAGTGCCGCCGCGCCGCTTGGACATCGGCAACGGGACACGCTCTGCGTCCCTCGCCCGCGACGGGTCGAGGACCGTTCGCAGCGCATCTTCGATGACGCCTCCCAGGGTCATGTTCCGCTCCAGTCCACGCTGCTTCGCGGCCCGCAAGAGACCGTCCTCGATGGAAATCGTAGTTCGCATTGCATCAAAACATATATCAGGTGCATCATGATGCATCAACTCCTTTGCTCACGCGTTCGAACTCCCTCCACCTCACTAACCGACGGACCGGGCACGACGGGACGCTGGGTGGAGGAATAGGCTTGCGTCCGTGCTCGTAGCCGTCGCCTTCTACGAAGTCATCCTCGCCCTGCACATCCTCGCCGTCGTCTTCGCCTTCGGCGCGACCTTCGCCTATCCCGTGCTGGTGGGCACCATCACCAAGGCCGACTCACGCGCGCAGCCGGCCCTCTACCGCGCGCTGCACGCGATCAGCCAGCGCGTGATCATGCCCGGGCTCGCCGCGATCGTCGTCTTCGGCATCTACCTCGCCTCGCACCTGCACCTCTGGCACGCCTTCTTCGTGCAATGGGGCATCGGCGTGTCCGTCGTCATCGGCGCGGTCGAGGGCATGTACCTGGGGCCGCGCGAGAAGCGCCTGATCGAAGCCGCCGACCGGGACGTCGCGGCCGCCGCTGGCTCGGGCGAGGTTAGCTACGGCGCCGAGCACGACTCGCTCGTACGCCAGATCGGGGCCGTCGGCGCAGTGATGGACCTGCTCGTGGTGATCACGATCTTCTTCATGGTCCTCCACACCTAGGCGGCCGCTGAGCGGCGCTATGCGGCGTCCTCGATCACTCGCGTGCAAAGCACGCCACGCTCACTGCGTCCTTACCGATCGAAGATCGACGGGATCTTCGATCGGCCAGCATGCCCAGCGACCGCCTAAGACCTATCCCGATGGGAGCGTGCGGGCCCGGAGGGGAAGATCCCCCAGCGCCATCACGCGGCTGCAAGCCCGCTGTACCCTGACTGCATGAGCGCTGGATATCGAGTCGCCGTCGTCGGCGCCACCGGACAGGTCGGCACGCTGATGCTCGAGCTGCTGCGCGAGCGCGAGTTCCCGGCGCGCGAGATCGTGCCGTTCGCCTCCGCGCGCTCGGTCGGACGCGAGCTCGAGGGGGGCATCGTCGTGCAGGCTCTCACCGAGGAGTCCATCCAGGGGTTCGACATCGCGCTCTTCTCCGCCGGCGGCGCCACCTCCGGCGAGTGGGCGCCGCGGTTCGCCGACGCGGGCGCCGTCGTGATCGACAACTCCTCGCGCTGGCGCATGCACGACGACGTGCCGCTGGTCGTCAGCGAGGTCAACCCCGAGGCGCTCGCCGAGCATCGCGGGATCATCGCCAACCCCAACTGCTCGACCATGCAGATGGTCGTCGCGCTCGCGCCGCTGCATCGCGAGGCGCAGATCGAGCGTCTGGTCATCTCCACCTTCCAGGCCGTCTCGGGCACCGGCAAGCGCGCCGTGGACGAGCTGCTCGGCCAGTCGCACGCGCTCCTGCACGAGCGCGAGATCTCTGAGCCCGAGGCTTACGCGCATCAGATCGCCTTCAACGCCCTCCCCCACGCGGGCTCGTTCGCCAACGGCGACGATCACACCGACGAGGAGCGCAAGCTGATCAACGAGACGCGCAAGATCCTCGGCGACGCGCAGATCGCGATCTCGGCGACCTGCGTGCGCGTGCCCGTCGTCAATGGCCACTCCGAGGCAGTCAACGTGCAGAGCGCTCGCGAGCTCTCCCCCGAGCGAGCCCGCGAGCTGCTCGAAGCCGCGCCCGGCGTGCGCGTGCTCGACGACCCCAGCGCCGCGCTGTACCCGCTCGCGATCGACGCCTCGGGTCAGGACGACGTCTTCGTCGGGCGCATCCGCCGCGACCCCGGCCACGAGCGCGCGCTCGACCTCTGGATCGTCGCCGACAACCTGCGCAAGGGCGCCGCCCTGAACGCCGTGCAGCTCGCCGAGCTGCTGCACGAGCGCGATCTCATCGGCCCGCGCCGGGCGCCCGTCTCCGTGTAGCTCCGTCTAGCGAGCTTCCTCAGACACGGATGCGCACAGACGCGCTGCAATCGTGCTACAGTCGCTTCCATGTCGGCTGTCGAAGCTCCTCATGCCCTCATCCGCGAGGCGGCTTACCTGCACGAGATCGCAAAGCTGTCGGACGCCGACATCGCCCGTGCGACCGGCGTAGCGCGCAGCACGGCGCGAGCGTGGCTTGCACATACCCGATCGCCTACAGGCGAGCGCGCGGAGCGGTTGATCGAGCTGTCCGCGCTTGTGGAGCGACTGGCGAGGGTGATGGAGCCGTCCTACATCGCGGTCTGGCTGCGAAAGCCCGTGCCCGCGCTTCAAGAGCACAAGCCGATCGACGTAATCGCAAGTGGCAATTACCTACAGGTTGCCGAGCTGGTTTCAGCGCTCGAAGAGTCCCCCTTTTCGTAGTAATCGTGGCCTCCCTGCAGCGCGTGTCCGTCGCCGGTTCATGGTGGCGCCAGACACCCCATGGGTCCGATCCGCTGTGGTTGGCGACTCCGCCATCCAGCGGTCGCTGGCAGCGGGGTGAGATCGTCGCGGCCATCTACCTGGCGGACGAAGCCGCCACGGCATGGGCAGAGTGGTATCGGGGCCTCGCCGAGATCGCGCTGCCACCCACCCACGGTATGCCCCGCGACCTCTGGCGATGGAGCCTCGCTGTAAGCGACATCGTGGACCTCTCGACCCCGGACAAGCTGGCCCAACTCGATCTGCCTGCCCCTCGTCCTGGCCGGCGAACCTGGGCGCCCTTTCAAGCCGCCGGAGAGCGGCTGCATCACGAAGGTTACCGCGGAGTGCTCTATCCGAGCGCCGCCCGACCCGATCATAAGGCGCTGTGCCTTTTCCGCGAAGGCATCTTGCTCCGGGGAGCCGACCCGGTGCGCCCGCCGGTGACACATCGCGATCCGCCCGCGCCGCCGACGGGAATGCACACCTAAGCGACCGGTCCGTGGGCCGGACCTGAGAAGGACTCGCGCCGGATCGCGCGAAAACTGTGGACGATGAGCGTCTCCTCGGAGGTGCAACGCACCCTCGTCAAGTCTCCGCCCGAGCTGTGGGCCGAGCTCAGCGATCCCACCACCCTGGCTCGCCACCTCGGCGAGCTGGGCGAGATCCGCATCGTGCGCACCGAGCCCGACCGCGCCGTCGACTGGGAGGCGGCGGCAGCGGACGGTGCTCAAGCCACCGGCAGGGTCGAGATCAAGCCCTCGGGCTGGGGCACGAAGGTCACGCTCTCGGCACAGCGCGCAGTGGTCGAGCCCAGGCCGAAGTCCGAGACCGAGCTGGAGTCCGAGGCTGACCTGGAGTCCGAGCCCGAACTCGAGACGGAGGCCGAACTGGCACCCGAGCCAATCGCAGAGGCAGAGCCCGAGCCGATCTCAGAGCCCGAACCCGAGCCAGTCAAGGAGCCTGAGCCCGAGCCGATCGAGGTTATCGCCGAGCCGGAACCTGCGCCCGAGATCGCCGAGCCCGCGCCACGGCCCCGATTCTTCGCTCGACTTTTCCGGCGCCGCAGACAACCCAAGCCGACAGTCGAGCCCAAGCCCCCTGTCGAGGTCCAGCCCGCGCCAGTCGTGGAGTCCGAACCCGAGCCAGTCACGGAGCCTGAGCCCGAGCAGGTCGCGGAGGCCGAGATCACCCCCCCGGCACCCGAAGAAGCCGCCCCCGAACCTGACATCTCGGCCGAGCTGGCCGAGCTCGAGGAGCAGACGACGGCCGTGCTCACCGGCGTGCTCGACCGCCTCGGCGCGGCCCATCACCGGCCGTTCTCACGGTCCTGAAGCAAGCCCGAGCCGAGCCGAGAACGGCTCACAGGCGAGCGCGCGGCTAACATTCCGCGCCCGATGGCCACCAGCTCCCACGACCGCCATACCGACGCCGCACTGCTGGCCGCCTCTCGCAGCGGCCACAAGCGCGAGCCGCGCCAGAAGGCGCCGGAGACCTACGAGGAGAAGCTCGCCCAGCTGCAGGAGCTGCGCGAAGCCGCCATCCACTCCTCGCCCGAGGCCGAGGAGAAGCAGCACGCGCGCGGCAAGTACACCGCCCGCGAGCGCGTCGAGAAGCTGCTCGACCCCGGCTCCTTCCAGGAGCTCGACACGTTCGTGCGCCACCGCACCCACGACTTCGACATGCAGAAGAACCGGCCGTGGGGAGACGCCGTTGTGACCGGCCACGGCACGATCGACGGGCGCACCGTGTGCGTCTTCAGCCAGGACTTCACCGTCTTCGGCGGTTCGCTCGGCGAGGTGATGGGCGAGAAGATGTGCAAGATCATGGACCTCGCCGCGAAGATCGGCTGCCCCGTGATCGGCATCAACGACTCCGGCGGCGCGCGCATCCAGGAGGGCGTCGTCTCGCTGGGCGCCTACGGCGACGTGTTCGTGCGCAACGTCCGCTGCTCCGGCGTGATCCCCCAGATCAGCCTGATCATGGGTCCCTGCGCGGGCGGCGCCGTGTACTCGCCGGCGATCACCGACTTCATCTTCATGGTCCAGGAGACCTCGCACATGTTCATCACCGGCCCCGACGTGATCAAGACCGTCACCGGCGAGGAGGTCGGCTTCGAGGAGCTCGGCGGGGCAATGTCGCACAACACCAAGTCCGGCGTCGCCCACTTCGCCTCACAGGACGAGGACGCCTGCCTGGAGGACTTCCGCTACCTGCTGAGCTTCCTGCCCCAGAACAACCTCCAGACCTCCCCCCGCGTCATGCCCACCGACGATCCCCAGCGCATGGACCCCGAGCTCGACCACGTGGTCCCGGACAACCCCAACAAGCCCTACGACATGCGGGGCGTCGTCAAGCTGATCGTCGACGACGAGGAGTTCTTCGAGGTGCACGAGCACCACGCCAAGAACATCATCTGCGGATTCTCCCGCCTCGACGGGAATGCCATCGGGATCGTCGGCAACCAGCCCGCGCAGCTCGCGGGCGTGCTCGACATCGACGCCTCCGCCAAGGCCGCGCGCTTCGTGCGCACCTGCGACGCCTTCAACATCCCCATCCTCACCTTCGTCGACGTCCCCGGCTTCCTCCCCGGCACCAGCCAGGAGTGGGGCGGCATCATCCGCCACGGCGCCAAGCTGCTGTACGCGTTCACCGAGGCGACCGTGCCGAAGATCACCGTGATCACTCGCAAGGCCTACGGCGGCGCCTACGACGTGATGGCCTCCAAGCACATGCTCGCCGACTTCAACTTCGCCTGGCCCACCGCCGAGGTCGCCGTGATGGGACCCGAGGGCGCGGTCAACATCATCTACCGCCGCGACCTCGCTCAGAGCCCAACTCCCGATGAGCGCCGCGGGAAGCTGATGGAGGACTACAAGGCCCGCTTCGCCAACCCCTACACCGCCGCCGAGCGCGGCTACATCGACGACGTGCTCATCCCCCACGAGACGCGCCCGCGCCTGATCGCCGCGCTGCAAACGCTCGCGTCAAAGCGCGAACCGGGCCCGCAGCGCAAGCACGGCAACATCCCGCTTTGAGAAGCCAGGGTCGGCATCCGGCCGGCCCTTTTGACCGTGACGCTCGCCTCCGGGCGACCGTGACCGGGCCTTCGACCCTCCTCAGCGGCGCGCCGACGCGCGGCGACCGCGCCGCTCACCGAGCGCCAGCCAGAACGGGTAGGTCGCGAACAACAGCGCCGAGACCACATGCGTGCGGCGCGAGGCACGCGCGGGGTCGAACCCGAACACGCCCGAGTTGAGCATCCAGTCGCGCCCGCTCGCGGCGCGGCACGCCTTCCAGATCGGACGCGTCCACGGGCGGTCGAGGTACAGCGAGATGCTCGTCACCAGAAACGCGCCCGCCGTCGCCGTGTGCAGGGTGCGCGCGAGCGGCGTCTGCTCGTCGGGCATGAGCCGCCCGTAGGCGCGGCCCGTCGCGTACAGCCAGGGAGGATCGATCAGGAAGGACATGGGCGCTCCAGCAGATCGTAGGCCAAGCGCGTGGCGAGGGCCATGATCGTGATCTGCGGGTTGACCCCCAACGAGCTCGGCACGACCGAGCCATCGGCGACGCGCACCCCCTCCGCGCCATGCACGCGCAGCCGTCCATCGACGACGCCGTGTGTCGGGCGAGCGTCGGCGCGCGCCGTGCCGAGCGGATGGAACGCCATCAACTTCAGATCCTGAACGCGCGCTTGCTCGGGCTCGACGCCGTGCGGCAGCGGCAGGTAGATCTCGCGCGCGCCCGCCGCCTCGAACAGCTCTCGCATCCGCGCAAGCCCACTGCGAAAACGCGCGAGATCGTCGCGCACGAGGTCGTAGCGGATCAGCGGACGCCCGCCCAACGAGCGCACCGACCCGCGCGAGGTGTCGCTGACCATCAGCCCGAACTGCGCCAGGTGGCGATAGTCGGCCATCGCCCGCGCGTGACGAGCGCCCGTCAGCGGCAGCGACATCGCAACGTACGACGGCGGGCCGGCGACGCCCTCGAACATGATCCCCTCGCTCGCGAACTCGTCGACGTAGAAGCTCTGCGGCACGCCGCGAGCCATGTCCACGACCTCCTCCATCCGCGCGAACGCCGCCGTCGCCGGGTGCAGCACCAGGTTCTCGCCGAGCTGGCCCGACTGGCTCCCGAGACCACTGCGCTGCAGCAGCAGCGGCGTGTGGATCGTGCCCGCGGCGACGATCACCTCGGGGGCGTGCACGCGCATGTTCCCGACGCCCTCGATCCTGGCCTGCACCCCCTGCGCGCGACCGTTTCGCAGGATCACGCGCTGCGCGTCGGCACCCGTGAGGATCTCCGCGCCGGCCGCCCGTGCGCGTGGCACGTAGGTAATCCCAGTGTGCTGCTTGGCCGAGGTGGGACAGCCGAACGCGCACACCCCCGAGCCGACGCAGCCGCGCGCGTTGCGGCGCAGATAGCCGTGCGACCAGCCGAGTGCCTGCGCCCCCCGCCGCGCGACCGCCGCGTTCGCGCCCGCCAGCTCGGGGCTGACCTCGGCGACCGACAGGGCTCGCTCGACGCGCTCGAAGCAGGGATCGAGCTCCCGCTCTGTCAGCTCGTGCAACCCGTACTCCCCGCGCCAGCGCTCGAGCACCGCCGCGGGCGTGCGAAAGCAGGTGCCGGAGTTCACGAGCGTGGTGCCGCCGATCCCGCGTCCGAGCGGCAGCAGGATCGGGGGCGTACCGAGCGTCAACCCCTGACCGCCGTCGCGATACAGGCGCGTCATCATCTCCACCGGCCGCGCCGAGAAGCCGTCGGCGTCGTGCTGAGCACCCTGCTCGAGCACCACCACCTTCGCGCCCCCCTCCGCGAGCTCCGCCGCCGCGACCGCCCCGCCGGCACCCGCGCCGACGATGCAAACGTCCGCGTCGATCCTGTCGGCTGGCCTCACGGGCGGCCCTCACGCCGGCGCAGCGCACGCCCGCGCGCAGCCACGGCCTCGGCGTCCCAGCCCAGCTCCCGCGCGAGCACCGGATCTTCGTAGCGCTCCATCGCCAGCAACCCGCCCGCGAGCTGCTCGACGGGCCCGATGCGCGCCAGCAGCCGGCTCCCGCGCGGTCGTCGCGCGAGCGAGACGAGCAGACCCAGGCCCGCGCGCTCGGGCCAGGGTCCCGCGGCGATGAAGCGATCCAGGGCTCTGGACACGCCTCGCAGACTACCCGCGCGCCGCCCCGAGAGACATCCGTCAAACTGTGCCCATGAGCGCTCAGAGCCCCGTGGCCATGACCCTCCCGTCCTCCGCGAGCGACGAGGAGGCCGCCGCGATCGCGGCGGCGATCGAGCGCTTCACGCACGACACGGCGCCTGTGCAGGCAGGCGGCGGCGACACGGCGGACCCGTGGATACGCGCGGCTATGCTCGAAGGCGTCTCGCGCGAGGAGCACGGCGATGTTCCTCACCCCTGGATAAACACCTGAAAGCCGCTAGGCTTTAGCCTCAATCCACTTCTTTCCCGCCGGCACTCTCTTTGCAAAGCAGCCCGGGCGCCGCCCGGATCAGGAGGTTTCGTGATGGAGCCAGTTTCCGTACCCGCCGCACCGCGCGGCACGCTCGAGGACCCGGAGGTCCTGCAGAACGTCCCCGGGCACGTGATCCCGATCCTGCAGCGCGAGTACGACGACTTCAAGACCGAGTCCACGAAATTCCTCGCCGGTGAGACCGAGGAAGACGAGTTCATCAAGTTCCGCCTCAAACAGGGCGTCTACGGCCAGCGCCAGGCCGACGTGCAGATGATTCGCGTGAAGCTCCCCTTCGGCGGGGTGACCCCCGAGCAGATGGAGGCGTTCGCGACCGTCGTCGAGAAGTACGTACCGCTGAACAAGGGCCACATCACGACCCGCCAGAACATCCAGATGCACCACGTGCCGCTGCTCGAAGCGGAGCAGCTGATCCGCGAGCTGGGCGAGTCGGGACTCTCCAGCCGCGAGGGCTGCGGCAACACGATGCGCAACGTCACCGGCGACCCGTGGGCGGGCGTCGCCAAGGACGAGCTGTTCGACCTCACGCCCTACGCGGGCGCGTACGTGCGCTACTTCGTGCGCCATCCCACGACGCAGATGATGCCGCGCAAGGTCAAGACCTCCTTCGACGGCTCGCCGCGCGACCGCGCGATCAGCGGCATCCACGACGTCGCCTTCCGTGCCCGCGTGAGGACGATCGAGGGTCGCGGCGAGGTCCGCGGGGTCGAGATGCTCGTCGGGGGCGGGACCTCGATCATGGCCCGCGTCGCGCCGGTGCTCTACGACTTCCTCGAGCTCGACAACGGCGAGTACCTCAAGTTCACCGAGGCGGTCATGCGCATCTTCGACCGCCAGGAGTGGCTGCGGGTCAACCGCGCCCGCGCCCGCATCAAGGTGTTCGTGGACAAGTACGGGATCGACGAGCTGCGCAACCAGGTCGAGGAGGAGCTGAAGGGCGACTGGGTCGCCGAACGCGACTTCTCACTCGAGCATCGCCTGTTCGAGGACGACGAGCGCGAGTCGGCGCCGGCGGCGCCGCAAAGCTACGGCAGCCCGAACGGCGACCTCTCCGAGTTCGAGCGCTTCCGCGCGGCGAACGTGCGGGAGCAGAAGCAGGAGGGTTTCGTCACCGTCGAGGTGAAGGTCACGCGCGGCGATCTCACGCCCGAGCAGTTCCGCGGCCTCGCGCAGATCATGCGCGACTACGCCGGAGGCTACGCGCGCACGACCGTGCAGCAGAACTTCGTGCTGCGCTGGGTGCGCGAGGAGTGTGTCTACGACGTCTGGCGCGCGCTCTCGGCCCTCGACCTCGGCGACGCCGGTTCGCGCGAGATCACGGACGTCGTCTCCTGCCCGGGCACCGACTCCTGCAAGCTCGGGATCACCAGCTCGATGGGGCTCAACCAGGCGGTGCAGGAGCGCATCGAAGCGCTCGACATCACCGACGAGCTCACGCGCAAGCTGAACGTCAAGATCAGCGGCTGCCCGAACGGCTGCGGACAGCATCACGTCGGCTCGATCGGCTTCACCGGCGCGTCGATCAAAGTCGGCGAGCACACGATCCCCGCTTACATCCCCCACGTCGGCGGCGTGTTCGAAGGCGGCGAGGTGAAGTTCGGCACGCGCCTGAAGCTGCGCCTGCCCTCCAAGCGGGTGCCGGATGCGATCGAGCGTTGGATCGGTCACTACGAGGCCAACCGCAACGAGGGCGAGGAGTGGAACGACTTCACCGAGCGCGTCGGCACGAGCGAGCTCGAGGACATCGTCAAGGACCTCTCGATGCCCGTCGACTTCGGGCTGGAGTCGATGAACACATTCATCGACTGGAACCGCAACGTCCCGTTCGAAGTGATTCGCGGCGAGGGCGAGTGCGCGGTATAGATAAACGTACATGCGCCACAGCGACACCGCGAGCCACGTGGTGTGCCAAGCGCGAGGAGCGTCGAGATGAGCGGACTGCAGAGCGACATAGCGGAGCACCCGTCAGACCTTGACCCGGCAAGCGGGCTGAGCGAGACGCTGCGCGAGGCGCTCGCGCGCCACGGCGAGCGGGCCGTGCTGCTGTGCTCGTTCCAGAAGGAGGAGTCGGTCCTGCTCGACGAGCTGCTGCGCATCGGCGACGGCTCACCGGCGGTGAGGATCGTGACGATCGACACCGGAGTGCTCTTCCCCGAGACCCTGCAGACCTGGCGCGAGTTCGAGGAGCGTTTCGGCGTGAGCATCGAGGTCCAGGACGCCACCGGTCCGGGCGGGCCGTGGACGGGCCCCGAGCACTGCTGCTCAGCCGCGAAGGTGCAGGCGCTCGAGCGCTCGCTGCACGGCGCCGAAGGCTGGATCACCGGCATCAGGCGCGAGCAGGGTCCAACGCGTGCCGGGGCCCAGCTGATCGAGCGCGACGAGGCCCGTGGCCTGTGGAAGTACAACCCTCTCGCCCACTGGACCGACCGCGATCTGTGGCGGCGAATCCACGAGCGCGACCTCCCCTACAACCCCCTGCACGACCAGGGTTACGAGTCGATCGGCTGCGCGCCCTGCACGCAGCCGGGCAGCGGTCGCGAGGGACGTTGGGCGGGCTCGGAGAAGACCGAGTGCGGTTTGCACGTTGATGTCCTGCCCGGGCCGACGGCCTAGGGGCTCGTGCCGGAACCGCCCACGACGCCGACGATCGCCACAAAGCCGACTATGCCCATCTCATCGACCGACAACCTAGCCCGCTGATGCTGCACCCCGAGATCATCCTGTTCGGGCTCGGCGTCGGCGTGCTGATCGGTCTGACCGGAATCGGCGGCGGCTCGCTGATGACGCCGCTGTTGATCATCGTCCTCGGCGTCAAACCCGTCGTCGCGGTGGGCACGGATCTGGCCTACGGCGCGATCACCAAGACGCTCGGCGGCTACCGCCACCTGCGCAAGGGCACCGTCGATCTCGGCGTCTCCAAGTGGCTGGCCTACGGCGGCATCCCGGGAACGCTGCTGGGCGTGCTGATCGTCGATCGCCTGCACCACGAATACGGCAAGAGCTTCGACAACGTGCTGATCGGCTGCGTAGCCGGCGCGCTGCTCGTCGTCGCGGCGGTGCTGCTCGTACGCACGCTGCTGCTGAGCCACCTGGCCGAGCACGAGCGCGAGACCTTCGAGTTCACCCGCCGCACCGGCGCCGCCGCGGTCGTGCTCGGTTTCGTGCTGGGCCTGATCCTCGGCCTGACCTCCGTCGGCAGCGGCGCGCTGATCGGGGTGGCGATGATCGTCATCTTCCGTCTCACCCCCAAACGGGTGGTGGGCTCCAGCGTGTTCGTCGCCGCGATGCTGCTGTGGGTCGGGGGCGTGGCGCATGCGATCAGTGGAAACGTGGACTATTCGTTGATGGTGAACATCCTCATCGGCTCGATCCCGGGCGTGTGGATCGGCGCGCACTTCGTCGACCGCGTGCCCGAGCAGGCGCTGCGCGTGGCGCTGGCTGCCGTGCTCCTGGGCTCTGCGCTCGCGATGGTCAACAGCGCCGGCGGGAACGTGCCCGTGGCGGTCATCTTCGGCGCGCCGCTGGCCGTGGGCGTGCTCGGCTACCTGCTGCGCGGACGCGCACAGCCGAGCGCGGCAGAGCCGGCGCCGCCCGCCGCCGCGGCTGCCGCGGCGCCCGCGGCCACCCCCGCGACGTCGAGCCCCGCCACGATCGGCGCAAGCGCGGCACTGGCCGGCCCCGGCGGCCGGTTCAGGACTTCGGAGCGGCCATGAGCGTCTCCCTGCAACCACGGCTCAGCCACCTGCGCGCGCTCGAGAGCGAGGCGATCCACGTGATGCGCGAGGTCGCCGCTGAATTCGAGCGTCCCGTGCTGCTGTTCAGCGGCGGCAAGGACTCGATCGTGCTTTTGCGTCTCGCCGAGAAGGCGTTCAGGCCCGGGCCGTTCCCCTTCCCGCTGATGCACGTCGACACGGGTCACAACTTCCCCGAGGTGATCGAGTTCCGCGACCGGCGCGTGACCGAGCTCGGCGAGCGGCTGATCGTCGCCAGCGTGCAGGAGTCGATCGACAAGGGCCGCGTCGCCGAGGAGACCGGACCGCGCGCTTCGCGCAACCGCCTGCAGACGGTCACGCTGCTCGACGCGATCGCGGAGCACGGCTTCGACGCGGCCTTCGGCGGGGCGCGACGCGACGAGGAGCGCGCGCGCGCCAAGGAGCGCGTGTTCTCCTTCCGCGACGACTTCGGCGGCTGGGACCCCAAGCGCCAGCGCCCGGAGCTGTGGAACCTCTACAACGGGCGCATCCGCAAGGGCGAGAACGTGCGCGTCTTCCCGATCTCCAACTGGACCGAGCTCGACGTGTGGGAGTACATCGACCAGGAGCGCCTGGAGGTCCCCTCGATCTACTTCGCGCACGAGCGTCAGGTCTTCCGGCGCGACGGCATGCTTTACGCCTGGCGCGAGGGCACCGAGCTGATCGACGGCGAGGAGATCTTCACCGAGACCGTGCGCTACCGCACGGTCGGCGACATGAGCTGCACCGGCGGCGTGCGCTCACAGGCCGGCACGCTCACCGAAGTCGTCACCGAGATCGCCGCCACGCGGATCACCGAGCGCGGTGAGACCCGCGCCGACGATCGCGTCACCGAGGCCGCGATGGAGGACAGAAAGAAGGCCGGGTACTTCTAGCCATGACCCTGGACCTTTTGCGTTTCACCACCGCCGGCTCCGTCGATGACGGCAAGAGCACGCTGATCGGGCGGCTGCTGTACGACACCAAGCAGGTATTCGAGGATCAGCTCGAACACGTCGCGCAGGCGAGCGAGCGCCGCGGCGGCGAGGGCGCGCTCGATCTCGCGCTGCTCACCGACGGGCTGCGCGCCGAGCGCGAGCAGGGCATCACGATCGACGTCGCCTACCGCTACTTCGCGACGGCCAAGCGGCGCTTCATCATCGCCGACTGCCCCGGCCACCAGCAGTACACGCGCAACATGGTCACCGGCGCCTCCACCGCGGACCTCTCGGTGATCCTGCTGGACGCGCGCAAGGGCGTGCTCGAGCAGTCAAAGCGCCACGCCTTCATCAGCGCGCTGCTCGGCATCCCTCATCTCGTCGTGGCCGTCAACAAGATGGACCTCGTCGAGCACTCCCACGAGCGCTTCGAGGAGCTAGTACGCGAATTCGAGAGCTTCACCCATCGCCTGGCGATGCACGGCGGGGCCGGCGCGACCGGCATCGAAGAGGCCGGCGGTGCGAGCGGGAGCAGCGCAAGCGAGAGCGATACAACCGGAGGCAGCGCAAACGGCGACAGCGCGAACGGCAGCGGGCCGAGCGCGGTAAGTGCCCGCCGGCGCGACATCACCTACATCCCGATGTCGGCGCTCAACGGCGACAACGTCGTGGAGCGCTCAGAGCAGATGCCCTGGTATGAAGGGCCGACGCTGCTCGAGTTCCTGGAGAACGTCGAGGTCGCCTACGACCATCCCGACGACACGCCCGCGCGCTTCCCCGTGCAGTGGGTTATCCGCCCCTCCGCCGGTTCCGGCGAGGGAGGCGACTACCGCGGCTATGCCGGCCAGCTCGCGAGCGGCGCACTGCGCCCGGGCGATGAGGTGACGGCGCTGCCGAGCGGCGGTCGCACGCGCATCGCCGCGATCGACACTCTCGACGGCGAGCTGAGCGAGGCGCTCGCGCCGATGTCGGTCACGCTGCTGCTCGAGGACGAGCTCGACATCTCCCGCGGCGAGCTGATCTGCCGAGCAGAGCACGCGCCGACGGTCGCGCGCGAGCTGGAGGCCGACGTCTGCTGGATGAGCGAGCAGCCGCTGCGCGCCGGCGGGCGCTATCTGATCAAGCACACCGCCCGTCACGCGGAGGCGATCGTCGACGGCCTCTGCGATGCCGTGGACGTACACACGCTCGAACGCTCCCCCGAGCCCCCCTCCGAGCTCGCGCTCAACGACATCGGCCGCATCCGCCTGCGCCTGCGCAACCCGCTCGTGTTCGACCCATACGCCGCCAACCGGCGCACCGGCAGTTTCATCCTGATCGACGAAGCCTCGAATGAGACCGTCGGGGCAGGCATGATCACCGCTGCCGCGCAGTAGGTCGCTAAGCTTCCGCGGCCGATGTTCAGCAAGGTCCTCATAGCCAATCGCGGCGAGATCGCCGTGCGCATCGTGCGCGCGCTGCAGGAGCTCGGCGTGGCCTCAGTCGCGGTGTACTCCGAGCTAGACCGCGAGGCGCCGCACGTCACGCGCGCCGACGAGGCCTACAACCTCGGCGAGGGACCCGCGGCGGACAACTATCTGAGCGTCGAGAAGATCATCGACGCGGCCAAGCGCTCCGGCGCCGAGGCGATCCACCCCGGGTACGGGTTCCTCGCGGAGAACGCCCCCTTCGCGCAGGCCTGCGAGGACGCCGGGATCGTGTTCATCGGCCCGCCCGCGAGCGCGATCGAGGCGATGGGCTCGAAGACCCGCGCACGCGAGCTGATGCAGGCCGCCGGCGTGCCGATCGTGCCCGGCACGACCGAGCCGGTCGCAAGCGTCGCCGAAGCGCTCGAGATCGCCAAGAACCAGATCGGCTTCCCGGTCGCCGTCAAGGCCGCCGGCGGCGGCGGCGGCAAGGGCTTTCGCGTCGCGCTCACCGAGGATGAGCTCGAGGGCGCCTTCGAGGGCTCAAGCCGCGAAGGCGAGAAGTTCTTCTCCGATGCGACCGTCTACCTGGAGCGCTACCTGCACGACCCGCGCCATGTCGAGGTGCAGGTGCTCGCCGACCGCCACGGCAACGTGAGCCACCTCGGCTAGCGCGACTGCTCGATCCAGCGCCGCCACCAGA
>DASXMO010000198.1:0-5113 GCA_036495605.1 Solirubrobacteraceae bacterium
CGCATGCGCGCCCCGAGGCGGGTCCGCTTGCGGACCCGTCAACCCAATCAGCCTTCTACAAGTCATGCGGGCCTGCCGATCACATCGGCTTGATTCAAAGCATGGTGCCCAGCACGTCCAGCGCATCGCGCAGGCACGACGAGAGCATTGGTATCTGGAGCGACGAAGAAGAGAAGCGACGCCGTGCCCAGCATGTGTTCAGAGCATCGCGTCCGACCCGACATAGAGAGAGCGAAGAAAAAGAAGATGCCGCCAACTCAAAGGCCGTCCGCGGTAGACGTATGAGCCATGATTTTGGCTCTAGCAAGCGCAAATACGACATCACCCCAAACTACTTGCACACACAACAACACCGCGCTATACTAACTAACAATTCGTAACCTCATATGGAGTCGTGCCCTATGCCCGAGTCTTCTGACAGCCCCCAGACCACCCCCTCCCCGCCCAAGCCGATCCTGCGCCTGATCCCGCTCGAGGACACGGTGGTGTTCCCGAACATGGGCATCACCCTCACCGAGGAGGTCGGCGAGGACGAGCGTGTTGTGCTCGTGCCGCGCCACGACGGCGAGTTCCTCGAGGTCGGCACGATCGCCGAGGTCACCGAGCGGCTGCGGCTGCCCGGCGGTGGGCACGCGGTCGCCCTTTCGGGCGAGCATCGCGCGCTGATCGGCGCGGCTCAGACCGGTCCCGGCGGCGAGCTGCGCGTCGAGGTTGACGAGCGCCCCGACGAGGTGCCCGTGGACGGGCGCACGCGTGAGCTCGAGCGCGAGTACCGCGCTACGGTCGAGGAGATCCTCGAGCTGCGCGGCGACGATGGGCGCATCGCGGCGTTCCTGCGCGCGATCGCCGAGCCCGGCGCGCTCGCGGACTCCGCCGGTTACTCCCCCAGCCTCTCCTACGAGCAGAAGGTCCAGCTGCTGCGCACGCTCGACGTGACCGAGCGCCTGGAGCTCTCGGTCAAGCTCCAGCGCGAGTCCCTCGCGGAGCTTCAGATCCGCAAGCGCATCCGCGAGGACGTGCAGGAGGGCGCGGAGAAGCAGCAGCGCGAGTACTTCCTGCGCAAGCAGATGGACTCCATCCGCAAGGAGCTCGGTGAGGACGACGCCTCGGTCGCGGACGAGTACCGCACGAAGATCGAGGACGCCGACATGCCCGAGGACGTCAAGGAGCAGGCGCTGAAGGAGCTCGCGCGCCTCGAGCGTATGGGTGAGCAGACGGGCGAGTCGAGCATGATCCGCACCTACCTCGACTGGCTGATCGCCGTGCCCTGGGGCAAGCGCTCGGACGAGCACCTCGACCCCGTCGCCGCGCGTGCTGTGCTCGACGCCGATCACGCAGGGCTGGAGGACGTGAAGGATCGCGTCACCGAGTACCTCGCCGTGCGCAAGCTGCGCGAGGACCGCAACATCGAGGCCGACCCGAAGTCGGGCGCCATCCTGACCCTGATCGGGCCTCCCGGCACCGGCAAGACCTCGATCGGCGAGTCGATCGCCCGCGCCACCGGGCGCGAGTTCGTGCGCATGTCGCTCGGCGGCGTGCGCGACGAGGCCGAGATCCGCGGGCACCGCCGCACCTACATCGGCGCCCTCCCGGGCCGTCTCGTGCGCGCGCTGCGCGACGCCGGAACGATGAACCCCGTGATCCTGCTCGACGAGGTCGACAAGGTCGGCGCGGACTGGCGCGGAGACCCCTCCGCGGCGCTGCTCGAGGTCCTCGACCCCGCGCAGAACCACTCCTTCCGCGATCACTACCTCGACGTGGAGCTGGATCTGAGCCAGGTGATGTTCCTCGCGACCGCCAACGTCGCCGACACGATCCCCGGACCACTGCTCGACCGCATGGAGGTGATCCGCTTCGACGGCTACACCTCCGAGGAGAAGCTCGCGATCGCCAAGGGCTACCTGTGGCCGCGCCAGCGCGACCGCAACGGCCTGCGCGAGGACGAGGTGCAGATCGACGACGAGGTGCTGCGCACGATCATCTCCGAGTACACGCGCGAGGCCGGCGTCAGGAACCTCGAGCGCGAGCTCGGCACGGTGCTGCGCAAGACCGCCACCAAGATCGCCTCCGCGCAGAGCCCAGTCGAGACCGAGGAGGCACCCGAGCACGAGCAGCAGACCGGGCCCGTCGCCGAGAACACGGCGTCCTCCGCGCAAAGCAACGGTCACGTCCCCGACGCCGAGGTCGCCAAAGCGGCGAAGCAGGCCAAAGCCGCGAAGGCCGAGCAGGCGACCCCCGTGACGATCGATCTCGAGACCGTGCGCGATGCGCTCGGACGACAGAAGTTCTTCCAGGAGTCGGCCTCGCGCACGGCCACCCCCGGTGTCGCCACCGGACTGGCCGTGACGGGGACAGGCGGCGACGTGCTGTTCGTCGAGGCCACCAGGATCAAGACCGGCGGCTCCGACTCGAAGAGCTCCAGCAGCAACCTCGTGCTGACCGGACAGCTCGGCGACGTGATGAAGGAGTCGGCGCAGATCGCCCTCTCCTACGTGCGCGGACACGCCGAGGAGCTCGGCATCCCCAGCAGCGCCTTCGAGGGGCACAGCGAGTTCCACGTGCACGTCCCCGCCGGAGCTATCCCCAAGGACGGCCCGAGCGCCGGCGTGACGATGGTCACGGCGCTGGCCTCGCTGCTCACCGGCCGACCGGTGAAGCACACGGTGGGTATGACCGGCGAGGTCACCCTGCAGGGTCGCGTGCTGCCGATCGGCGGGCTGAAGCAGAAGGCGCTCGCCGCCCACGCCGCGGGCCTGACCGACGTAATCCTGCCCGAGCGAAACCGCGGCGATCTCGATGAGATCCCCGAGGAGGTGCGCGAGCAGATGGCCTTCCATCCGGTCATGACCATCCAAGAGGTGCTCGACCGCGCGCTCGAGCCCGCGCGCGCAGACACGAGCAAGGCGAAGCCGACCAAGGATGAGCCGAGCGCGCGGGAGGACGCCCGCGAGGCGCCCGCCGGCGCCGGCGCCACTACGCCGGTCGCCTCCTAGGAGGAGCCCGCGCGATGTCCTCGCGTCCGATCACCCGCCGCTGCCAGCCCGTTCCAGCCGAGGTCCGCGAAACCGCGAACCTGCTGGAGCGCCGCTGGCAGCTGTCGATCATCTACGCCGCGCTCACCGGCGCGCTGCGCTTCAACGAGTTCGCCGACGCCGTCGCCGGCATCTCCCCGCGCATGCTCTCCGAGCGCCTGCGCGATCTCGAGGCGGCCGGGCTGGTGCAGCGCACCGTCATCCCCTCCAGCCCCCCCACCGTCGAGTACCGCCTGACCGAGCGCGGACGGCGCCTGCGACCGCTCGTCGAGGCGATCCGCGCCTACGCCGAGGAGCCGACGGGCTGAGGCTTCGGGCCGCTCTGGGGCTCTGCCCGCAGTGTGCGCGTGCTCTCGTCTAGATCCGCGCCGAAGCAGCGCCCGCCTTGGGCGCCCCTGCCTCATACGGCTCGGGGTTGATCCCCACCAGCTGTCCGCCCGCGCACTCGGCGGCGTTCACGTCAGCCGCTTGCGGGTTGCGAATTCCCGCCACGCCGACCACGCCGCCGAGCGCGACGAGCGCCGCGGCGATCATCATGCCCAGGTGAAAGCTGTGCAGCGAAGCCTGCTGAGCGGCGAGCGTCACGGCGTGGGCCTGCACGGCGGGCACGCCGTGAACCGACGGCTGCCCCAGCGGCAGGCGCTTGGCTTCGCGCACCGCCGCCCGGGCCGCAGCGCCGAGCGGGGTGCCGTGCAGACGGCCGTCGATCGAGGTCGCGAAGGCGGAGGCGATCACCGCGCCGACGGAGGCCGTCCCGAGCAGCCCCGCGACGCGCGCGATCGCGTTGTTCACACCCGAAGCGATCCCCGCCTGGTGCTCCGAGCCCGCGAGCACCGCGGCCGTGAGCGGCGCGACGGTCATCGACAGCCCGAGCGAGAACACCAGCAGCGGCGGCAGCACTTCCGAGAGGTAATCCGCGCGCACCCCCACGCGCTGGAACAGCAGCAACCCTCCCGCCGCGAGCAGCGGCCCGGCGCCCATGAAGAAGCGCGGCCCGTACCTGTCGGCGAGCGCCCCAAAGCGGCGCGAGAGCACGAACATGACCACCGTCACCGGCAACGTCGCGAGGCCGCTCTTCAGCGGCGTGTAGCCACCGATCTGCTGCAGGAACAAGATGAGGAAGAAGAACAGGATCGACAGGCCCGCGTACATCGCGAACGTCTCCACGTTCCCCGCCGAGAAGTTGCGCCGCCGGAACAGCCCCAACGGCAGCATCGGGTCCCGCGCGCGCGACTCGTACAGCAGGAACAGCACCAGCAGCGCCACGCCGGCGATCAGCGGCACGGTCACCGCTGCGCTCGACCAGCCCAGGCGCGGCTGCTCGATCAGCGCGAACACGGGACCGCCGAGGCCGAGCGCGCAGAGCGCCGCGCCCGTGTAGTCCACACGCCGGGCACCCCGCGCGGCGCGGGGGGTGCTCGCGGGGATCGCGATCAGGATCAGCGCCACACACCCGATCGTCAGGGGGATGTTCATCAAGAAGATCAACCGCCACGATCCCAGCGCCAGCAGCTCGCCGCCCGCCAATGGTCCGAGCACGCCCGCGATCGCCCCCCACGCCGTCCAGCTGCCGATCGCCGCGCCGCGCTCGGACTCCGGGAACGTGTTCACGATCACCGCCAGCGAGCTCGGCACGAGCAGCGCGCCCGCCACGCCCTGCAGCGCCCGCGCGCCGACGAGCACGCCGATGCTCGGCGCGAGCGCGCAGATCAGCGACGCGGCCCCGAAGCCCGACACGCCGATCGCGAACACGCGCCGCTCGCCGAACAGATCCCCCAGCGATCCTCCTATCAGGATCAGCGAGCCGAGTGTCAGCAGGTACCCGTTGACGACCCACTGCTGCGCCGCCAGCCCGCCCCCCAGCGCCCGCTGGATCGTGGGCAGCGCGACGTTGACGACCGTGCCGTCGAGCAGCACGATCCCCGATCCGAGGATGCACGCGACGAGCGTCCAGCGCTTGCGGCCGGCGTCGGTCTGCACGGAGAGCATCGCCCGATGCACGGTAGCTCCTGCGGCGCCTCGTTCGGCGCCGCGTTCGGGACCCGTGCATCGGATAGCGTTGACCGCGGAGCAGCCGATGC
>DASXMO010000199.1:0-15627 GCA_036495605.1 Solirubrobacteraceae bacterium
CGGAAACGCGTGCCCCGGATCGCCGAACGCGCCAAGCAGAAGCCGTCTCGAAGGGCTTACAAGCGCCACAAGCAAACGAAACCGGCGCCAACAGGGCCGGCACGAAGGGACTGGCTAGCGGGTTTCCCACCCATAACCCGACTCGGCGCGCGCGACCGCTAGGTCAGCTGGCCGCGAGCTCGGCGACGAGCCGCAGCTGCGCGAGACGATCCTCGGCGGTGAACGCGATCGGGGTGACCCCCAACGTGCCCACACCCGCGTCGCGATAGATCGCAAGCCGCTCGCGCACCACGTCCGGCGGGCCGCACAGCGAGACTTGGTCGATCAGCGCGTCGGGGATCGCCGCCATTGCCTCCTCGCGCTTGCCTTCGAGGTAGAAGTCCTGGATCGTCTTCGCCTCGTCCTCGAACCCGTAGCGGCAGACGAGCTGGTTGTAGAAGTTCTGCTTGCGCGAGCCCATCCCGCCGACGTACAGCGCGATGAACGGGCGCATCGCATCGCGCGCGCCCTGCAGGTCGTCGGTAACGAACACGTTCACCGTCGGCGCTATGTCAAAGCCCTCGAGCGATTTGCCCGAGCGCGCGGCGCCTTCCTCGAGCAACGGGCGCAGCTCCGAGACGTGCTCTGGGGAGAACAGCGTCGGGATCCACCCGTCGGCGATCTCGCCCGCGAGGGCCGTGTTCTTCGGGCCGATCGCCGCGAGGTAGATCGGGATCTGCTCCTGCACCGTGCCGATCGTCAGCTTCAGAGCCTTCCCCGGCCCGTCCGGCAGCGGCAGCTCGAGCGTCTCGCCGTGGTACTCCACCCGCTCGCGCCTCAGTGCCATGCGTACCACCGCCACGTACTCGCGCGTGCGCTGCAGCTGCTTTCCGAACCGCTGTCCGTGCCAGCCCTCGGCGACCTGCGGACCAGAGGAGCCGATACCGCAGATCATCCGCCCGTTCGAGAGCTGATCGATCGTCGCCGCGGTCATCGCCGTCATCGCCGCCGAACGGCCCGGCATCTGGAAGATGCCCGAGCCCAGGCGGATCTTCGAGGTCTGCCCGGCGAGCCAGCCGAGCACGGTGGCCGTGTCCGACCCGTAGGCCTCTGCCGCCCACACCGAGTCATAGCCCAGCCGCTCGGACTCCTGAACGATGTTCAGCTGATCCTCGCTGCTCAGGCCCAGACCCCAGTAGCCGATGTGCACGCCCAGCTTCATCGCCAACACCCTACATGGAGTTGCATGGACGAACGCTCTCCTCGTGCACCTCGTACGGCGCCCATCAGATCGAGTCGCCGGGGCGCACGAACATCATCTCCGGCACCACGCACGCCGGCGAGACCTTCAGCAGGTAGCGCACCGCCTCGGCGATGTCCCGCGGACGGATCATCTCCTCGGCCTTCACCTGCCCCTTCACGAAGTCCGTCATCGGCGTGTCCACGAACGCTGGGCACAGCGCCGTCGACTTGATCCCCTCGCTGCCGAGCTCCTTGTTCATCGCTTCCGTCCACCCGACCACGCCGTGCTTCGTCGCCGAGTACACCGACAGCCAGGCCTCGCCGCGCTTGCCGCTGATCGAAGAGGTGTTCACCACCAGCGCGCCGCGGTGCTCCGCGGCGGCGTCTTTGAGCATCGCCACGCACTCGCGGTAGAACAGCACGATCGAGCGCAGGTTGATGTCCAGCTGCATGTCAAGGCGCTTGGTCTGGATCTCCCCAACCGGCGCTCCGATTCCGACGCCCGCGTTGTTCACCAGCACATCCAGGCGCCCGTATTTCTCGCGGTGCGCCGCCACGACCTTCTGGATCTCCGCCTCGTCGGACACATTCGCCGCGACCGCCTGCAGCTCGAAGCCCTCCTTCGCCAGCTCCGCCGCGGCCGCCTCCAGCTTCTCCGGCCGGCGCGCGGCCAGCGTCATCGCGTAGCCCTCCTCGCCAAGGATCCGCGCGATCTCGAATCCGATCCCGCTCGAAGCCCCCGTCACGATTGCCGCACGCTCTGCCATCTCGCCGCTCCTCCTGTTGTCGTCTCATCGCCACGATCAGCGATCCGCCCAGCCGTGGGGCGGCGGCGTGAGCATTCCACATTCTGGGCGTGCCGCGGGTGGCTGCGAGCGTTCCATTTGGACTGTGTAACTGTGATAATGTGCTACACAGTGACAAATATCACCGTCTCAGTTCCCGATGGCGTCTACCGTGCCGCGCGTATCCGCGCGGCGGAGCAGGGCAGTTCTGTAAGCGCCCTCGTAGCCGAGTATCTGGCTTCGCTTTCGGGGCGGGACGCCGAGTTCGCCCGGCTCGAGGCTCAGCAACGGAGCATCCAGGCCCAGATCGACTGCTTCAGCGCTCGCGATCGTCTCGACCGCGAGGAGTTGCACGAGCGTGCGGTTCGCTGACACCAACGTTCTGCTCTACGCCATCTCCCAAGACCCGCGCGAGCGAGAGAAGGCGGAGCGAGCGAACGAACTGCTCGCCTCCAGAGATCTGGGCATATCCGTTCAGGTGCTGCAGGAGTTCTACGTCCAGGCCACCCGCGACAGCCGGTCCGATCGCCTCTCCGACGAGCATGCCTCGGCCCTAGTCGAATCCTTCCGGCGCTTCCCCGTCCAGGAGACCACCATAGGCGTGGCGCTAGCCGCCATCTCCACGCGCCGTCGGTTCGGCATCTCCTACTGGGATGGGGCGATCCTCGAGGCCGCCCGCGCACTGGGCTGCGAGGTCATCCTATCCGAGGACATGAGCCACGGACAGGACTACGCCGGTGTGCGGGTCGAGAATCCCTTCGCCGACCTTTGAATCGCCCTGCACCTCGCTGATAGCGTCTGCGGATCGCGTCCGGACCTTCGCGGTCCAGGCGCGAGGAGGGCCCGTAGCTCAGTTGGTTAGAGCAGTCGACTCATAATCGATTGGTCCCAGGTTCGAGTCCTGGCGGGCCCATACCGGGAAACCGCATGGTTGTGCCGTTCCGTGCCTGCTGCATCGGGTGGAGGGGGGCGAAATCGGCGCCTGGGGCCACCCTTGGGGCCACCCGATGTATGACGCGCCTCAGAACTCCGCGTTCGTCCGTGGTCCGAGCGCGCTCCACGCCGTCCTCGCGAGGGGCTGCGCGTGGCCGCTGGGACGGCTGCAGGGTCACATCAGCTGTGCCCGGGAGGTCAAGGCCTCCCGGGCTCAAAGGAGTACAAGAGCCTCGCGTTTGCCCGCCGCGCCGAAATCCGCGGTGGGAATCGCGCCTGAACACGCGATAGGCCCATGAATGCCATCACGCCGCGAAGGGACGTCAAGAGCAATGAGTACACCGTCCTGGAAGAAGAACCTGAGTTCGTGTCCGGGATGCGTCGAGCATCCCGACCGTCCGTGCCGTAGCTGCGCGGCTCGGCGACGCGTTGCGTTGCGACTACTGGAGCAAGAGGGTCTGAAGGTAGGCGAGATTGCGCGGCGCATGGGCATCAGCGAGCTACGTGTCCTGCGGCTGCTCGAGCAGGCCCACGATCGCCACCGCCTCTACAGGCTCCATGATGGGGAGATCGATGTTCGCCCCGTGCGAGAGCTATTCGCGCGTTGGCGAGAGCGCGACGAGCAGCACACGTACGCCGAGCTTGCACGCCTTGCCGGCTATGCGTCCACGAGCCGCGTGCAGCGGCTCCTGGGAGAGATCCCGACCTCGCAAGTCGTCAAGGGCGAGATCGTCTATCCCGGCCGGATCCTGGCGACGATCTCAACCGAAAACGCCGGACGACTCGTTCGAGCTATGGGGCACACGCCAGCGGAAATCGCAGGCCTGTGACACTCCCAAGCCCTTTCGGGAAGGCCCTCGTCGACCAAGCCGCACCGCGCGCTCCCAAGACAGTGCTCAACGTGAGGGACTCATCTCAGTCGCCCACGGTTTCCGGCCGTTCATCGGCCGGCGATGACGGCCAGCGCATCGTCACCGACGTCGGGCGGAGGATCGGCGGGCTCTCCCTAAGACCTGCATGGAACAACTGGTACTGCCGCGCGTAGTCCCTCGCGCAGGCTACGGCACTTGGACGGAGATCGTCTGCGCCCTCCAGCCGCGCCACGAACGTGGCCGCGAGATCGATTATGCGCCAGCCCACCTCGGGATGGAGGTTGACGCACACCTGATGCGCAACCCCATCCCGGGCGCGATAGAACGCCGCTGGTACGAGCAGTCCATGCTCCTCCGGGGCGTACACGAGCGCAGCGGCATCGAGCAGACCCCTGACCCGCACGATCTCCAGCCCCTTCAAACTGAACACCCCGGATAGGCCCATATCGTTGTTGTTGGGGACCGCCCACAACATGCCTGCCTGGAAACCGCTGAGCCGCCAGAGATGGAGACACCGAACGCACAGCCGTACACACCCTTGTTTCCTTTGCCGGCACTTTGTAACGTGCCGGAATGGCCTTTGATCATGATCAGGATATGGAGCAGTTTCTTCAGAGCGTTGTCGACTCTGGGTACTTGCCGCCGCATCCTGAAGCCCTTGCTTCGGTGATCAACACGCTCTGGCTCCCCACTACGGGGGAGCGCCCAGACACACTCGACGGGCTGCTTCTCGACGTGCTGATGACGTTCAACACGCTCGCCAGCGAACTTGTCTCCGCCCCAGAGCTACCCCAGCGGTCTCCGTCACTCCTGATTCCCTTTGCGGCGGCTGGGCACGCATACGCGATCGCCGAGGTGCTGGCCTTCCTCAGCGCGCATACCGACCAGTGCGTCCCCGTTAGCGCGACGGCGGATGCAAGAGATGAGATGCGTACACGTTGGCTCGATGCGATCGTCGGTTTGTGCAACAGCGCAGGAAGCGGTCTATGGCATCTCTCACCGAACGGCTATGTGGCTATGACCAGTGGTCAGCTTGGCTTCTCGATCAAAGCATTTCGCGAGAACCCAAGAGTCTCACTTGGCCCCGATGATCCAATTATCAGCACCCACCCGATGCTCTCCCCCGAGGAGCGACAGGCTAAGGATCCCGATCTCGCGGCCAGGAGTCTCGTTTGGCGTGCAGCTGCCGCCATATGCGTTGCAGCGTGCTGCAACGCTGACTTCCGTTTCGGCCTGCAGGCAAGTCGTAGCTGATGTAGATCAGAGATCCGTCCCAGCATCAGCTCCTATCGTCTGGATAGAGCCCGGAAGCAATTGAAACGGCGCTGCTCTGGCCGCTGTCATAGCGGTGCGGATGAGTGTTCTCCACCACCCGCGTCCGGAAGTGCGTCCACTCCAGCGCTCTATGCGCCGGGGCAGGCTACGGTGCTTGTGGTGCTGGCACGGGTACCGTCGAGAAACGTAAAGTCGGCGCGGAAGGGGAAGCCGCCGCGGGGGCATCTTGTTGGGACAGCGATGCCTTTTGGCTTGAAGGGCACGATCTTGCCGTGGATGTGCCTGTAGTAGGTCAGGCCGAGTGGGCCGAGTGTTGAGCTGAAGCTCGTGACGGCTATGTCGGGGCCATCGATCCAGGTTGGGATGAGCGGTATCGCCGTGTCCAGGCGGCCGCCGTAGCGAGCGGATGGTGCGAGGAGTACGAGTCCTGGGAAGACGAGTTGGGCAGAGACGGGTGTGTTGGCTTCGGCGTAGAAGAGGACTTGCTCGGCTTCGTTGACGGGCGGTCCGAGCAGCGCCTGCACTACAGCTGTCTCGGTTAGGACCTCGCCTTCGCTGGGGAGCTCTGCACGCGCGGTGCCCGTCCCAACTCGCGAGTTGGCTGGGCAGCCCGAGGGTCCTTGTTCGAGCAATATCGAGGGTGTGCATTGGGCGAGGCCGAGTGTGGAGGTGGCCAGGCCCAGGCCGGCGGGGAGGTCGAGGCTGACTTCGGTTACCGGTGAGGGGGCCTTGCCCAGGGTCAAGCTGCTGACGCGGAAACCGAACTCGATCGTGGTGGCCTTGCCCAGTCTGTCTGGGATGAACCTGGTCTGCAGAGCCACATGTTGCGATGCTCGTGCGGCCTCGGGCAGGCAGTCGCCGAGGGTCGCCGTGCCGAGCACAATGAGCGCGACCAGAAACGCGGTATTGCGCATGTCTGTGCGCCTACGAGATGCGTGCCCGCGTCCTATACGCGGATCGTGCCGTGAACGTGGACGGTGAGGCCAAAGGTTTCGCGGTTGATGATCCCGCTGATCCCGACCCCGGCTCCGGACGCGTGGGCGTAGGTGCCGGTGCCGCGCGTGAGCGCGATCGTCCCGCCGAAGTAGCCGTTTGCGCCTTCGGCCTTGAAGCGGGCGGATCCCTTACCGCTGATGGTGCCGCCTCTTGGGCTGACGGTGAACGTGGCGGTCACGCGGTTGGCAGAGACGATCGTGAGATGGACGGCGATCGCGCAGTTGTAGGTTCCGGTGGCGTGTCCCTGCTCGTCGAGTGTGACTCCACCACCATTTGCGGAGCTCAGGATCCCGGTCTCTCGCAAGGTCACTGCATGCAAGGCATTGGTTGCCGTGCTGGTCATGCTGCGAGTACTTTGGGCAGCAGTCGCTGGAGGGCCAACCACGAACACGCCACCGACACTAAGAATCATCACCGTGGTTGCGAGAACCACAGGCGATGCGCGCGATAACCGTGCACCCATACTTCCCTGACGGGCGTTCCGGTCGGCTTTACGTGGTTCATCGGGGATCACACGTCCAGGGGAGGGTAAGTGGGTCACCAGCTTGGCGATAGCGGTGTCTCTCACTTCAAGCAAAGCGAAACGATCTGATTACTGATGCTAGGATCGTGAGAGGTTCGGTGTGACGATATAGATTGCAAAGGCTGCTTATTGTCACCATGCCGAATTGTTCCTCGGACCGCAATCGTTTGCGATGTTGGTTAGCATCTCGCGGTCTACTGGCAACGGGGAAGGGAGTCACCGGGGAGGATGTCCGCTAAGCATGCTGTGTTGGCGCTCGTGATCGAGCGCTCGGGCTACGGATATCAGCTCGTGCAGCGGGTCCAGGACCGGTGTGGATCGTGGGCCTGGAGCCCGCCGACGGTGTATTCGGGCTTGGATACGCTTGCTCGCGAGGATCTCGTTCGCGTCGTGGGGGCGAAGCGTAGTTCTACTGCCCGGGCAGCGCCGCGCGCGATCTACGAGGCGACGCCGCAAGGGCTGCGGTATCTGGACGACTGGATGCTCGGATGTCCGCCTCTGGGTTCGGTGCGTCAGGAACTGGAGCTGAAGATCTTGCTGGCACGCCCGCAGGATTACGGTGCGCTGATTGACATGGCTTGGGCGCAGGAGCGGACGTGTGCTGAGCGGCTCAAGGAGCTTGGAGCGTGCGGGGCGGAGGGTTGGAAAGATGTCCTCGTCAGAGACGTCGAGGTCAAATTCTGGCGGACCAGGATGGAGTGGCTGCAAGATACGCGCGCGACGATCAAAACCGTTCTCGAACAGGATGGTCCAACCGCCGTGCAGTCGGGTGGATCGGGGCGATCGGCGATGCGATGAGCTCGCTTCTCTCGCTCAGGCATGTCTCCAAGAGCTACTGGCGAGGCCCGAACGAGACTGTCGTCCTCGCGGACGTCTCTCTGGATGTGCATGGTGGGGAGGTTGTCGCGATCTGGGGCAAGCGTGGGTCGGGTAAGACCACGCTCGCGGCGATCGCGGCCGGGATCGACATTCCAGACGGTGGCGCCGTGCTGTTCGAAGGCCGCGATCTCAACGAGAGCCGTTCAGGACTTGCTCATGCATTGCACGAGGGAATCGGTTGGCTCGAGCGTATGGGTCCGGGCGATGATCTGCCGATCATCGACTATGTCGCCCTGCCGTTGTTCAGGAAGCATTCGCCCCGCTACGCGCGCCGGTACGCGGTCGCGGCGCTTGCGCGGGTGGGTATAGCCGAGTGTGCCGCCGAGCGGTGGGAGACGCTCAGCGACGGAGAGCGCACACTCGTCACGATCGCGCATGCCCTTGTGCGCTCGCCACGCTTGCTGATCGCCGATGCTCCGACCGCGAACTTGGATCTCTTCCAGCGTGAGGAGTTGATGGGGCTGTTGCGCTCCGCAGCCGATGAGGACAATCTCGGCGTGTTGATCACGGTCCCGGACATGCCAGAGGCGGTCCATGCCGACCAGATCGGTTCCCTGAGCGCCGGCAAGCTCCTGCTTGTGCGAGACCGTGATGAGCCCGGGACGAACGTCGTCGACTTTCCCGCCAGCAAGCGGTCTGCGTAATGCTCGAGCTGCGCCGCCTCGTCAAGCGGTACGCGGTCGGTGATGCAGAGCCGGTAAGCGCGGTCGATCAGGTGTCTCTGTCGGTCGATCGTGGGGAGTTCGTCGCGTTGTACGGGCCGAGCGGGTCGGGTAAGACCACGCTTTTGATGATGGCCGCCGCGGTCTTGCGGCCCGACAGCGGCGCGGTGCTGCTCGATGATCGTGAGGTGTCCTCTCTCGGGGCGGGAGACGCCGCCCGTTACCGGATGCGCGATCTTGGGTTCGTGCGTCAGTCGCTGGATCTGCTGCCGGGTGCGACGGCGCTGGACAGCGCCGCTGTAAAGCTCATCGGCAGTGGCGCCACCGTGCGCCAGGCGCGTCGCGGCGTGGCGCCGTTGCTGTACAGGCTCGGGCTCCGCGAGCGTCTCGAGCACCGCACGGAGCAGCTGTCCATGGGTGAGCGCCAGCGCGTGATGATCGCAAAGGCGCTCTCGAACGATCCGAAGCTCGTGCTCGCCGACGAGCCGACTGGCAGCCTCGACAGCGAGCGCGGTCGTGATGTGCTTGCCCTTCTCAGCGAGCTATGCAAGGAGCGCGGAGTAGCGGTGCTGCTGGTCACGCACGACCCACAGGCCGCGACGTTCGCAGACCGTGTGAACACACTACGCGACGGCAGGCTCGCAGAGCATGAGCGAGATCCCCTACCGACAACTGCGGGTATCCGGTGAACTATCCAGGCGGCGCGCGAATCAAACCGCTTGGCATCCTGCACCTCTATCGGGTCCGGTTGCGGACTCGATTTGTTCAGGAAGGGCTCGCGGCGCTTGGAATCGCCGCCGGTGTCGCGCTGCTGTTCGCTTCGCAGGTAGCGAGCACTAGCCTTACCGGGTCTGTGCGTCAACTCACGGATGGGCTCGTCGGTCAATCTCGTCTGCAGGTGCGAGCGCGCGCCCCGGAGGGCTTCTCCGAAAGCATCCTTGGGGAGGTTCAGCGTCTCCCCGGTGTCCGCTCTGCCGAGCCGGTGCTCGACCAGCAGGCGAACGTAGTTGGTCCCCGCGGGGAACGGGCCGTCGACTTCATTGGCGCGGATCCGAACTTCATCCGTCTGGGTGGGCGGCTCTTGCGGCATTTCTCGGCTGCCGCGCTCGCACGACAGCACGCGGTCGCGCTGCCGACACCTACTGCGCAGCAGATCGGCGTGGGCAGTCTGCAACCGGTCACACTTCAGCTCGGGGCTCGCAGTGCGCAGGTGCTGGTCGGTGCCACATTGCAACAAGCGGACATCGGGGCACTCGTCGATAGCCCCGTGGTACTCGCGCCATTGCGCTACGCGCAGCAGCTCGCGGGTATGCCGGGCCGGATCACGCGCATCTTCGTTCAGCCTGCACCGGGACGTGACGGTGAGGTCCGTGCCGAGCTTACCCGTCTGGCCGGTGGACGCCTGAACGTCGAGCCAGCTGACCTCGAAGCAACGCTGTTCGAACACGCCGCCGCGTCGACCAACGAGTCCACGAGCCTGTTCGCGGCGATCAGCGCGCTCGTCGGGTTCTTGTTCGCTGCGAATGCGATGTTGTTCACCGCTCCCGCGCGTCGGCGGTTCATCGCGCAGTTGCGCCTCGACGGTTACAGCCCGATGAGCGTCATGGGAGTCCTGCTGTTTGACGCGCTCGTACTTGGGATCGTCGCGTCGGTGCTCGGCTTGGCGCTCGGGGAGGAGCTCTCCGCACGGCTCTTGCGGACCAACCCCGGATTCCTGTCGCTTGCGTTCTCGGTGGGCTCACAGCGGATCATCACTGCGCAATCGATCGCCATTGCGTTCGCAGCAGGTCTACTCGCTGCTTGTCTGGGCGTGCTCGCTCCGCTGCAGGACATCTTCTCGGCACGTCCGCTGGCCGCGATCAGGCCTCGAGCCCGCAATCCGAACCGCAGGCGCTATTTTCAGCTAGCTGGGGTTCTCTGTCTTGCCCTGACGACCACCATCTTGTTCGCGTCTCCCGACGAGGCACTGATCGGCGTTGTGAGTCTGACCGTGGCACTCATGCTCCTGCTCCCCAGTCTGATCCGAGGCGTTCTGGCGGTTGTCGAGCGCGCGACCCTCGATCTCCGCGCCGCGGCGCCTTTCATCGCCATCAACGAGCTCAGAGCACGCTCGACCTGGGCACGCACGATCGCGATCGCAGGCACGGGCGCAATTGCCGTATTCGGCAGCGTCTCCATTCAAGGCGCACACGCGGATCTACAGCGCGGACTGGATCATTCCGCTCACGACGTCAGCTCCGCCGCTGCCGTGTGGGCATTCCCGCGCGGACCGGCGAACCTACTGGCGACGACCCCGTTCCCCGCTGATGCCACCGGCACCCTTGCGGGTCTTCCCGGCGTCCGTGCCGTGCTCGCCTATCGTGGCGGATTCCTGGATCTCGGAGATCGCCGTGTGTGGGTAAGCGGCCCACCGCGCGCGCAGCCGGGGCTGATTCCCGCGCGCCAGCTCGTCAGTGGGAGTCTGGCATCGGCCGACGCACGCTTGCGTGAAGGGGGATGGGCGGTCGTATCGCAGGCGATCGCCGACGAATGGCACCTCCATATAGGCCAGAAGTTCCTGCTGCCCTCACCGCGCCCGACGAACTTTCGAGTCGCGGCGCTCAGCACGAACATAGGCTGGCCTCCGGGAGCGATCATCATCAACGCCGACGATTACGCTCGCGCATGGGATAGCAGTAATGTCAGCGCATATCAGATCGTCCCCCAGCCGGGCGTGGCTCCTCAGACGGTGCGTAATGAGGCGCGACGTGCGATCGGGTCACCGTCCGGGCTGACGGTGCAGACGGCAGTTGAACGTGAACAGCACCAGCGGGCGGCAAGCCGTCAGGGTCTCGCGCGTCTGTCCCAGATATCGACGCTGGTACTGGTCGCGGCGGTGCTCGCGATGGCTGCCGCAATGGGAAACATGGTGTGGGGGCGTCGCCAGCGACTCGCGCGCCTCAAGCTCGACGGTCATACCGGGTTTCAGCTCTGGCGAGCACTACTGTTCGAGAGCGTGCTGCTACTCGCCGCGGCTTGTTCAATCGGTGCTGTCTTTGGGCTGTACGGGCAACTCCTTGGAAGCCATGCGATCCTCACGGTCACGGGATTCCCGGTTGTCTTCTCAGTAGCCGCAGTGATCGCATTGACGAGCCTTGCCGTCGTCGTGATCGCCGCGGCCTTGGTCTTGGTAGTTCCTGGGTACTTTGTGGCTCGCGTCCGCCCCCAGTCAGGACTGTCTGACTAGCCGACACCCGGGTAGTCCGAAGGCCAGTCGTGACATCGCTTCCGACCCTGCTCCGCTGACAGTCGATCAGCTGTGGGCGCTCATCCGAGCAGCGGCACGCGAGCTGCTGTGGGGTCTGCGCACGGTCTCCAAGGAGATGCGTGCATGGCGAGCTCGCGCGCTTGAAATCCCCGATCGAACGCTCCGTTCCGATGCGCTGTATGCCCTCGAGAACAAGCGAACCCACGCCGACGGCGCCGCGCTGTTCTGGACTCTGCCCCGCAGGCGCAACGTGCATCTTCTGCGCCTGCTCGTCGCCTACGAGCTCATCTGGGACCTCCTCGACAATCTCAGCGAGCGCGCGGCTGCAGCCGGCCACATTGACGGATACCACCTGCATTTGGCGATCGTCGAGGCCATCGACCCAGACCGCCCGATCTCTGATTACTATCGTCGTCATCCAGGCAGTGCCGACGGCGGCTATCTCTGCGCTCTCGTAGAAACCTGCCGCGAGGCCTGCATGGTGCTGCCGTCCTACCCCCGCGTGCGCGCGCTGGCGATCCGCGAAGCCCACCGGGCACAAGTCCTCGGGATCAACCACTACACCGACCCAATACGCCAGGAGCAAGCGCTCAAGGGCTGGGTTGAGCGTGAGCTTCCGGGCAATCACGACGCGCAATGGTTCGAGCTATCTGGAGCTGCCAGTGCGCCCTTGGCGATCCATGCCCTACTGGCACTCGCCGCCGAACCCGCCTGCTCCCAAAGCGACGTCGCCAGGGTCCACGCTGCGTACTTTCCCTGGCTCTGTGCAGCCACGACGATGCTCGACAGCTACGTCGACCAGGCCGAAGACACGGAGAACGGCGATCACAGCTACATCGCCCACTATCCAGACCAGAACAGTGCCGAGCGCGGCATACAAGACCTTGTCCGACGGGCAACGCGCGAAGCACGCTCGCTGCCAGGCGGACCCAAGCATGCCGTGATCGCTGCGTCAATGGCAGCGATGTACCTGTCCAAGTCGAGCGCGCATACCACATCCCTCGTGGCCACGACTAAGACCCTCATCGATGCTGGAGGCTCACTTACGCGCCTCCTACTGCCGGTACTCCGCATTTGGCGCGCAGCCTATAAGCAGTGTTCTGCCTGACTGAACTGCCAAATAAGTAGTCGGGGCCGAATAGTCGGCACTGACCTCCCACTCGCCCTTGCGCCAGGCATGATCGCCATCAGCGTGATGCCCCAGCCTGATGTCAGCCGCGTTTCGCCATCCCGGAGAGGGTCTATGCGCCTCACGCGCACATGCGGTCGCAGCCGGCATCAGTCGGGTATCCCGCCTTTGTCTCGAACACACGGACGGGCCGGGCGCCTGCCCCCCAGCAGCGCCCGGCCTGCCCAAGCAGGGACGAGCGAACGGATGGGCTGGCGAGAGCGACGAAACAACGCTGAACCTCGGGCTCGCGCAAGTGCGCGAGGTATAGCGCCAATCCGCAGGCGAGACGCTGGTTGTCTCCGGTCTGCTCGACCAGAACCCAGCGACACGCAGATATTGCCGTCCGGCAACACGACAATTGGCGTAACTCGTGCTAATCGATCTGCCACGCCGGTGGCGTGACCAGCGCGGCGATCATGAACCCGATCGACGAGACGGGACCGCCATGGTCTATCCCGACCCTACGCGAGCCGCGCTACTCGCAGTCGTTGGAGCGCGGTCTCGCGATTATGGGCTGCTTCACTCCCCAGCGCCCCGTGCTGGGCATCGCCGACATCGCTGAGGAGCTCGGTATGAGCCGCTCGACGACACACCGTTACGTGATCACGCTCGTCGGGCTCGGTTACCTCGAGCAGAATGCTTCACGCAAGTATCGGCTCGGCCTGCGCGTGACGGACCTGGGCATGTCCGCGCTGAACTCGACCGGCTTGCGCGAGCACTCTCATCCCTATCTGGAAGAGTTGCGTCAGCGCTCGAGCTACACCGCCAACCTAGCGGTGCTCGACGGCTCGGACATCCTGTATCTCGATCGTGCTCGTAGCTTCAGGCAGGGACAGAGCAAGATCGACCTCGGCCTGCACCCGGGGTCGCGGTTGCCGGCGTATTGCACGTCGATGGGGAAGATCCTGCTCGCGTATCTGCCCGAAGACGAGCGGCGTGAGCGACTCGCAGACGTGAAGTTGACCAAGCGGGGGCCTAACACGATCACAAGCAAGAGTGCTCTACGCGAGGAGCTCGAGGGGGTGGCTGACGCGGGGTTCGCCGTCAATGACGAGGAGCTGATGCGTGAGCTGTACGCGATCGCCGCGCCGATACGTGACGAGGCGCATGAAGTGGTCGCGGCAGTGAACCTGGCCGTGCACTCTTCGATGATTTCCCTGGTGGAGCTTGTCGACGCGCTTGGGCCTCATCTCGTCTCGACGGCCGACCGACTATCTGCACGGTTGGGCTTTAGGAGAGACGATGAGCTGTAAAGCAGTCAGAAACGATCGTAGAGAAGTCTGTGATGTAGTCGTTAGTTTCGGCAATACCACAGAGACTGTTTACCCAAATCGTTCCAATTACAAGTATTAGGAGGGTGTTATGAGGGGGTGGGGCGTGTGGGTTGGTTGGCGGTCGCTGGTGGTGCTGGCGGTGTGCTGCGTGCTTGGGTTGGTGATTTCGCCGGCGGTAGAGTTTGGGGAAGTGGCGTTCGCGGAAGGGTTGTCTCCAGTCGAAGGTAGTGGTGAGACTTCGTCCTCGCCGTCGTTGGGTAGTGCGTTGGTGATCTCGGGCTCGCCAGTGGCGCGTGAACAGGCGCTTGCTGTGGAAGAAGCTGGGCGTGAGAATCCGGAAGCGGTAGTTCTGCGGGAAGAGTCCAGGACGAAGTTTGAGAATTTGGATGCTGAACAGGTGGGGACGCTGGTTTCGGAAGTGTTTCCGGTGATGGTCGATGACCCTGAGGGTGGTCCGCCGAGGTTGCGGCCGGGTGAGGGCATCACGGGCTATTTGGCCGGGGGGCATGCGGCGTCGGTGGATCTTGGTGGCGGTAGGCGTGGGGTGCTGGAATCGCTTGCGCCGATCGCCGTTGAACCGTCGCCGGGTCGGCTGGTGCCGATTGACCTGAGTTTGAGCGAAGTTGGGGGCTCGTTTCGGCCGAGGACTCCTGTGGTGGGTGTGTCGGTTCCCAAGCGGTTGGGGGATGGTGTGTCGTTGCCTGGTGCTGGTGTGTCGTTGACAGCGGTCGATGGTTCGGGTGCAGCGCTGAATGGCTCAGAAGGCGCGATCGATGGCGCGAGCGTGCTTTACGCGAACACGCAGACGGATGCGGATACGGTGGTCAAGCCAGCCACGGCTGGGTTTGAGATCGACACGGTGCTGCGGTCGGTGAACAGTCCGCAGCAGTTCTCGTTTCGGGTGGGGTTGCCCGTGGGTGCGAGCCTGGTCGCGGCGAGGGATGGCTCGGGGGGTGTGGATGTGGTGGACGGTGGAGTGGTGATCGCTTCGGTGCTCGCGCCGAGCGCGCATGATGCGATGGGGACGGTGGTGCCTGTGTCCATGGGTGTGGAAGGGAGCACGTTGATGTTGACGGTTGATCACCGGTCGGCTGAATACGATTATCCGATCGTCGTCGACCCGTATGTGGAGGAAGATACAAACGTAACGGGTGCGGGTAAGCCGACGCACTGGAAGTTTTGCACGAGCGTGTCGAGTAATTGCGAACACGAAGAAGGCCCGTTTGAGTCGACGGGTTGGGGTGGGGAACGGCTGGTAGATCAGGCTCGCTCGAAATACGCAGCGAAAGAATGGGGCGGGTTTGTGTATCAGACCCAGGGTGAATCGCGGATCATCGAGTTCTCTGCGAGGACGTCCGGTGAAAACGCTGGGTCGAACATCGAAAGCGTGATGCAGATCGTCGGCAAAACCAACGAAATCGAAGCAAACTATACGCTGTCGGTGAACACGAACTATGGCGAAAGCGGATTGTTCATGTGTCCGAAAGAAAACTGTACTAGCTCGGGTGGCACTGAACGCAACATTGCGCGTTTTCAACAGACAGCGACCGGTTCGGGGGAACATTTCTCGGATACCCTGCGGACGGCTGACGTGGAAATCGCGCAGAACAACGGTCCTGCGGAACCGACTTTCAACAAAACCGAAGAACACCTCAAAAATGACGCCAACAGGCTGAATGTACTGTACGGGAACGGAGCTTGGCTTGGACCGAATTCGGGTGCGTTCGAAGTCCACGATCAGGATCCCGGGATTGGGATCAGCTACTTCAATGTTCGTACGGGTGGGGAT
>DASXMO010000200.1:0-5790 GCA_036495605.1 Solirubrobacteraceae bacterium
TGCGAGGGCTACACCGACGTCATCGCCCTGCACCAGGCGGGCTTTCGCAACACGGTCGGCCTGATGGGCACCGCGCTGACGGGTGAGCAGGTGGGGGAGCTCGCGCGGATGGCCCCCACCGTGCTGCTCGCGCTCGACGCCGACAGCGCCGGGCAGGAGGCGATGCTGCGCGCGGCCGGCCTTGCGGTGAAACGCAAGCTCGAGCTGCGCGTCGTACCGCTCCCTGCGGGTGCCGATCCCGCGGAGCTCGTGCAGCGCGAGGGCCCCGCGGCGATCGAGCGGGCCGTGGGAGCGTCGGTGCCGTTCGTGCGCTTTCGCGTACAACGGGTGCTCGACAGCGGCGATCACGGCAGCCCCGAGGGTCGCGATCGGATGCTCGACGAGCTGCGACCGATCTTCGCGACGCTCCCGCCGAGCGCGCTGCGAATGGAGCTGACGCGCACCGTCTCCGAGCGTCTGCAGCTGCCCGAGAGCCTCGCCGAGCAGACCCTCGCGGAACGCTCCGCCCCGGCGAGCGGCTCGTCGGCGCCGACGGGCGGTGAGGCTCGCACCCGCCAGTCGCGCCCGGCTTCGGTCTCCTCCCGGGGTGAGAGCACCGAGCGGGCGTTCCTCGCGCAGTGCATCGCCGAGCCCGAGGCCGGCGCCGGCGCGCTCGGGGAGCTCGATCTCGACGCCCACTTCACCAGCGATCTACTGCGCCGCGCGGGCGCGCACCTACGGGCACACCTCACGGATCCCGGTGCTCAACTTCCCGACGAGGACCCCGAGCTTGCGGGTCTACTCGCCGAGCTGGTCGTCCAGGCCGGGCGCGAGTCGCCCGCGCCCGCGATGCTTGAGTCCCAGCGCATGCAGCTGGAGCTGGCGCGCATCGACCGCGAGATCGTCCGCGCCCGCGCTCAGGAGTCCGGTGAGGTCAGCGAGCTCGCCGTGCGCCGCGCCGAGGTCAAGCGCGAGTTCGACCGCGCGTACGAGCGGGCATTGGAGGAGACGGGATAAGCGAGAGCTTCCGCTCGAAGAGGCTGAATCGGCATACGTCCGACGCCAGTAGAACACGTGTTCGTATGTTTCCGTCCGGTCCGTCGAGGACAATGCAGTGCATGGATCGCGTGTCGCTACAGCAGTTGTTGGATCAGGGCCTCTCGCTGGCCGAGATCGGACGACGACTTGATCGTCACGAATCTACGGTGGGCTATTGGGTCGAGAGGCATCGGCTGCGGGCCGTGAACAGCGACAAGCACGTCGCTCGTGGCGGGCTCGCGCGGGAGCAGTTGGAACCGCTGGTCGAGCAGGGCTCCACGATCGCGGAGATCGCTGAGGCTGTCGGGCGCAGCAAGGCGACGGTGAGGCACTGGTTGATCAGATTCGGCCTGAAGACGCATGGTAGTCGTGGCCGGCGACCCAAAGCGGAGGTTCGAGCCGCAAAGCAAGCGGGGCTCACGACCACGACGATGCGCTGCAAGCTGCACGGGGAGGCGGAGTTCTGGCTCACGGGGCGGGGCAACTACCGCTGTAAGCAATGTCGTTCGGCCGCGGTTGTGCGCAGGCGGAGAAGGGTCAAGGCGATCCTGGTTCAGGAGGCAGGCGGTGCTTGCTGCGTCTGCGGATACGACCGCAACATGCGTGCGCTGCACTTCCATCACCTCGACCCGTCGCAAAAGCGTCACGAGATCAACGCCAAGGGAGTCGCCGTCGCTCTCGACAAGCTGCGGATCGAGGCGCAGAAGTGCGTGCTTCTGTGCTCTAATTGTCACGCTGAGGTCGAGGATGGGGCGATGTCCCTCCCCGAGGAGGCACTGGGCGGAGCCAACATCCGTCCGGGGTAGCGCAGATACGGTCCGGGGTAACTCAATTGGCAGAGTGCGAAGCTGTTAACTTCGAAGTTGTGGGTTCGAGTCCCACCCCCGGAGTGACGTTGAGGACAACGGCTGTAGGTCGGTGCGGAGCACGGCCTGTCCGAAGATTGCCAACGGCTGGTCCTCGGGGGTGATCGTCGTCTACAGCTCGACGCCCATGTCGTAGGTGCGGCCGGCGGTCATCAGTGCAAGCTCGTACAGCGGCAGCGGCCAGGCCATCCGGCCCGGCGAGACGAACGCGATGCTGTCGATGTAGCCGGTCTCGATGTCCTGAATGAGCCCGTGCAGCGTCTTGTCCATGCGACGGTCATCGATCGTGACGGCGTGCTTGTACCTCGGAGATATGCGCGCGCCGAGCGCGAGCATCAGCGTGTCGTACTCGATTGGAGCGTCGTCGCTTGCGGTGTGCACGACGTATCGCAGCGACGGGGCCGCTGCATCAGCGCGTGGAGGGCTATTGGACGCTCGGTCTACAGCGAGAGACGGCCCCCATCGGGTTGAGACGGAAACAACTAGGTGATCGCGCGCTACCGCGGATTCGTTTGCTTGCAGCGGTTTTGCACGGTCGTGGGATTGCGTAGGCGCGCGAGGCGCCGAGGACCGAGCGCCTCGCTAGAGTCGACCGTCGTCTCAGCTGAGCAGTTCGAGCGGTTGTCAACCGGCGGAGAACGGAGGCGGCAATGAGCATCGGAGCAGGTCCCCGAGTCGACGGGATGGGCGCCGGTGGCGCCGCGGCGGATGGGCAGGCGCCGACCACACGACGGCGCGCGATCCTCGGACTCACAGCGGCCGCGACCGGCGCGCTGCTAACGGACGCGGCGATCCACCCGTCCGCGGCGCACGCTGAAGGCGTCACGAGCGTCAATGGCAAAACCGGAGCGGTGGTGCTCGGTGCAGCCGACGTCGAAGCGGCCCCGGCGTCCGAGATCATGGAGTTGGCCGGCGAAAACACGGCGATCGGCGAAGGAGCGTTCGCGAGCTTCGTCGGCGAGAGCAAAGCCGAACACGAAAAACACCGCGGCAACACCGCCTATGGCTGGCATGCGCTGCACAGCCTCAGCGGCACCAGCTTGACGAGCACCGAAGACAACACGGCGATCGGCAGCCAGGCGCTCGCCTTTCTGACGACGGGTGGCGGCAACACAGCGGTCGGGGAGAACGCCGGGGTGAACCTCACCAGCGGAGAAGAAAACACGGTTGTCGGCTGCGAAGCCCTCGCCGCCCAGCAGACGACGAGCAACAACGTCGCGGTCGGATTCCGCGCGGCCGGCGCCAACAAAACCGGCACTGGCATCACCGTCCTCGGCAACCAGGCCCTGGAACTCGGAACCGCCGGCTCCGAACTCGTTGCCATCGGCCACAAGTCGATGCAAGAAAACACCGGCAGCAAAAACGTCGGCATCGGCTTTGAAGCCCTGAAGAAAGGCTCGGGGCACAGCAACACCGTTGTCGGCACCAACGCCGGCAAATCGTTCACCTCGGGCGGCGAAAACACACTGGTCGGGACCATCTCCGGGCAGAGCCTCACCTCGGGGGAAGAAAACAGCTACTTCGGCGTAGCCGCGGGGGCCAACTCACAGACCGCATCGAAAAACACCGCCATCGGTGAGGAAGCGCTCCTGACCAACACAACCGGAGAACGCAACGTCGCGATCGGCTACTCCGCCGGCGAAACCAACACCGGCTCCAGCAACATCTTCATCGGCAACCACGCCGACGCGTCCGGTGCCGTCAGCAACAAACTCGTCATCGCCAACAACACGACGGTCTCGCTGATCTCCGGCGTCATGTCCGCCACCGCAGCCAATCAGGAACTCGCGTTCTACGGGGCTGCCCCCGTGAAACGCCACGCCACGATCGCGGTCCCAGCCGAAGAAACAAAAGCGAACACCAAAGCCATCAAAGAAATCATCGAAGCGATCAAAGCGATCGGGATCATCCTGTGAAGGTCAGATTGCTGAAGGTCGTGGTGCAGCCGGTCTTCGTGCTCGACGACGGCGAGACGCTCGTCGAGGTCGAGCACCCGGCAACGGTGATCCCTGCCGCCGAATGGCCTACCTACAGCAGCGAGCGGTTCCCGCGCGAGGTTGGGGAGTGGCAGCGCAAGCTGGACACCGGCGCGGCGACCGCTCTCGGGGATGGAGTGGCCAGCGAGACAGCCGAGCCGGACAGCGATGTCGCCGGCGGCCGTGTCGCTGACGCGGCCGCCGCCAACGGCGCGCCCACGCGCGCGTGACGATCTCTCGACGCTAGATCAGTCCTCCGCGGCCCGCAGCTCTTTGACCTTGGTCTCCAGCTGCCGCATCACGGCGGGATCGCGCAGCGTCGTCACGTCCCCAGCGCGCGGCCTCGGCGATGTCGCGCAGCAGGCGGCGCATGATCTTGCCGGAGCGCGTCTTGGGCAGGTCATTGGCCCAGATGATGCGCTTCGGGCGGGCGAACTTGCCGATCCGCGTGGCGACTGTCTCGCGGATCCCCTCGACGGTCCGCTCGTCGCCTGAGAGATCGCCTTGCAGCGTCACGAATGCGACGATCGCCTGTCCCGTGTTCTCGTCGTGCTGGCCGATCAAGGCTGCCTCGGCGACGTCCGGGTGGGCGACGATCGCCGACTCCACCTCGGCGGTCGAGAGCCGGTGCCCGGAGACGTTGACGACTCATCGATGCGTCCGATCACCCAGAAGTAGCCCTCCGAGTCCTGGCGCGCAGCGTCGCCGACTAAGTAGTCCCCCGGAGCTGTTTGAACGGTGGCATGTGGTTTTGAAGGCTTCGCCTTATACGTGTCTTGCCAGGTGAACGGGCGAGATCAGACCGGATCGCCCGAGCTGCACGGCTCGCGTCGGACCAACTGCTCCATCAACGCGGCGGCCGCAGCGCCCGGATCATTGGTGGAGATCCACGCCGCGAGCTCGCGCGCACGGGCTTTGATCGATGGTTCGCTCAGCACTCTCTCCACAGCCAATCGCAGCGGGCGCGGCCTGACGAAGCGCCAGGGCAGCCGCACTCCCGCGCCGGCCCAGTCCAAACGGGCGGCGTTCTCGTTCATGTCGCCGATGTGCGGGCACGCGACGACAGCGCAGCCGCTTGCCAGCGCGCGGGCGAGCGTGCCGTGGCCAGCATGGCAGATGACCACATCGCATTTGGGCATCGTGCGCGCGTAGGAGACCCACTCGACCACCCTCGCGTTTTCGGGCACCGGTAGGGGCTTCGAGGGCAGGCGGCGGTTCCACGTCGCGAGCACCCTTACCGGCGCGTCCGCGAGGCCGCGCAGGGCCGCGTGCAGGAGGCGGTGGTCGGGATCCTGCGCCGTCGAGGGCGCGATCAGCACGAGCGGGTCATCGCCCGGCGGCAGCTCGACCTCCTCCGCGGGCGGCTCCCACATCAGCGGTCCCACCACATGCGCCCACTCCGGCCACGCGCGCGGGTACTCCAGCTGCGGGAACGTCGCCACGAGCGCCAGTTCGTGGCTCGTGCCGCCATGGCCATAGTCGAGCGGTCCCAACCCGACGCGCTCGCGGGTTTCGTTCAGCTCGATTCTGCCGCGCTCGACCCCGCGGCGGATCGGACCCTGTGCTCGCCGCCAGATCGCACGACCTAGCGCAGTCCGTGGCCGGCGTGCCCCCAGCGAGTAGATCGGCGCGTCCGGCTCGTTCTCCGGGAACACATGCGGGATCAGCGTCGCCCTGGGGACGTTGGTCAGCTCCGCCGCAAGCGCCGGCGCGAGCGTGAGGATGTCCGCTACGACCGCATCCGGGCGCAGCTCGCGCACGAGCGGCAGCGTGTCCTCGGTGGCGTGCACCACGGCCTCGTAGAAGTCGAGCGGCTCCCCGTTCGGGCCGCCGCTCGGGAACACCGTGTACTCGGGCGCCGCCGCGAAGCTCAGACCCTCGCCTTCGACCTGCTTGCGCCAGCGCTCCCACGTCTGCAACGTCACCTCGTG
>DASXMO010000201.1:0-7477 GCA_036495605.1 Solirubrobacteraceae bacterium
CACGAGGAGTACGCCGTGCAGCGCTGGCCCGAGACCAAGCGCCTGCTGGGCCTGCTCGTGAACTCCTCCGGCGGCGCCCACGCGCGCAACGCCCGGCGGCTGATTCACGCCGCGCGCAAGCAGGACCGGCGGCTGGCCGCCGCGCTGCTGGCGGCCGCGCTCGCGCACACGCCCGAGGCCGAGGAGGCGCTGCGCGGCGCACGCACGCGGATGGCGCGCAAGCCCCCGGCGCTGGCGCGCGAGCTGCTGCGCAACTTCCCCAAACGCCGTGCCCGCAACAGCCGCCGCAGGCGCAACAAGGGGAGTGGCGGCGCCAACAACGGCGCCGCGCGTGACGGTCGGCGTCAGACGAAGGAGGCCGTGCTCGACGAGGCGCTCGCGAGCAAGCCCGCGAAGCACGCCGCGAAGAACGGCACCGCGCTCGCGCCCGCCGAAGAGGGCAAGCTCGACCGCAACGTCGCCGAGGCGCTCGAGCACGCCGAGGAGTGACCTCCTGAGCTGAGCTCGCCCCTCGGCTCACGTGCGTCGCAGGAAGCGCGTGCCCGCCCTACGAGGCGCCGCCGCGGTCGAGTCTCCTCAGCTCGTGAGGCGCCGCAGGTGCACCTCGCCGGCATCCAATGCGGTGTGCCCGCCGGCCCCCAGCGCGACCACAAGGCGACCCTCGCCGTCAATGCCATCGGCATAGCCGCTGCCGCCGGACCAGGCGATCTCGCGCCCGCGCAGAGCGTCGCGGGCGCGATAGGCCTCGAGCAGCGCCTCGCTCGGCTCGGCCAGGCGCCGGCCCAGCGCGCTCAGCAGACGCGCGAGCAGCGGCTCGATCGCCGCTGGGGACTCGCCCAAGGTGGCCGCTGTATCGCGTAGCTCAGCCGGCAGATCCTCGAGGCGCACGGCGACGTTCAGGCCCACCCCCAGCACCGCCCAACCCTCCTGCGGTCGTCCCTCCGCGAGGATGCCCGCGAGCTTTGCCATGACCCCCTCGTTCTGAGCGCCTCCGTCGCCGCGCGCTCCCTCGCCTGGCGTGCCATGCGGGTCGTGCGAGTCATGCGGGCCTACGAAGACGATGTCGTTCGGCCACTTCACGAGGGCCCGCTCACCCGCGACATCGCAGACGGCGACGGCCGCGATCAACGGCAGCAGCCGCGGCAGCGGGGTGCCCCGCAGCACGAGCGATGCCAGCAGCGAGCTGTTCGGAGGGGCAGACCAGCGCCGTCCCTGACGCCCGCGCCCGGCCGTCTGTGCGGAGGCGGTGACGAGCGTTCCGTGCGGCGCGCCCGCGATCGCCAGCGCGCGCGCGCGGTCGTTCGTCGAGTCGGTGCTGCGCAGGTGCAGTCGGGGATGGCCGAGCGCGCCGGACACGGTGTTGCGCCCGTCAGGCGGCTCGGTCGAGGGCGTCGGCGAGCAGCGCCTGCACGAGCCCGTCGATGTCGTGCGTTGCGGCCTGAACGTGTGGCTGCAGGTCGTGCTCGCGTAGCGCCTCGCTCGTGATCGGGCCGATCGAGACGATGCGTGTGTCGGCCGAGAGCCGCGGCTGGGCATCGGCACCGCCCGGATCTCCACCGGCGTCCTCTGCGCCCTCATCGCCGGCGGTGGCCGCGAGGAAGAAGCGCACGGTCGAGGCCGAGGTGAAGGCGATGTAGTCGGCGGCGAGCGCCTCGCGCAGGACGTGCGGGGGCGGGGTCTCGGCGATGGTCTCGTACAGCGCGAGCACGTCCACCGCGACGCCCCGCTCGCGCAGGGCATCGGGCAGCACCTCGCGTCCCTCGCTCGCACGCGCGATCAAGGCTCGGCGCACCGGCTCGGCGGTGGTCGCGAGCGCGTCGAGCGCGTCCACGAGCCCCTCGGCGACCGCGCGCTCGGGGACGATGTCGGCCTCGATCCCGTACTCGGCCAGCGCCGCCGCGGTGCCTGGTCCGATCGCCGCCACGCGCGTTCCCGCCAGCGCGCGCGCATCCTGACCGTCGGCGCGCAGACGCTCGAACAGCATCATGACGCCCACGGGGCTCGTCAGGCAGAGCAGGTCATACGTGGCCAGGTTGGGTGCGGGGCCGGGCAGTGCGACGGTCCTGATTGCCGGCGCCTGCACGACACGCGCGCCCAGCTCTTGCAATCGCCGCGCGAGTCCGCTGGCCGATGCGCGCGCGCGGGTGACTGCGACGGTCAGGCCGGCGAGCGGCGCGGGTTCCAGCCAGGAGAGCTCATCCGTGAGCCCCGCGACGGAGCCGACGATCGTGATCGAGGGGGCCCGCACATCCTGCGCGTGAGCCCGCTCTGCGATCGTGGTGAGGGTGCCCGTGATCGTGCGCTGAGCGGGGAGCGTTCCGCGTTCGACGATCGCCACCGGCTCCTGCGGTGAGCGTCCGGCCGCGATCAACGATTGCACTATCTGCTCCAGCGCGCGCACACCCATGTAGAAGACGAGCGTGCCCGGAAACGCCGCGAGCGCGTCCCAGTCGAGCGCGGTCTCGGCCTTCTCGGGGTCCTCGTGACCGGTGATCAACGCCACGCCGACCGACAATCCGCGATGGGTGACGGGGATCCCGGCGTAGGCGGCCGCGGCCACACCCGCGGTGATGCCCGGCACGATCTCGTAAGGGATCCCTCCCGCGCGCAAGTGCAGCGCCTCCTCGCCACCGCGGCCAAACACGAACGGGTCACCGCCCTTCAGGCGCACGACCGTGCGGCCGCCGCGCGCGCGATCGATCATCAGCTCCTCGGTCTCCTGCTGGGGAACCGAGTCTCCGCCGCCCTCCTTGCCGACGAACAGCAACTCCGCGTCCGCGCGCGCACCATCGAGGGCAGACGGCGGGATCAGGCGGTCGTAGAGGATCGTGTCGGCGCTCGCGATCAGCTCCAGTGCGCGCGCGGTGAGTAGGCCGGGATCGCCGGGGCCTGCGCCGACGAGATACACGCGCCCGGTCATGTGGCGATCGAACAGAGCTTCACGGTTTCTATCGGGATCCCTCTGGCGGAGGGATCCCCAGCTGCTTGCAGATCGTGCGCGCCAGTTTGTAGTTCAGCTCGCGATGGCGCGGGATCGACGTTAGCGGTTTGCCGCCCGGTGCCGCCCACCACGAGTGCTCGCCGCCCTCTCGGTCAAGGTAGCAGTCGTGCTTTTTCAGATGTTGTTCGAGCTGGCGGCGTTTCACGCCGCGAAGCTCAGATGCACCGGTTCGGTATCGGCGTTCGCCGGGATCACATCCAGCTTTTCGCTGGCTTGGTCCTGAACGTAGAAGCGCAACCAGTCGTTCAAGGCCGACAGCACCATCTCCCGAGCTTCCTCACGCGTACGACCCTGACTGAGAACGCCGGGGACCTCGGGGATCGAGACCATGATCCAGCCATCCTCGTCGGGCTCGTAGACGATCGTCAGGTTCAGCGGATCGCTCATGTCCACAGGTTAGCGTGAGGGCAGCTCATCAGGCACCCGCGACCGCCATCTCCTGTGCCCGGTGCAGTAGCTCGCGCGCGCCGGCGGCGCTCATGCGCTCGGCCATGCGCGTCCCCAGCTCGGTCGGGTCGTAGAACCCGCCGAGCAGCTCGTCCGCCACCCAGGCAGAGCCGTCGGGCAGGCCGACCCAGGCGCGCAGGCCGTAGCAGCCGCAGCCGGCGGCCTGCGCGTGGGCTCCGAGTGGCGTGTGGCAGGAGGCGTCGAGCGCCCGCGCGAGGGCGCGCTCGGCCTGCAGGCAGGCGGAGGTGTCCACATCGAGGATCGCCTCCACGGCCTCCGCCACGCGGGCGTCGTCGTCGCGCGCCTCCAGAGCGAGCGTGCCCTGGCCGGGCGCGGGCACGAACAGCGCGGGGTCGAGCACTGCGCCGATCTCCGACTCGCGGCCGAGTCGCTGCAGCCCGGCGCGGGCGAGCACGATCGCGTCGAGATCACCATGCTCGAGCTTGCGCAGTCGCGTGTCGACGTTGCCGGCGATCGTCACGATGTCGAGGTCCGCGCGCGCGGCGCGCAGCTGCGCCGCGCGACGGATGCTGCTCGTGCCGACGCGCGCGCCCTCGCGCAGCCCTTCCAGTCCCGGCGGAGCGCCTTCGCCGTCGCGTCCGTCGCGGGCGAAGCGCAACACATCCTCGACCCGCGCGCGCGGCGGCGCCCCGAGCAGCTGCAGGCCGGCGGCGAGCTCGCCGGGGAGATCCTTGGCGGAGTGCACCGCGAGGTCGATCTCACCGGCGAGCAGCGCATCCTCGATCGTGTCGACCCAGCGAGACTTATCGTCCGCACGCGCGTCATTGCCCGTCCCCGCGTCGCGGTCGCCGCTGGTGGTGAGGGGCACGATCTCGGGCGCCACGAGGCCGCAGCCCGCGAGCAACTCGGCGATCCCCCGCGTCTGCGCGAGCGCGAGCGCGCTGGCGCGGGTGCCGATGCGCAGAGCTCCCGGTGCGCTCATCGCCGCGGCGTCAGGACGCGCCGGATGAGCCGCCGGCGCGGGCCGGGCGCGAGAGCTGGCGCACGTTGTCGGGCGCCTCGCCGATCTCGGCCGCCGCCGCGGCGGTGCGCGCGTCGGGCTCGTCGTCGCTGAGGCCGAACAGCTCGCGCACGAGCTCGATGTTGGCGTGCCCGCGCTCGCCGTGGCTGCGCAGGCGGATCGTGGGCTCGTGCAGCAGCCGGCTCATGACGGCGCGCGCGATCGCTTCCACGCGCGCGAGGTCGCGCGTCGAGGCCGACTCCCAGCGGCCCTCGTTCTCGGCGAGCACCTGCTCGACCAGCGCGGCGCCGTGTTCGCGCAGCGCGCTGACCGTCGGCAGCACGTCGAGCTGGCCGAGCCAGCGGGCGAAGCGCAGGATCTCCTCCTCGACGATCGCCTGCGCGCGCGGGATCTCGCTGGCGCGGGTGTCGAGGTTGCGCGCGACCACGGCCTGCAGGTCGTCGATGTCATACAGGCTCACGCCCGCAAGCTCGGAGCAGCCCGGGTCGATGTCGCGGGGCACGGCGATGTCGATCAGCAGCAGTGGAGCCCCCCTGTCGCGGGTGCCGCGCTCGCGCATCACCTCGGCGAGCTCCTCGCGCCCGACGATCGGGTGCGGGGAGGCGGTCGAGGAGAGCACGATGTCCGCGCGCGCGAGCTGCTCGGGCAGCCCGTCGAGCCCGACGACCGATCCGCCGAAGCGCTCGGCGAGGTGCAGCGCGCGGTCGGCGTGGCGGTTGGCAACGAAGATCGTGCCCGCGCCCTGCTCCGCGAGAGCGCGCGCGGTCAGCTCGCTGGTCTCGCCCGCGCCGAGGATCACGACGTGACGGTCGGCCAGCCCGCCGAGCACGGTCTGCGCGAGATCGACCGCGACCGACGGCACGCTCGCGCGGCCCGCGCCGATCGCGGTCTCCGAGCGCACGCGCTTGCCGGTCGTAAGCGCCGCAGCGAACAAGCGGTTGGAGAGCGGCCCCGTGCAGCCGGCGGCCAGGGCGGACTCGTGTGCGCGCCTGACCTGGCCCTGGATCTCGGCCTCGCCGACGATCATCGACTCGAGGCCCGCCGTCACGCGGTAGAGCTGGCGCGCGGCGTCGCAGTTGCGCGGCGAGTAGATCGCGTCGGCGAGCTCGGTCGGGCGGATCTCCGCGCGCTGGGCGAGCAGGCCGAGCACGTCGCCCTCGGCGCGCACGGAGTCTCCTACTACGAGGTAGACCTCGGTGCGGTTGCACGTCGAGATCACGACCGCCTCGCGCACCTCCGAGGTGGCGAGCGCCGACTGCGCGAACTCGCGCGCCTGCGGCTCGGTGAAGGCCAGCCGCTCGCGCAGCGCCACGGGCGCCGTCTTGTGGGAGATGCCCAGCGCCAGCAGCTCACTCATGCCGGCTCACGCTCCAGTGTCTGCCCGTCGCGTCCGCGCGTGTCGCCGCCGGCCTCCTGGCCGCCCTGCGCTGCACCCGCCGCCCCCCGGTCGGCGGTTTCGTCCTGTCGTGCGGACTCCTGCGTGCGCGCCTGCAGGTTGCGCAGATCGCGCTGCACGTGGCTGAGGCGCAGGGCCATGATCGCGAGGTAGACCATCAGCAGGACGAAGAAAACGATGTAGGCGGCCGCGACGTAGCCGTCGCCGGTGTTCTCGGGCAGCGCGTTCGCGAGCATCGCGATCATCAGCGGTACCCCAGGATGCGACTGCGCGAGCGCAGCAGCATGCGCGTGCGCTTGGCCGTGAGCTCGTATGAGCAGAGCGTCGCGAACAGCAGCGCGATCGCCGCGAGCGAGACGAGGAACGTAAAGCGCATCGAACCGGGCAGGTTCGCGGAGGAGCCGAGCACGCGCGGGTGCAGGTAGGAGGTGGAGAGGCGCACGGCGAGGAAGTTCAGCGGCACGAACGCGCCGGCGACGATCGCGAACACCGACGCATAGCGGGCCTGGCGCTCGGGGTCTTCGATCGCGAAGCGCAGCGGCTGATAGGTCGCATACAGCAGGAACACGATCAGGTAGGAGACGAGCGTGGGCTCGCTCCACACCCACCAGTGCCCCCACGAGCCGCGCGCCCAGATCGAGCCGGTCAGCAGCACGGCGACGCCGAAGATGAGGCTCATGTGGATCGTCACGTAGGAGCGCAGGTCCCAGTTGCGATCGCGCGTGCGCAGGTGCGCGATCGCCATGATCCCGCCGAGCACGAACCCGCAGAGGGAGATGATCGCGAGGGGCACGTGCAGGTAGAAGATCTTCTGCAGGAGCCCTTCTTCGAGTTCGATCGGGGCGTAGAAGAACACGAGGCACAGGGCGATGCCCATCGCGGCGACCGTGAGGATGCTCAGTGTGCGCAGTCCCGGGGCTCTCAGGGGTCAGTCCTCCAGCAGGAAGTCGAAAACGGCGTAGGCGATCAGCCCGAACACCAGATCATAGAGCGCGAGCACCGCCAGCCAGCGTCCACTGAGCGCGCCGACGTGGCCGGCGCTCAGCAGGGGTGAGCTCGCACGGGCGCCCGCGATGACGATCGGGACGAGCAGCGGCAACGCGAGCAGCGGCCCCAGCAGGTCACGCGCGCGCGTGCGCACGGCGAGCGCGGCGATCAGCGTGCCGATCAACGCGAGCCCCACGTCGGCGAGCGCGAGGACCGCCACGAGACCGCCGAGCGCCGGCCCGAGCGGCGGTCCGAGCAGTAGCAGCGCGAACGCTGGCACGGCCACGATCTCGAGCACGAGCAGGTAGGCGAGCAGTGTCAGGGCCTTCGCGAGCAGCATCGCCGTGCGGTCCACGGGCGCGAGCAGGAACCCGTCGAACCCGCCCTGCTCGGCATCCGCGACGAACAGCCGGTTGAGCCCGAGCATCGCCGCGAACAGCAGCGTCACCCACAGCACCCCCGCGGCCAGGTCGCCGTCGACGGTGGAGCGCTGCAGCGCGAAGTGGAACACGACGAGGGTGCTCACCGCGAACAGCGACATGCCCGGGACCGACTCGAGCGTGCGCAGCTCCACGAGCAGCTCCTTGCGCAGCAGGGCCAGTACGACCTGTCGTGTTCCGGCCGGTACATGTACCGGCCGGCGACCCCGCGCATGCGCGGGGTC
>DASXMO010000202.1:0-4684 GCA_036495605.1 Solirubrobacteraceae bacterium
CGGTCGGCGCAGAGTACTGGCGTCCCCCACCCGCGTGCGAGCGCACGAGCCATGGTCCCTGCCCCGATCAGTCCTATCTTCATCGTCGCTCAGCCTACCTGGGGTGTCTTCCCCCGCGCTCCTGAGTGTCGAGAGCCAAGCCTCGCCAGGACGCAGGGAGCGTGGCGTGCGAACAGCACGCGAGCGACCGAGGACGCCGCGAGGCGCCGGCTATCGGCGCTCAGGACTGGTTGAAGAAGCCCTTCTCGATCAACCTTGCCCGCTCCTCGGCGGAGATCTCGACGTTGCGGGGGGTGAGCATGAAGACCTTGTCGGCGATCCGCTGCATGCCTCCGTCGAGCGCGTAGGTGAGACCGGAGGCGAAGTCGATGAGCCGCTTGGAGAGCTCGGTTTCCGAAGATTGGAGGTTGAGGATCACTGGGACGGAGTCCTTGAAGCGGTCGGCGATCTGCTGGGCGTCGTTGAAGGACTTGGGCACGACCAGGTGGACGCGCACGTCGCCGTTGCCATTCCCGGCCCCGCTGCGCACGGAACGCAGCGCGGTGGCCGAGCGCGCGCGCGGCTGCTCGTCCTCGGCGAAGATGTCGTCGAACTCGTCGCGGCGGCGGCGCAGGCGCCGGACGTTGGGACGCTCGCGATAGCGATCCTCGACGTCAGGTTCGGAGCCCGGCCCGACGGGTTCGTCGTCGTAGTCGTCGTGGTACTCCTCGGCGAGGCCGAAGTAGACGAGTGCGCGATGCCAGGAGTCTCGGAAAGCCATAGGTACAGGTGCGGAGTTCGCGCGGAGGGCGAGAATCCCTGCTAATGCCAGCCATCGGGCGCTGCCGCGTGAGACTCTAAGAATACAGGCTCGTGCCTATGCGCACTATCGTGGCGCCCTCTTGGACCGCGACGAGGTAGTCCTGGGAGGTTCCCATCGACAGCCGCGAGAGCCCGCGAGCACTGGCGAGCTCGCGCGTGGCCGCGAACCAGCGGCGGCTCTGCTCAGGGTCTGAGGCGAGCGGCGGCATGCACATCAGGCCCACAACCGGGACGGGAGCCCGCTCGAGATGGGCGTCGAGTTCCTCGGGCGCGATGCCCGACTTGCCGGGCTCGCGGGCGATGTTGACCTCGATCAGGATCGCCAGCTCGGGATGGGCGAGCGCGCGATGGCGCTCGAGCTCGCGCAGCGCCGAGGTGGAGGCGACGGAGTGGATCAGGCGCACGTGCGGCAGGATCGTGCGCACTCGCCGCGATTGCAGCGTGCCGATGAAGTCCCACGCGAACAGCCCACCGTAGGTCTCGGCGCGTGCCGCGAGATCGCTCGCGCGGTTCTCCCCCACGAGCTTGACCCCGGCGGCGGCGAGCGTGGGCAGATCCTCGCTGCGCACGTACTTCGTCGCGGCCAGGATCTCGACCGCGCCTGGGGCTGTGCCGGCTTGACCAGCGGCGTCGGTGACCTGCTCGCGGATGTCCGCGAGACGGGCGCGAACACGCTCGGGGTCGGTTATGGGGATGGGTTCAACCACGCCACTCCCCCATTGCGGCCGGCGTCGGCGCCTTCGCGGCGGTGCGAGTAGAAGCGCTCGTCGCAAATAGTGCACATGTGCGCGTCGCGTACGTCGAGCACACCGGCCGCTCTCAGTCGCGAGCGGACGATCGCGCGCAGGTCGATCGGTGTGCCGCACGCCTCGGCGGCGCCGCCCGTGCGGACGTGTGAATCATCGGCGGGTGCGCCGGCCCCGCCCGCTCCGGTGGTTCCGGTGGTTCCGGCGGCCCCAGCAGCCCCGACGCCTCCGAATGCCGCGTGCACCTCGGGACCGACCTCGTAGCAGCAGTGTCCCGCGCCGGGTCCGACGATCGCCGCGATCTCGCCCTCGACGCCGAGGGCGCGCAGCGCGAGCACGCCCTCCTCGAGCACGCCCGCGGCCAGTCCGCGCCAGCCGGCGTGCACCATCGCGACCGCGCCGGCGCCGCCGAGCGCGACCGGCAGGCAGTCGGCGCCGAGCGCCATCACGCCGACCCCGGCGATGCTGGTGGCGTGTCCGTCGGCCTCGATCGGCGGCTGCGCGGCGTCGGTGTCGGCGTGTGCGGGGAGGTCTGCGGGCTCGCGGATGCACCGGATGAACGTGCCGTGCACCTGATAGCCCCGGGCGAGGACGCTCAGCCCGAGCCGGTCGCGCAGGCGCTCGCGCGCTTGCAGGCCCCGCTCGTGGTCGAGGCCGCCGACCGAGGAGAGGTTGCCATCGGCACGCGTCGTGAACAGCGCGCGACCGCCGCCGGGCAGCTCAAAGCTCAGCCCTTCGGGCGCAGCGGGAGCGTCGGAGGAGCTCACGCGTGCGGCTCCCGGAGCACGGCGACCGCGGCCGAGGAACCCTCGCGCGCGGCTTTTGGTCGAGGTGATCGTTCCGAGAAGCTCATGCGCGCGCCTCGAGCGCGGCCGCGAGCTCGGCTTCGCGCCCGCCGGAGATCTCGCGGTCGAGCTTGCGATCGAGCGCCGCGTCGAGCCGGCGCCCGATCTCGGGGCCCTCGGGTATGCCGGCGGCGAGGAGATCCTCGCCGGTGATCGACAGGGTCACCTCGCGGAGCTCGCCGAGCCAGCGGCCGGCGGGCTCGGCACAGCGCGCGCTTACGCCGCCGGCGAGCGCGATCCCCTCGACGGGGACGGCGGCGAGCGCGGCGCGCAATCGCGACGGGCGAGCCGCGCCGCCATCGCCGGCCGCGGCGGCGGCGGCGGCGGCGAGCACATTCGCGAGCTGCCGCACGGCGCCGGCGGAGGCGACCACGCGCTCGCGGTCGGGCGCGGTGAACTCCAAGCGGTCGAGCAGCGCCGTGAGCTCGGCTTGAGGATCGTCGGCGCGCAGCGCGAGGGGCAGGGTGAGCGCGGCGAGGATCAGCAGATCGCGGCGTCCGTCGCTGGGCAGCAGCGCGAGGGCGCGCTCGATCGCGGCGCGATCGAAGCGCAGGCGCGGGTGCAGGGCGCTCAGCAGGCCCATACGGTCCATCCGCGCGAAGGACCCGACCGCGTCTGGTTCGCCGGCGGCGAGGCGCAGCTCGGCGCCGATGCGCGCGCCCGAGACCGTCTCCAATGCGCGAGCGTTCAGCGCGCGAGTTACCAGAGCGGAGGTTTCGGGCTCGATCTCGAACCCCAAGCGCGCGGCGTACCGCGCGAGGCGCAGCAGGCGTGTGGGATCGTCGAGGAAGCTCGCGTCGTGCAGCACACGCAGTCGCCCGGCTCGCAGGTCTTCGAGCGCGCCGGGCGGCGCGTGCGCCTCTCCGGGGCGCTTGCCCTCAAGGGTAACGGCTATCGCGTTGACGGTGAAGTCTCGCCGCAGCAGGTCCCGCTCGAGGGTCGCGGGCGCCACCAGCGGGAGCGCGCCGGGGGCCTCGTAACGCTCGCGGCGGGCCCCCGCGATGTCGACCCGGGCACCGTCGCAGGTGACGAGCGCGGTGCCGAAACGCTCGTGCTCATCGATCTTCGCGCATGGGCCCAGGCGCGCGGCCAGCTCGCGGGCGAAGCGGAATGCGGGTGCGAAGGTCGGATGGTCTCCGCCGACCACGACGTCGAGCTCGCGCGGGGCGCGATCGAGCATCAGGTCGCGCACGGCGCCGCCCACGAGCGCCACATCGGTCCGCCCGCGGGCGAGATCGAGCAGCTCGGGGCCACCCGGCAGCTCGCGCAGGCCCTCGGGTATGGCGCTCGCGTCGAATGTGTGCTCGCCCATCTTCGCGATCGACTCCCGGTGGACGTCCTCAGGCGGTGCGCACGGGGACGCCCGCGGCGATCAGGTGGGCCTTGGCCTCGGCGATGGTGAAGCGGCCGTAGTGGAAGATCGAAGCGCACAGCGCCGCGTCGGCGCCCGCGCGCAGCGCCTCGGTGAGGTGCTCGAGCTCGCCGGCGCCTCCGGATGCGATCACGGGCACCCCCACGGCCGCGCTGACGGCTGCGGTCAGCTCGAGCTCGTACCCATCGGAGGTTCCGTCGCGGTCGATGCTCGTCAGCAGGATCTCCCCCGCCCCGCGGTCCACGGCCTCGCGCGTCCAGTCGAGCACGTCGCGCCCGGTCGGCGTGCGCCCGCCGGCGAGATAGGCCTCCCAATGCGCATCGCCATCGCGCTGACCATCGCGATTGCCGTGCCCGTCACGATCACCGTCGCCGTTCGCAGCCGGAGTCGCGCCCGGATCACCGATGCGCTTGGCATCGACCGCGAGCACGACGCACTGCGAGCCGAACACGCGCGCCATCTCTTCGATCAGCTCGGGGCGCTTCAGCGCGGCGCTGTTGATCGAGACCTTGTCGGCGCCCGCGTCGAGCACCACCTGGGCGTCCTGCACCGAGCGGATGCCGCCGCCGATGGTGAACGGCACGAACACCTCGTCGGCGGTGCGCCGCGCGAGCTGGGCGATCGTCTCGCGGCGCTCGTGCGTGGCGGTGATGTCGAGGAACACGAGCTCGTCGGCGCCCTCGCGGTCGTAGTGCGCGGCCAGCTCCACCGGGTCGCCGGCGTCGCGGATGTCCACGAATTCGACGCCCTTGACCACGCGGCCGCCGTCGACGTCGAGGCAGGGGATCACGCGCTTGAGATGCACGAGTCCAGCCTAGATGGTCGGTGGACCTCGCCACATGTGGCGAGGCCGGTGGGGCCGCATGCGGCCCCACCTGAGACCCGCACACATGTGCGGGTCTCCAGCGCTGGGCACATGT